>PMMO01000201.1 GCA_003162215.1 Ignavibacteriota bacterium
ACCTGGTTCAAACGGTTGGAGGTCACCGAGAGATACGCGTCAAGCAGTGACGACACCATATCACGATAGGAATCGGCCATGTCCGTCATGCGTACGAGATGATCATAGACGTTGCGGTAAAAGATCATCTCATCGCGGTTGATCAGTTCGAATTCACCACGCGACAAACGGCTGAGCATTTCGCGCTGGTACACTGCGACCCGCCGGATGGTAATGATATTCCTCTTGAGATGGAGCATACGCACCATCGCGATCTGTGATGGTCTCTGAAAGACTTCATCCTCCATCGTGTCGATTGCGTCGTCGAGCCGATCGAGAATCGGCGTATAGTTGTCGACGATATCGTCGATGATGAAGTGGAAAAGGAAATCCGGTCCCCTGCCGAGCGTCAGCGGATTCTTGGCGAGGAGTTGCATGGCGTTTCTGATCGACCGGAGCGGGGTGTAGTGGTGCGTCACAAGAACTCGTGCGGTGAGGTACGAACTGAGCTGGGACGTGCTGATCTCCACGCGGAACATTGACTCCCCGTCATCCGCCGCCGTGCTCCCTTCGACAGGATTAAAGATGATGAACAGATGATCGCCGAAGTCTTCCACCTTGGGGAGATGGCCTTCCGGATCATTGCCCCTGCGGCAATCCTCGATTGTCAACGAGTGGAAATCGAAGACCGAGAGAAGCAGGGTCTCTTCTTCCGCTTCGGTCGGGTTCTCCATGTCAACCCAGATCATCCCCGTTTCGCCGTGAAGAGCATGATGCAGCTCTTTGAGGTCGAGAGGGCGGATTGCTCCGTTGAGAAACTGGTAGATCGTTGTCATAGGACAAGGAACAATCAGGGGCGGCCCGACACACTCCGCCGCCCCGTTGTGGGATGGTCTACTGGTGCGCCGGTTTGGCGATGACAGGACGAATCNNGAATCCAATCGCCAAAGTTGATCAATTCCTCCATCCGGCAGGACCAGACGAGCTTGCCATCGTACACTGTGATGTCAGGGCATCCATCGCACATACTGAGCGCGCCGTTGTCCATGAAATCCGCAGGTTGAATGATCATGACCGACTGCATATGCAGACGTTTGAACAACTGTCCCGGAGAACGCATGACCCCGTGCAGATATGCGCCGGCGGTTTTCGCCAGCCCACGATCGAAGGGCGAGAGCCAAAGCATTGATTTCCCGCGGCGAAGCGTCTTTGTAGTGGTATAGGCCAGATAGGAGCCCCGGAAGAGGTGATGGAGTGACTGCCCCATTTCCATGAACTTCGGCCCGGCGTAGCCGTAGATCTTCTCCTTCGTGCCGACACGCATGGNNGGTCAACAGCCACTTGAAGTGGTCGGGGCGCTCGGTCCCGTTGAGATACGCCGAGGGCATGAAGTCCGGATACTTCTTCCGGATCTCCGTCACTATATCTGTTGACATGATGCTTGTCTTGCGGTCTTTCTGGATGGCATACGCGATCGGCGCCATGTCGACCTTTTTCCCACCCACATAGTAGTCATATCCTTTGTACACCGGCGCCGCCCGGTACGCAATGAACACCAGAATATGTACGATGTCGATGTGTTCCTGGCCCCACGCCACAATATCCGGCACGTCTTTCAGTGTGTGCTCATAGACGGTGGCATTGAACGCGCAGGATATGTCGCCCACCTCTGCAAGCATCCGGGCGTACTTCAACCGCAATTCGTTCAGTTCGGTTTCCGTTTTGCCCTTCATATGCGGGCGATTCTGACCGCTGTCAATATGAAACGTGAAACCCACAACACCGGCGTTCTTCAGTGCCTTGAGTTTCTCCATCGTGAGCGCCAGGCCGTTGGTGTTGATGATGGGCTTTTGACCCATCTCAGCTACCATGGCAACGATTTTCTCGATTTCGGGATGGGTCAGCGGATCCCCTCCCGCGATCGAGACGCCGTCGGCTTTACGCAAACTATTGAATATCTCCAGCTCCCGCCGGATTTCTTCCACGGACTTGTGACCTTTGGGGTCGTTTTTTCTGTAGCAGCCATCGCAATAGAGGTTGCACGAGCTTGTAGGTTCGAGCCAGCTGATGGCGTTATCCGGAAGTGTCCAGGGAAGGCGATACAGTTCAGTGTGGTCAAGAACCTTGTCCATGGGTGTATCCTTATTGTTAAAGGGGATGCTCTTGAAAGAAAGAGAACCAGATAGTGTAATCAGAAAATCTGACTAGTTCAAGCTGCGCGGGGATCAGGTACGCCGATAAGGTACGTCGATCACCTACGCCGTGTCCGGTCGCGCTTTTTTCAGTCCGGTTGCGTATATTGGCCTTCGGAAATCATCACGTCATTCGCACCGTACTACTACCCGTATGCCGGACACCCTTGTTGACCAGCCTCTGCACACACCCGAATTCCGTCGCCGGAGAACGCTAAACTGGCTTCTTCTCGGTCTTCTCTACGCTTTTTTCTACATGACGCGTTACAACTACACGGCACTTGCTCCGCTGCTTGCCGACATTCTCGGCTGGAAGAATACCGACCTCGGCATTTTTGAGACGTTGATGCCACTGGTGTACGGGCTTTCCGTGGTGCTGAACGGCCCTTTTGCCGACAGGATCGGAGGGAAGAAAGCCTTCCTCTTTGGCGCCGTCGGGGTTGCGATCATGAATGTTCTTTTCGGTCTCTCGAGTCTTGCTGTTGTTTCTCCTGCAATCTGGGAAGGAACCGGGATGTCGCGCCATGTCGTTGTGCCGCCGACACTGGGCTATAACCTTTCAGGCGGGATGCTCCTTACGCTCATGGCGATCGTGTGGGGAATCAACGGATACTTTCAGTCCTTCGGAGCCCTGTCGATCGTGAAGGTCAATGCACAATGGTTCCACGTGCGCGAACGCGGAACATTTTCCGGAGTTTTCGGAGTCTTGATCAGATTCGGACTGCTGCTTGCGTTCCAAGGCGTTCCTCTTATTCTCCTCATCCTCCCGTGGCAGTACGGTTTCTGGCTTCCCGGCGCGTTTGTTGTCGTCCTCTTGCTTCTTAACTACAAGTGGATGGAGAATTCTCCCGCGGCAGCCGGTCTCGGCGAGTTCGACACCGGAGATGTGGTCGAAACGGATGGTGACAAGCCCGCATCGTTGAACTTTGTACTCAAGAAAGTGTTCGCGTCGCGTGTGACTTGGATGATCGCAGTCGCATCAATGATGATTGGCTTTGTGCGCCGCAGCGTCGTTGATGCATGGTGGCCGAAATATTTCGTGGATTTTCACGGTGCCGACAAGTCTGCCTTCGCCACCTATGCACCCTATCTCATTGCCACATGGGGAATTGCCCTGGCGGGCATCCTTGGCGGATTTGTATTTGGGAGCACTTCTGACAAATCATTTGCCGGGCGGAGAGCCCCGGTAATCGCGTTCGGTTTCATCGGCATGGCGGTCATCCTTGCTCTCTTTGGCGTCTCTGATGCGATGAACCTCGGCCCTATCGCGGCTGCATTCTGCCTGGTGCTGCTCTCCTTCTGCGTGAATGGAGCTCACGGGATGATTGGCGGCGCAGCATCAATGGACTTCGTAGGGAAGAAGGCCGCGGCCACTGCGGCAGGGATGTTTGATGGGATGCAGTACCTTGCCGGTGCGTTTGTCGGCCTCGGCGTAGGCTATGTCACCACAAATTGGGGTTGGGAAGCCTGGCACTGGGCACCGATCCCCTTCGCATTGGCCGGCGCAGGAATCATGGTCACACTGTGGAATGTCACGCCGGCGAGGAAGAAAGGGCACTGATCTCCCACAACTTCTTCGCTGTCCGTTCCAACTCCTCTCCGATCAACTTCGGATCAAGCGTCTTTTCCGGCTCGTTCTCGAAGACCGCATACGGAATCTTGAATCCCTTCACGTGAAGGAATTGCGGGTCTTTCGCTTCGAGCTTGTCCCAATCATTGGTCTCGTAGTAGAATTCCATCTTCTCATCGGGCAGCGAATGATAAAGAATCGAATCCTCCTGGCCTTTGCGGGCGCGCCGGCGGTTCTTGCGGACTGATTCTTCGTAGGACACACGGATGTAGATCAGACAGGCGCGTTTGAGCACTTCCTCGTGCAGATAGCTCATCGCTTCGGCGATGCCGTTCTCCCCTCCGCGGGCAAACTCGATCAATGTGGTTTTTTCGTCATGATAGCGTGGATCGCGCGCGATTTTCTTCCGGTATTCGAGACTCACACGCTCGATGTACAGATTCCAGATGAAGTTGTCGGTGAAGTAGTACTTCGGATCCGTCCAAAGGCGTTTCCTGCTATGGCGCGAAAGGATGTCGTCAATTTCGAAGGTCTCCCACACATAGACGAAGTCGTCCAGCTCTTCGAAGTCGGCGATGTGAAACCGCCGGCGGCGTTCAGAGGGATTGGCCTTCTTCAGAAAATCGATAAGTTCGGATTTGCCGGCCGCGGGACGCCCGGTGATGATGAGGACCGGGAAATGAGGTACGGATGCCATCGGCATTCTCCTGTAACGACAATTATTGTGCGCGATGCAGCGCAGGGATCACTTTCGGCGTGATGTCGTGGTCCTCACGTATGCGCTTCTCTACCGTCCCAAACAGTGTCAGCGGCAAATAGATGATATCGGTGGGAACGATCCCCAGATACCTCTCGGCCTCCCCCATCAAATAGTCGCTTGCGACACAACTGTATGCACGCTTGTCATCCAAGACGTTCCCGTTGATGCGCACATCGCGGAGTTCGACAGTACTGTCGCTTCCCAACAACCACGTTGCAGTGATGCCGGCCAGATGGATCGGCGATCTCGTCCGCACCGCATATTCCAGCACAGTGCGAAGCTGGGTACCGGTCAGCTGAAATGTTGCCAGGACATTCCGGAACGGAAGTGCTTCGAAGAGATCCTTCTTGCGAATCGGTCCCGCCAGCAAATCTTTGCGGATTCCATGGATGTTCATGAAACCCACATCCGCGCGCGCGGCCTCCCGCTGTGCCTCGGTGATGTAACTTCCGATCGCGGATTCGCTTCCCCCCCGGACCCAATCACCGTGCAACACGCCGATGACCTCGCTGTATTCCTTTTCGATTTCCGCCTGCATGGAATCGACGAGTGTGGAGACCGGACTCGTAGGACGTTTCTTCGCTGCCCAGAGCTGGATAAGCCGCCCATTGACATTCGTGAGACGATGGTTGTCAACGGTGAGCGATACGACACCGAGATTCTCGATATTCGAACCGGTTTGCACAATGTACACTCCGTTCACCACCCGCGGAACTTTTAGCCGGGTGTGCGAATGCGCACCTACAATCATGTCCAGTCCGTGCACCGAAGCCGCCAGAGCGGAATCCTCATCCACACCCTGGTGCGTCAAGGCAATCACCAGATCGGTTTTCGGTCGAAGCAGATCAACATATTTCTGCGTTGTTTCCTGCGGCGACAGCACGCGCAGGCCTGTGAGGTTGGCCTGAAGCACAAGCGAGTAGAGCTCCTGAGAGATAATCCCGATGATCCCGACACGAAGACCATTGCGCTTGATGATCGTGTAGGGAATGTTGTGCAGCGGAAACTGATGCTGGTCGTTCACGAGATTGGCGCACAGCGTTGGAAATTTCGCGATCGACGCGAGGGCAATCAGGTTTGCCTGAGAAACGTCCAGATCGTGATTGCCGGGACACCAGGCATCATAGCCGATCATGTTCATCATCTCAAACAACGTCCCTCCGGATGCACCCTTGTAGACTCTCTCTGTAATGGGATTTCCGGTCATCACGTCTCCGCCATCCAGAAGCAGCACGTCCGATCGTGTGTGGCGGATGCTGTCAACAGTATACGCCAGCTCGGTGAACCCGCCCACCATCGGACGGGGCTGGGTCTTCACCCAGACGGCTTCACGCGGAACGAACGCGGCATGCATGTCGTTTGTATGCAGGATGGTGAGAGTACGGGGTTGGGCGACGAGCGTGCCAAACAGGGCTGAAACAGCAAACAGAAAAAGAGAGGCTCGAAAGGCCACTGATCGCTTCATGAGCAACCTGGACATTTGTGGAGATGCAGAGAAGAAAGNNAATCCCACCTTCTTGCATTGAACGCACCTCTTCTTTATCTTAATGTATTCCCCACGAATACTTGATCGTGTGTCGGTTTGCCTCGCAGCACAGCTCGTCAAACAAGAGGGAGCAGGAAATGACACAGAAGACAAGTCGCTCTGCAAAAGCCGGGATCGTCGTAACGTGGCTCGGTCATTCCGCGTTCTCGCTGGTATCCCCAAAGGGAAAGGTTCTGCTTATTGACCCTTGGCTGGACAATCCGAAAGCTCCGCAGGGAGCGAAAAACATCAGCGCAGTCGATATCATCCTGGTCACGCACGGTCACGCCGATCATTTGGGGAACACCATCGAGATCGCACGCCGCACCAATGCGCGCATTGTCGCCATCCATGAAATCGGACTGTATCTTCAAAGTCAGGGGCTTTCCCGTGTTGAAGGCATCAACAAATCCGGCAGTGTGGTTCTGGACGGCCTCACCATTACCATGACCCATGCCGAACACAGCAGCGGCATAGAACCAGGAGGCGAATTGCGCATCGGCGGCGATCCCGCGGGATACGTCATAAGATTCGAAAACGATTTCAGGGTGTACCACGCGGGAGACACCGGAGTGTTCGGCGACATGCAGATCATTAGTAAGTTGTACGGGCCCGACCTTGCGATGCTGCCGATCGGCGGGTACTTCACCATGGGTCCGGTCGAAGCTGCCCTCGCATGTACACTCCTCCGTCCACGGCACATTGTGGGCATGCATTACGGAACATTCCCCATTCTTACCGGTACTCCGGAAGAACTCCGCCGTCACCTCCCGCCTGCGATGAAGAACCGTGTACGGATCATGGAGCCGGGAACACCTGTGACATTCAGTTGAAGCACACCATCAGGACATTTTCAGATATCTCGATATCATGAGCGTTTTTGACGATGAGTGTTTGTCAGACTCATTTGACAGACTCATGAGTCAGACAGGGGGGGTCCACAGGTTTCTTCGTTTCTTCATCGCTCATGGCACGTCACCTGTTGTACGATGCTATGCTACCGCTTGCGTTTCATGATCCGTTCAATGTCAACGATGTCTTTCGGGACGCGGGCGCTGAGCACTTCCGCGCCGTCACCTGTCACGAGTACATCGTCCTCAATCCGCACACCGATACCCCGGTATTCCGCCGACACGGTTGTATCAGCAACCGGGATGTAGATGCCGGGCTCAACCGTTATCACCATGCCGTCACGAAGCGTGTCCATCACGCCGGCATCGTGAACATCGAGGCCCAGATGGTGCGACACCGAGTGCAACCAGAAGCGATCATATCCCGCTTCTTTGATCGCTGCCCGCGCCGTGGCATCGAGAGTCTTCCAGGAAATACCCGGGCGGATGGCCGCGATCACCGCGCGTTGCGCGCGCAGCACTGTTTCATAGACCTTTCGTTGGGGCGCTGAAAATCTTCCCGACACGGGTATTGTGCGTGTCACATCTGCTGCGTACCCGCTCATCTCCGCACCGACATCCATGACGACGACCTCGCCGGCCCGGGCCGTCCGGCGATTCAGCTCATAGTGCGGGATAAGTGCATTGGGGCCTGAGCCCACGATCGACGGAAAACTCTGTCCCCAGGCACCGCTCCGCGCCATTGCGTATTCAATCTCCGCCTGCAGTTCATACTCCCGCACACCGGGCGTACAGGATACCATTGCCCTGCGCAGGCCGGCATCCGTCGCTCCGATTGCTTTTCGGATGAGATCCACTTCCGCAGCGCTCTTCCGTTGTCTGAGCCGGGCGACAAGCGGGCCGGCATTCTTCACCTTTAGCTGTGGGTATTTCTGTTCTGCTTCACTCCGGCTGTCACGTTCGAGCCATTGCGGCTTGCCGTTTAACCAGTCCTGTCTAAACGCGATGCCTGACTGATTGACATAGAGCGTCGTTACGCGAGAAACGAGAGCGCTCAGAATTTCTGGAAACCGTTCGGGCGCAAGGAGACGTCCATCTGAAAGCGGAGGGAGGGGATCCTCGCCATCCGTGGATTCGTGCGCAAAGAGCAATACATGAACAAGCGTATCGCGGAGCATGAAGCCCAAGGGCACAAGCATGAGCGTCACCTGGGGGCGATTCAACCCGCTGAGATAGAGCAGATTACTTTCCTGTCGAAAGCGATAGTTCACATCTGCGTTGCGCATCGGCATGTCAGGTGAGCGAAGCACCATCGCTGATCCCGAATCCATGAGGGCGAGCATCTGCGCGCGATGCGCAGCGAAGTCAATGGTGCCTTCGGCAACAGCCACAGTGCCTGCACCCGAGATCAGGATGCCGGCAAGCAGCCAGAGCGCCCGCAGCGCGCGTGTCACTTGTTCCCTCCCGCAACGGACAGAAGCAGACGCGCCATCTTTATTGTTGAAGAAATCGGAATCGTCATATTCTGTTGTCCGGTCACCGCCGCGGTCATCTCGGTGTCGGTACTCGATGTCTCCTGCACCGGCAACCCCTCTGCCGGATCAAGAAGCAGTGTCCCCGAAGTCTTCCCTTTTCCCTCCATGAAGAGATCCATTCCCATCATTGACCCCTTCCCTTCAATAGCGATCTCGCCTTTGTAGCCGATTTGCAGACAAGAGCGACCTTCGCATACGGCTTTCCCTGCGACAGCATAGTCCATCTTGATATGGCTGATCATCTTGCCACCCATCATGTCCACCGAGTCCACAACATCGCTCTTCCAGGTGCTGCCGACGCCCACGGGGTCTTTGGACATCCGGTGGAATCTTACCGCCTCACGCATTGACATACCGCGAGCCATTATGCCGGTCACCTTGAGGGAATCAATCGTCTCACGATTGAGCACCGCCCCCCCCGGTGCCAATGTGATCCGCACTCTCTTCCCGAGGAGATCGTTCATGACCATCGTCGTATCGCGCATCGGCGACTTCATTACAGCGGTCATGGAATCGAGCGATGCGATCAACATCATTGCCCCATCCGTTTTCACGCTTTCACACACGATACGCGTTCGCATCGTGGTGAGTGATGTCATCTTCATTTCCTGCCCTTGCATCTCCTGGGTTTGATTTGAGCGGGAAGTATCGGCATAGAGATAGGTCGTTCCCGGCTGGAAGCGATAGGTAAGCGTGTATTTTTCCTGGGCCGGACTCCCTGTGATGCACAGGACAACGAGCGCCGCGGTTCCGAGCAGGATCAATGAGTGCTTCATTTTTTTCCTCTGGATGATGGGTGAATGAGTGGATCATGTGCATTTGCCGCCTGCCACGCCGTTCTGAATACCAGATTCGCCACACGCGCAATTTTCGTTTCGCTGATACGTTGCGCTTCGTCGCTCACCTGATGATAGTCCGGGTGCAGACCGGAGTGGTAGAACAGAACCGGCACGTTGCGTTTCTCAAAACTCTCATGGTCGCTCCCTCCTGGCTCAAGCGCAGTGTTGACGAGCGTGAAGCCGACGTTGAGGTCTTCCTTTCGCGTGGTGTTCACAAGGAACGACCCCTCGGGTGAACCGATAATCTGGAGAGAATCCTCCGCATTTCTGCCTACCATGTCCATGTTGAGCATGGCCACGGTGCTATCGAGTGGAAAGAGCGGTTTTCGGGCGTAATACTCGGATCCAAAAAGCCCTTTTTCTTCTCCCGCAAAAGCAATCAACAAGATTGTCCGCAACGGCTTGCCGTGCATCGCTCCCAGAGCGGTCCCTACCTCCATCAATGCCACCGTCCCGGAACCATTATCATCCGCCCCATTGTAGATCGAATCCGTGCCGGCCGGTGCATTCCGTTTCACTCCAAGATGGTCGTAGTGAGCACCTATGACGACGACTTCATTGCGGAGCCCGGGATCACTCCCCTCTATCATGCCTACGACGTTCTGTGTCGACAGTTCGCGGATCGCCGTCGAGGTTTGCAGATGAACATGCATGCCCCTGAGAGGAAACGAATGTGGAACAAGGTTTTTGTCGATGGACTCCTGCAACGCCCGGAGAGAATCAACGCTCCCGAAGCAACGATTGATGAACCCCTCACCCACGTGCACGGCAGGGAGTTTCTCTCCCTCCTCCATGGAGAGCGTCGTAGGCAGAGCGTCCATCGGGATGATCTTCGAGAGCGATGGCCATGGGAAACCACGGGGTGTCAGCGAAGTGTGATTGAGGGGGTCAGTCGCTAACAGCACACCAACCGCGCCATGTTCCCGTGCCTGCCTGACCTTCGTTGCCACACTGGAATATTCTGTCGCCTTCTTTCCCTCAAAGACCGACGCCGTGTCTTCTTCCCCGGGTTCATGCCGGAGCACGAACACGATCTTCCCGTGGACATCGATTCCCGCATAGTCGTCGTAATGGAATGCAGGAGCCGTAATGCCGTACCCCGCAAATACCACCTCTGCATCCACCCCGCGGTTGGCGGTGATTTCGAATGGAACAAAATCATCCTTCAGCGCAAATGCTTCGCGCCCTGACGGGGACGTGACAACAAGAGAGTTGGAATCACCCAGGGCGACGATATTCAATGTGAAGGGTTGAACGTAGCTCCCCTGAACCGGCTGTACACCAGCTCTGATGAAGGCCCGCGCAATATACTGCGCCGCAGAATCCAGACCCGCACTCGGCGTGTTCCGGCCTTTCAACGCATCTGAGGCAATGTAGTCTATTTCAGACCGTACTCTCTGCCGTGAAATAGCTGACGCGGCACGATCCACCTCGCTCATGCTGCCGCAGGCAGCAAGCATGAGCGCGAACAGTGCGCACACACAGATCGTTACGGACACGCTCCGGTACTCTGCTGATGTCATCATTGGCATTGGATGCACTCATCAAATCAATTCGGAAAGGAGTTCACGGCGTGGATTGGGTATGACAACCTTGTTCACCAGAAGTCCTTTGGAAGCGACAACGGCGGCACCGGCATCGACAGCGGCCTGCGCGGCGGCGACATCCCCCGTCAGCGTTACGAACGCTTTTCCTCCAAGCGCCATGGCCAGGCGCAGTTCAATCAATTGCACGTTCGCAGCCTTGGCTGCTGCATCCGCTGCCTCGATCATGGAGGCGACAGAAAACGACTCGATAATCCCCATCGCTTCAAGCGCATCCACTTTACTGGTGCCGCTGATCGCTGGAAACAGTGATGGATGGACGTTGGGTATGACGAAAGCATCAATCACTGCCCCTTGCCCGATGACTTGCCCGGCTTCCACACTGGATGTCACTCCTGCGACGTCGCCTCCCACAAGCACCATGTATTTGCCCGAGCAGATCGTTCGGGAGAGGATCAACTCGACATCCGCCGCTTTTAGCATTGCATCGGCGACAAGGTAGCCGGCAGCGATGCTGGAGAGCTCAATGAGTCCAATGGCATTCTTTTGCATGCATCATCCTCGTTCAATCTCTATCGACTCGCCGACGGAACGAACAATACCGTCGACGCTGGCATGGATCCGCGCTCCGAGCGCACCTTCACGAATATCTGCAACGCACTCCCCTTCACGTACACGCTGCCCTGCCTTCACCCGGGAAAGAGACGGTGCTCCAACGTGCTGGGTCAGGGGAAGCACAACGCGCCGCGGCATGGAGATCTCAGCGACAAACTCCGCGTGGTGGTCATACGGCGACAGTCCGAGCCGATTCACCAGTTGCTTCATCGGCGTGCGCCGGCCTTCATACATCGCATGAGGTTTCACCTCGGTGATCCCGGTCCATTGTTCTCCGCGGGTTTTCATCTCACGTTTGCTGCGGTCACAGGCTTCTTTGGGGAAGAGTGCTTCCGGACAGGCATAGAGCGTGCACAGTCCGCACGCGCAGCACAGTGCTGCGTACCGGTTCCAATGGGCTTCACCGGTGTGCGTGAATCCAAGGCTCCGCATCACTTTATGCGGCTGAACATCGTAACCAAGAACATACCGCGGGCAGAGTTCTGTACAGAAACTGCACTGATCGCAGGCAGACTTCCCGATCCGGTGCATGGTCCGCTCCGGCTGGGATTTGCGGACGACCAACGTATGATCTGTAGGGAGTACTACAAGTCCAGCCGTGGTCTTGGTGACAACCCGCTCCATGTTGAATTCGAGTGCACCCATCATGACACCGCCGACAAATACACCGAAGCTGTCGGCTTGTGCTCCACCGGCAACGGCAATCGCATCGGCAAAGGTCATTCCGACCGGAGCGGCAAACGTCACCGGCTTGCGTACGGCGCCGGTCACCGTAATCCACTTCCGGGTCACCGGGACTCCTTGCGCAGCCCGCGCAATATTCAAAAGTGTCTCGACATTGCTTACCACGACGCCGATATTCAGAGGTATTCCCTGGGGAGGTATCAACCGTCCCGTCGCCTCATACACGAGAATATACTCGTCGCCCGATGGATAGAAATCACCGAGCCCGTGCACGGTAACCTCCGGGGATTGTGCGGCATTGGCGATTGCGGCGATTGCATCCGCATTCTTCTCTTTGATGCCGACGATGCCCTGACGGGCCCCGGTGGATCGCATAAGCAAGCGAACACCTTCGACTACTTCGGGCGCATGGCGCATCATGATTTCGAAATCCTTGTGCAGAAGCGGCTCGCATTCGGCACCATTCGCGATCACAGTATCCACGGTTGATGCGGCTTTCACATGAGCAGGAAAACCTGCACCGCCGGCACCAACTACGCCCGCACGACGGACCTGTTCCGAAAGATTCATTATTCCTTTCTGTTGCTCCAGATGAACCGGGCGCGCCCGGCAGTGTCACCGCATGACGGGTTCCTGCCGCCTCGTGCAACGACGCAGTGCTTCCACTGCGTTGACAATCACCTCCCGCGTAGCTGGGAGCGAAAAGTCTGGCTCGAGCGCATGGTCGGCCGCGGCGGAAATGGCATCTTTAATTGCCAGCCATGCCGACAACGCCAGCATGAACGGAGGTTCTCCGACCGCCTTACTGTTCCTGACCACAAGCGGATTGGGCACATCGTCAAGAATGGTCACACGAAAATCACGGGGAATATCGCCGGCTGTCGGGATCTTGTACGTATCAGGGGAATGCGTCAGCAATCGACCGCGCTCATCCCAGAGGATCTCTTCGGTTGTACACCACCCGAGCCCCTGAATGTACCCCCCCTCGATCTGTCCCAGGTCAATGCCGCGGTTCAACGAATCGCCGACGTCATGAATGATGTCGGTCCGCAGGATCGTGTGTGCACCGGTCAATAGATCGATTTCGGCCTCCGTGACTGCCATGCCAAATGCATAGTAGAGGAATGGCCTCCCCCTGCCTGTCTGCTTGTCCCAACCAATATCGGGAGTTTTGAAGAAACCTGTGGCGCTCAGCCCCACTTGTCTCAGAACCATGGTCTGCATGGTCTGCGCAAAGGACATTGCGCGCTCCGGGTGCGCACGATCGTAGACTGTGCCATTCTCAAAAGAGATATCCTTTGCAAGTGTTTCCTCACCGGCATAGAGCTCGCCAAATACCCGGGCAATCTCCTGTGCAATGCGTGCTTTGAGCGTATCGATCGCGCACTTGACAGCCATGCCGTTCAGATCCGCTCCCGAAGATGCGGCCGTGGCTGATGTATTCGGAATTTTCCCTGTATTTGTTGCATTCACTTTGACCCTTTCGAACGGAATCCCGAGCTCCCGTGCAGCGATGCCCCGGATCTTGGTATGCAGACCCTGCCCCATCTCAACACCACCGTGATTGATCAAAACGGTGCCATCCGTATAGATCAAAACGAGCGCGCCCGCCTGATTCAGGAAGGTTGTCGTGAAGGAAATACCGAACTTTACAGGTGTGAGAGCAAGTCCCCGCTTCCGGAATTCGTGAGCGTGATTGAACACATTGATGGCACTGCGCCGTGCAGCATAGTCAGCCGACGATAACAGACGTTCGTACATTGTGGAGAGGTGGTTTCGCTCCACGACCTGCCCGTAATGCGTGGTGTTGCGATGACCCTCACCATAGAAATTTCTCCGCCGGACCTCGGCCGCGTCGATATGCAACCGGCGCGCGACACGATCGATAATCGTTTCGATGGCAGCCATTCCCTGCGGCCCGCCAAATCCTCTGAATGCTGTGTTCGATGGAAGGTTCGTTTTCCAGACGCAACCGACGACTGAAACATTGGGTATGAAGTAGGCATTGTCGACATGGAGCATCGCCCGCTCGAGAATCGCAAATGAAAGGTCCGTCGCCATGCCGCCGTCTGCATTCAACTCGAGCTTCACTGCAAGCAGGCGGCCATCACCATCGAAACCCGCTTCGTAGCGCGTCAGGTAACGATGCCGTTTTCCTGTCATGATCATGTCGTCGTCACGGCACAATCGGATTTTGACAGGACGGCCGGTTGCCCGGCTTAAAAGCGCAGACCAACAGGCAGGGTGATTGGCCTGGGTTTCTTTGCCCCCGAATCCACCGCCTACACGACGCACTTCGACAACAACATCGTTCTTGCCGATCCCGAGCACTTCAGCGATCAGTGCTTGCGTTTCTGACGGATGCTGTGTCGAACTATACACCGTCACCTCATTCCCCTCACCCGGAATACACAGGGCAACTTGTGTCTCCAGATACCAATGCTCCTGTGCCCCCGTGTTCAACTCCCCGCTGATGCGGTGCGCAGAACGGAGCAATCCGTTGGCAAGTTCACCCCGTTCCATTTTTCGAGGCGGCCCGAGAAGCATCCCCTGTGACATCGCCGTGGGAAGATCCACAACAGCGGGAAGAGGTTCATATTCGACGCCGACCAATGCCTCGGCTTCCCGGCACTGCGCCTCAGTCTCGGCCGCGATCAGGAACACCGCCTGGCCCACACACTCAACTGTTTCGGCCGCAAGGCATGGTTCATCTTTGATCACCGGCCCTATTTGGTTGTGGCCGGGAATATCCGCCGCACTCAGGACAGCATGGACGCCCCGGACTTTCCGCGCAGCCTCCAGGTTGAAACTCCGGATCCGTGCGAGGGCATGCGGGCTGGTCACAACATGCCCCACAAGGAGACGATCGGACACGATCATGTCATCGACGTAGACGGCTTCGCCGGTGACATGCGCCACTGCACTATCATGAGGAATGACTGCATCCATGCTATGCCTCCACGTCCGCAAAGCGGCGAACCTTTGAATATGCGGATGTGTCGTCCCAGAACTTCAGCAACAGATTCCGTGCGACGGTCGTTCTGAACCCCGCGCTCCCGCGCACATCTTTCAACGGAACAAATTCCTCCGCGAGGACTTCCATGGCTTCTTCAACAACGGGACGTGACCATTGCTTTTCGCAAAGGAACAGCTCCGTGCGCACAGCACGACGTGTCTGTTCTGCCATTCCGCCAAATGCCAGGAGCACCTTGCTCACGGTCCCCCGTACATCCCTTTCCAAACGGAACCCCGCGCTCACTGTGGAGATATCCAGATCGTGACGCCGGGAAATCTTGTATGATCGTATGATCACATCCCGTGGTAGTATGGAAATGAACACACGTGTGATCAGTTCATCGGCCCGGCACGCGGTTCTGCGGTACCCGATGATCATCTCCTCAATCGGGATGCGGCGTGCACCGCCGGGTCCGGCAAGCTCGATCTCCGCCTGGAGAGCAAGAAGCACAGGCAACGTGTCGCCAATCGGAGATGCGGTCCCGATATTCCCGCCGAGGGTTGCCATATTGCGAATCTGTCTGGACCCAAAGACGCGCAGCATTTCGGCTAGAGCCGGTACATCCTCTGCTGAGCTCTCCAACACCTCCTGGAGAGTCGAGGCAGCGCCGAATAATATGCCGTTTTGTGCGAATTCGATGGTGCGGAGTTCCGGAATTCCCGAGATGTCGAGAATCGAGGGGATTCGTTCATGCTTCTTGGTGACACGAAGCGCAAGATCCGTTGCTCCGCACACGACCAGTGCAGCCGGATCCGCGCGTCTGAATTCCAATGCTTCGGAGAGTGTGGCAGGACGCACATAGCGTTGCCCGCCGGCGTTCATCGATAGACTCCCTATCGGAACAGACGAGAGGAGTTCCGCAATCCCTTTGCTTTCGGAGGTAAAATGGTCGGTCATGCCATCCCCGCACGCGGCAAGACCGGCATCAATGATCGAACGGTATCCGGTGCATCGGCAGAGGTTCCCTGCCAGCGCATCAACCGCATCATCGTGGGACGGAGAGGGGCAAGACTTGTACAGCGCAAAGAGCGACATCACCACTCCCGGCGTGCAGAAGCCGCACTGACTTCCGTAGTGGTCAACGAGTGCCTTTTGGACCGGATGCAACGTTCCGGAGGAATCGCGGAGATTCTCCACCGTGATCACCTGCTTGCCATGGAGCATGGGAAGGAAAACGAGGCAAGAATCCACTGCGCGGTATTTAAGCCCGTGTGCGCCATCCGGTTCGGCGAGCACGACCGTGCAGGCACCACAATCGCCTTCGGCACAACCCTCTTTGACGCCCCGATGCCCCGGAAGGGTCCGCAAATACTCAAGAAGCGTCGTCGTCAATGGGAGGGACCCACTCGGTGGGAATTCCAGGCGGACGAGCTGTCCGTCGAGGACGAAGAGAACGGTGGATTGCATTGGTGTGGAAATTTTCAGAACAATGTACAACAATCCTCAGGGACAATCAACAAACAGGGGCACCTGTACGAGGCGCCTGTTATGACTCGGTAGAAATGTC
>PMMO01000206.1 GCA_003162215.1 Ignavibacteriota bacterium
CCGGGCAGCAAAATGACCCGGGCGACCGAAGTCTTTCGTCTGCCGACTGCTGTCGTCATGTGTGCGTGCATGCTGCGTTCAGGCTCCTGCAAAAGAAATTGTTACACGGAAAATGAGTGCGGTTGCTGGGCCACATGCGGATGCTCGGGCCCGGCGTAGACCTTGNNCCCTTGATCGCATGCTCGAACACTCGCTCGGGGTGCTTGCGGAAAATATCCTGCAGCTTCTCAAAGGTCGCGCCACCCGGATATCCCGTATAATGGAAGTATTCTTTCAGCTCGGCACGCTTGCCCGTAAACTTCACTTTCGAAGCATTGACAACGACAACGAAATCACCGAGGTCGGCGTTCGGCGTGAATTCCGGTTTGTGCTTGCCGCGCAACAGCCGGGCGACCTGCGTGGCCACACGCCCGAGAGTTTTGCCATCTGCGTTCACCAGATGCCACTTCTGCTCAACGTCCTTGACCGTAAAGAATCGTGTTGTCTTTTCCACGAAAAACACTCCTTGAGAAGGATAATGACACCGGGGGAAAGCGATTCAGATATCGAATTTACGGAATTCGCAGCACTTTGTCAAGAAAATCACACGCTAATGTGCATGGCGGCGTGGTAGGAACTGCGAACCAGGGGACCCGATTCAATGTGCCGGAATCCCATCGCAATTCCCTTTTCCTTCAGCATCGCGAACTCCTCCGGGCGCACAAACCGGTCTACGGAAAGGTGTTCCTTGGTAGGCTGCAGATACTGCCCGAGCGTGACAATGTCGCATGAAACAGCGCGCAAATCGGACAAGACCTCCAGTACCTCTTCATTCGTCTCCCCCAACCCCAACATCAGGCCGCTCTTTGTGACCATGCCGGCGTGCTTCGCCCGTTCTAACAGCTCCAGACTACGGGTGTACTTCGCCTGAGGTCGTACCGTGGGATACAGGCGCGGAATTGTCTCGGTGTTATGATTGAGGATCTCCGGATGCGCATCGACGACAATCTGCAGCGCCGCAGCATCTCCCCGGAAGTCCGGAATCAAGACCTCGATCGTTATGCCCGCCCGGGCTTCCCGCGCGGCACGGATGGTCGCAGCAAAAATCGAAGCGCCACCGTCGTCAAGCTCGTCGCGATTTACCGACGTAATCACCGCGTGACGCACTTCCATGATGCGAATCGCTTCGGCAACCCGGGCCGGCTCGCCAGAATCGANNCAGCATTCGCCCATGTTCGGGCATCGCGCTTCCTCACACACCGTATGCAGCCGGTGCCGCGCCATCAGATCCTTCAACCGGAGATAACCCTCTCCGGCTGGAATCTTCACCTTCAACCATTCCGGCCTCCGCACAACTCCACCTTCCTGTGCCACTACCTCATCCTCCCCTTCCTTATGGATCCTTTGCACCTCTGCGGAAAATCGAAAAGTGTTTTCCAGAACTCTCTAGATTTTCAATGCAGGGTCAATGCCCTGCAAATTCTTGACCACCTGATCCAGAAACATCCCGCCGAGCAAACCATCCACGACACGATGATCGAACGACATCGTGAAAAAGGCCGTCGAACGGATCGCAATCGCATCACCCACCGCCACCACGCGCTTCTGAATCACCCCGGTCCCGAGAATGGCAATTTGCGGTTGGTTGATGATCGGCGTGCCGATAAGGGTGCCGAAAACGCCGTAGTTCGAAATCGTGAACGTGCCACTCTGCACATCGTCAGGCATCAGTTTCCGCGTGCGTGTGCGCTCGGCGAGATCATGCACCGCCCTCGCCAGCTCAACGAAGGTCTTCTCCTCGGCGTTCTTGACCACAGGGACAATGAGCCCGTTGTCGGAGGCGACCGCTACGCCGATGTTGATGAACTTCTTCCGGATGATGGTGGTACCTTCGACGGAGCTGTTGATCAATGGATACTTCTTGATCGCCTGCACAACCGCATCGACAATGTAGGGCATGAATGACAGCTTGAACCCTTCCCGGCGTTCGAACTCCTCCGCATGATCAGCCCGATGGCGCACCACAGCAGTCATGTCTACTTCGTGCACCGCAGCCACATGCGGTGACGTCTGCATGCTCTGCACCATGTGCTGAGCCATCTTTTGCCCGACAGCAGTCATCGGAATCCGCTCGACGTCTGCGGCAGTGAACTTCTCATGCATCTCCGCCAATCGCGCAGGGGCGGGTTGTTGCGGGGGCGGCGGCGGCGGACTCTTCGGTTCGGCGATCGGAGTTTTTCCCCGCGTCGTGAGATACAACAGAATGTCTTTCTTCGACACGCGTCCCCCCTCCCCCGAGCCCG
Source organism: Ignavibacteriota bacterium (assembly GCA_003162215.1). Lineage (GTDB taxonomy): Bacteria > Bacteroidota > Ignavibacteria > UBA10030 > UBA6906 > Fen-1255. Next base: position 2,283 of record PMMO01000206.1, read on the forward strand.
GCACCCGTTGGAGTTCTTCGAGCGGAAGCCCCTCCGCCCGGGCAATACTCAGCACCAGCGGCGAATAGAATCTCCCTTCCGGATGGGCATCCTTCGGGAGGGCCGTACCTCCCGGTTCCGGTTGCGACGCCGGAGCCGGCATGTGTACTGGTGGCGCCTGCACAGGCGACGCCTGCCCGGGCGGCTCCTGCCCCGCCTCGGATTCGAGATACGCAATCACCGTCCGCACCGCTACCGTCTGTTGCTCGGCAATCACTATCTCCGCCAGCACACCGGTGCCGGGAGACGGGATCTCAGAATCTACCTTGTCTGTGCTGATCTCCAGGAGAGTTTCATCCTTCTTCACCTGATCGCCTACTTTCTTATGCCATTTGACGATCGTCCCTTCAGTGATACTCTCACCCATCTGCGGCATGATGACTTCGATCCGTGCCATCATCAGACTCCATAAGGTTATGAAGGTTGCATAACCCTCACCCTCCCCGGGGTTGACCAAAAAGTAGGGCACGTGTCATTGCGAGCGATGACAGCACTCACTTCGTGATCACCCCCGGAGTGAGGGGGTGAGGGTGCGTCTAGTACCGCGCCAGCTTTTCCAACGCCCGTACAACATCTGCTTCCTGTGGCAACATCGCGTACTCCAGCGGCGGGGCGTACGGTATCGGAGCGTCCTTCGCGGCGACTCGCAGCACAGGGGCATCCAGGCTTTCATACGCCTCCTCCGCGATGATCGCCGCGATTTCCCCGCCGAAGCCGCCGGTCAGCGTATCTTCATGAACGATCAGCGCCTTCCCCGTCTTCCGGACTGATGCGAGTATCGTCTCCCTATCCAGCGGATTCAACGTCCGCAGATCGATCACTTCAACACTGAGGCCAAGCCGTTCCTCCACTGCACGCGCCGCATCCAGCGACCGCTGCACCAACATCCCCCAGGTAATCACCGTGATGTCATCGCCGGGTTTCTTCACCTTCGCAACTCCAAACGGCAGAAGATAGTCGGCTGACGGCTCCGGTGATGCAGCAAATCCCTGACGGTACAACCCTTTGTGCTCAAGAAAGAGCACCGGATCGTCCTCGCGGCAAGCGGTCTTCAACAACCCCTTTGCATCGGCTGCATTCGACGGGAAAACCACGCGGATTCCGGGCATATGCGTGAAAAAACCATCGATGGACTGACTGTGATAGAGGCCACCGTGGATATACCCTCCTACGGCAACGCGGATCACCATGGGACATGACCAGGTGTTGTACGAGCGATACCGCAGCATCGCCACCTCGTCACGGATCTGCATAACCGCCGGCCAGATATAGTCGCCAAACTGTATTTCCACAACCGGCTTAAAGGTGCCACGTACAGCAAGGCCAAACGCGGTCCCGACAATGCTCGCCTCGGCCAGCGGAGAGTTAAACACACGCCTTTCGCCGAACTTCTCCGTCAAACCCTTGGTGGCTGTAAACACGCCTCCCTTCCCGCGTCCGACGTCCTCGCCGTACACGATCATGCCGGGATTCCTCTCCAGCTCTTCGGCCAGCGCATGATTAATGGCATCCACAAGAACGGTTTTCGGACCCGCATGTTCCGGTTCAACAAACCCTTCGGCCACAACGCGATGCTCCGGAGAATAGACAAACCTCTCGACCTCCGCCGGATCAGGAACCGGAAGCTCTTCAACATTCTCCGCAACACGGTTGATCTCGGCCTGCACTTCCTCCTTCAACCGGGCGGCATGCTCGGCAGTCATTACTCCACGCTCGATCACGAGCTGTTCAAAAAGGGGCAGGGGATCCCGACGGAGATCCTCTTCCAGATCTTTGGGGTCACGGTATTTTCGCTGGTCGTCCGAAGAAGAATGCGCCAGGAGACGCACCACCTGAGCTTCAATCAGTGTCGGGCCTTCTCCTTTTCTGGCCCTCTCGACTGCCCGTTCCGCGACGTCAAACATCGCAGCGAAATCGCATCCATCCACACAGTGGGCAGCAAGCCCGTCATACCCCTGCACCATCTTTGCGACCGATCCTCCCGCAACCTGATCAGCCACCGGTACGGAAATCGCATACCGGTTGTTCTCTATCAGGAAGATCACCGGCAAACGTTCGCGGGACGCCCAGTTCAATGCCTCATGAAACTCTCCCTCGCTCGTCGCTCCCTCCCCGGATGAGACGTAGACCACCTCATCCTTCCCTTCGCGGACTGCACCCATCGCCGTCCCCACCGCTTGCAGGTACTGGGTGCCCGTAGGACTCGATTGCGCCACGATGCGCAGCTTTGGATGACCGTAATGCCCCATCATACTGAAGCCGTTGCTGCCGGGACCGCCTTCGCGGTGCATGGCCTCGCGCAATGCATCGTCGATGCTGTAACCGTACTGCATGGAGAACGCAAGGTCGCGGTAGTATGGGTATGCCCAGTCATATCCCGGGCGCATTGCAGCAGCAGTGGCCACCTGCGCCGCTTCATGCCCGGAACACCCGATGTGGAAGAATGCCTTGCCCTGCTTCAACAGGATCAGGATCTTCGCATCGATAAGACGGGCGGTCAGGACCGTCTTATATGCACTCAGCAACCGGTCGTTGGAGAGATTCACTATCGATCCCCAGCTCCCTGCAAGTAGTCTCGTGGACAGTTCTGTGAAAAATGCGTTCGCAGGNNGTGCAGGTTCCCAGCAGCGCGCTCTCGACATCGCGCATAACGACGCGTTGTCCAAGAAGTGCGGCCAGGGACGTCACCCCCCGTTCGAAAATCCCGCAAGGGACGATGTGGCGGAAGGAAGAGAGGTCGGTGTTGACATTCAGCGCGAAACCATGCATCGTCACCCACCGGCGCACGTTGATCCCGATTGCACAAATCTTCTCTTCTCCCACCCAGACTCCGGTGTATCCTTCCACACGGGAAGCATACACACCGTATGCAGCAAGCGCACCGATCACCAGATCCTCCAGTTGCCGCAGATACCAGTGGAGATCCGGCCTCTGCTGTCTAAGATCGAAAATGGGGTACCCGACGAGCTGCCCTGGGCCGTGGTACGTGACGTCGCCTCCCCGATCGATGCTGACAACGTCGATGCCCTCGCTTGAGAGTTGACCGGCAGATGCAAGCAGATGGTTCGCATTTGCGGTCGTACCGAGCGTAATCACCGGATCGTGCTCGGTAAGCAGCAGCACGTCGCTGATGTCACCCGCAGCCCGGCGCTCCTGCAGGCACCGTTGAAGCTTCCAGCAAGCACGGTACTCCGAACGCCCCAATCGCACAACCTCGATGCGTCGCGACTGTTCCGACACGGTCAAATGATTATCGCCTCGCCGTACGCCGCAGCGGCGGCCTCCATCACTGCTTCGCTCAGCGTTGGATGCGCGTGGATCGTACGGAAGATATCCGGCCCGGTCGCCTCCAGCTTCTTGGCGAGCACAAGCTCTGCGATCATTTCTGTAGCATCCGAGCCGAGGATGTGCGCACCGAGCAGTTCGCCGTATTTCGCATCAAACACGAGTTTCACCATGCCTTCCGTCTCACCAATCGCGAGAGACTTCCCCAGCGGCCGGAATGGGCATCGACCCACTTTGACTTCGTACCCTTCAGCCACCGCCATTTCTTCGGTGAAGCCGACACTGGCAAGCTGCGGATGGCAGTATGTGCACCCTGGAATGGTCGAGTAGTCCAGTGGTTCAGGATTGCGACCGGCAATGCCCTCAGCACAAATCACCGCTTCCGCCGAAGCCACATGGGCAAGCCAGGGCGGACCAATAACGTCGCCAACAGCAAACACGCCGGGAACGGAGGTGCCGTAACTCTTGTCCACTACAATGTGTCCCCGCTCCACTTTGATGCCGAGGGATTCAAGTCCGATGGTTTCAACATTCCCTTGAACGCCTATTGCCACCAGTGTAACATCGGCGCTTAGTTCCTGTGTTCCCGAGGCATTGTGCACATTTACAGTGACGCCGTCGGGACCGGCCGTTATGCCCTCGACCCGGGACTCAGTGAGGAACCGAATTCCCTGCCTATGAAGGCTTGCTACAAGCACTTTCGTCAGTTCTTTGTCTTCGATCGGCAGGATTGTCGGCATCATTTCGACGACGGTGACTTTGGTACCGATGGTATTATAGAACGATGCGAATTCGATGCCGATCGCACCCGCGCCGATAATCACCATCGATGCGGGTTGCTCCGGCAGCGCCATTGCTTCCATACTGGTAATGATTTGTTTGCGGTCGATGGTCACGCCCGGAATCGGACGCGGGCGGGCCCCGGTCGCAATGATGATGTGCTTCCCCTTCACGGTTATAGTCGCCTTCCCCTCCGCACGCACCTCGATGGCATCTGCCGAAAGAAGCCGTCCCGACCCGCTGATCTTGTCGATCTTGTTCTTCTTCATCAGATACTCAACCCCTTTGGAAATGCGATCGGCAATTCCTCGGCTGCGCTTGATCACGTGGGAAAAATCGAGGCGGACGTTTTCTGCGGAGATACCCCAATCGCCCGCGGAGCGGACCAAATGGTAGATTTCCGCGTTGCGAAGAAGGGCTTTGGTGGGAATACAGCCCCAGTTAAGACAAACACCACCGAGGCGTTCACGTTCGATAATTGCTGTTCGAAGTCCAAGTTGAGCTGCCCGTATAGCCGCCGTATAGCCGCCGGGCCCCCCCCCGAGAACCACTATATCATAAAGTGTCTGTGCCATGCCTTCCTCGTAAAGTGCGCGTTGCGTTTGAGGTTACGCAATATGGCTAAAGCGGCACAGAAAATCAACGCGGCAGCGATCGCTACGCTTCACGCTTCAGGCCGTACTTCTCGATCTTATGATAGAGTGTCACCCGGTCGATGTCGAGAATAATTGCGCTCCGGCTGATATTCCACCCGGTTTCACGGAGGATGCCCTCAATGTGCAGGCGTTCCGCATCATCGAGCCGTTTCCCCACAGACGGTGAAGCGATGTCCCTGTGCAAAATCAGGTGCTCCCGTTCGATCATTTGACCCCGTGCCACGACGAGGGCACGTTCAATCACGTTCTGGAGCTCACGCACATTGCCGGGCCAATCGTAGGCTTTGAGTGCGAGCATGGCTTCAGGCGAAAACCCATGCATTTTGCGATTCATTGCCCGGGCGTATTTTCCGAGAAAGAAGTGCGCGAGCTTTGCCACGTCACCCCGCCGCGCCCGGAGCGGCGGCAGCAAGATTTCAAATACCGTCAAACGGTAAAACAGCTCTTCCCTGAATCGCCCCTCACGAACCGCTTTGTCGAGATTCTCCTGGCTCGCACACAAAACCCGAAAACTAACGCTGATCGGCTCGACTGCACCGAGGCGGAGGATCTGTTTGATCTCCATGGCGCGAAGGAGCTCCGCCTGCGTTTTCACATCGAGACTCCCGACATCATCCAGAAAGAGCGAACCGCCGTCGGCCAGTTCAATTTTTCCCTTTTGCATCTGGTGCGCGCCCGGGAATGCACCCGCCTCATGGCCAAACAGCTCGTCTAACACAAGCAGTTCGCTGATAGCCCCGCAGTTGACGGTCATCATCGGAGAGAAGCGCCGCGGACTCAGTTGGTGGATCGCACGTGCAACGAGCTCTTTGCCCGTTCCATTTTCCCCCCTGATCAGCACCGTGGTTTCTGTGGGGGCCACCGTGTGCACAAGCTCGAGCACATGGTGCATCTCCGGACACTCGCCGATGATCTCCGAACCGGCAGTCAACTCGCTCACTGCATCGCGTAGTCGCTGGTTTTCAAGGACCAATAACTGTTGCTCAAGAGCGTTGATGACGATGTGATTGAGGTAGTCGGGGTCAATCGGCTTCGTTATATAGTCGTATGCGCCCTCCTTCAAGGCGCGGACCGCAGTCTCGACCGTAGCAAAGGCCGTAACAATGATGACCACGGTGTTCGGGTTCATACGCTTGACCCGATGCAACAGCTCCATCCCATCCATGCCCGGCATGCGGATATCNNTCCATGCCCGGCATTTTGATATCAACCAGGATGAGATTCCACTTCTCTATTTGAAGCTTCTTCAATGCAGTGGGACCGTCGGGAGCGGCATCGACACGAAATCCATCTTCGCGGAACCACTTGGTAAGAGATTCGCGAACGATCAATTCGTCGTCCACAACGAGAATACCGAGTTCACTCTTTTTCATGCGTTCGTTCCAATAACGGGAGCCGCTTGAGTGGGTGATGGTTGAGAGCGTAGAAGCGTGACCGTAAACACGCTTCCCTGCCCCGG
>PMMO01000111.1 GCA_003162215.1 Ignavibacteriota bacterium
AGGATGGGTTGCCGTCGGGAGAGGTTTTTCTCTCGAAGCCTACCTGCTGTTTCTCTTCCTCTTCATGTGGCAGATGCCGCATTTCCTGTCGCTTGCCTGGATGTACCGGCGCGATTATGCGCGTGGGGGGTATCGTCTGCTGCCGGCATACGATGCATCCGGCGGGGTCACCGGGCGGCTTACACTGCTGTATTGTGCAGCTCTGACTCCCGTCGCACTGTCACTCTCCCTTGTGGGGTTGATGGGGTGGATATTCTTCGGGGGGGCGCTGATCGCGGGCGGGGCATTCTTCGCCGTTGCCTATCGCTTTGCGCGGGAGATAACCAACGACAATGCGCGCCGGGTGTTCGTCACGTCGCTCATCTATCTGTCTGTGATTTTGGCGCTTATGCTGATTGATCGGGTTGTTCTGGGTTGAAGACCTGGTCAGGCCGGAGGGAGAGCCTTGATCACGTGCGTGAGAAGACGGGAAAACTGTTCACGCACCTGATGGGCCACAACCGTTACCTCTTCGTGGTTCAGCTTCGCACTGCTGGTCCCGGTGGCCTTATTGGTGATGCAGGATATCCCCAGCACACGCATTCCCAGGGAGGAGGCGAGTGCGACCTCGAGAACCGTGGACATCCCGACCGCATCACCCCCTATGCGGTGGATCATTTCAATTTCGGCAGCAGTCTCATACGACGGGCCTTTCATTGCTGCATACACACCGCGTACCACCCGTACACCGATCTGATTTGCAGTATTTTCTGCAATCCGGATGAGTTGCGGGTCATACAGAGCTCCCCTGCTTTTCGATGCGCCGGGTTCCGGGCAGGTTTCTCCCGTGAAGTTGATATGGTCAGAAATGAGCATGAGATCACCGGGAACAAAGGTCCGGTTCACTCCACCGGCGGCATTCGTGATGACGAGAATGCGTGCCCCCAGGGCGGCAGCCACACGGATGGGGAAGAGAATGGCGTTGACGTTTCCTGACTCGTAGAAATGGACGCGGCCGCGGAATGTGAGGGTCCGGCGTAACCCTGCGGTGCAAAAAGCAAGCTCGCCTTTGTGTCCTTCGACTGTCGAATGGGGATACCCTGGAATGGATGCCGTTTGGAGCACGGCGTTGCAGGAGAGTGATTCCGTGAATCCGCCAAGTCCCGAGCCTAGAACGACAGCGATCTCAGGCCGGAAGGGAGCATGCTCCTGAATAGCCTCCACTGCGGCCGGGATTGTTCTTAGGAACTCTTGTTTGTCTGGATGAGAGTTGCTCACACGCTTTCTTTGGAGAGATTCGGGATCAAGGTTCTCTTCAGAGCCTTTTGGCAAGGTTACATCAAAGATACTTGCCTTGTTGTTGGTCTCACTTGGTATTGGTTAGCGTTAGCCATTGCGCCTACGGCGGGAACGCCAGAAACAGTTGAAAGTAATACCTAGAAAATACCTGCAGTGTTAAAATCAACTTATTGTGATCACAAGATTTAGCCGATTTCTTTAATTTTATTTGTAAGGTGTAGTCATCATCCCTTGGGAGGCTTGAAACACATTCGGCACCTTGCCTCGTAAGTATCTTTTGCACCCACAAGGACCCGCTCATTGGCTTCAGTGGTGCGTTGAGTGCGGTCCGCCGGGTTTCCGCAGATTACGCAGATTGCCAGGGTTTTGGTGATATATTCCGCTACTGCCAGCAGTTGCGGTATCGGCTCAAAAGGCTTCCCGCGGTAATCCTGGTCAAGACCGGCGATTATGACCCGTTTGCCCTCATTGGCAAGCTGATCTACCACATCCACAATCGACATGTCGAAAAACTGGGCTTCGTCGATGCCGACCACCTGCGCACTGCCCACGGCCTTAAGAATCTCATCGGGTCGTTCCACGACTGTTGACGGGATCTTCAGCTCGCTGTGGGAAACGATGTGGTCGTTGCTGTAACGGGTATCGATCTTGGGCTTGAATATTGCGACTTCCTGCCGTGCGATCTGAGCGCGGCGCAGGCGGCGAATGAGCTCTTCGGTCTTGCCGCTGAACANNCCGCTGAACATGCAACCGGCGATTACTTCAATCCAACCGGTCCTCCGGGGAGATTCGTGTTGCGTAGGAAATGTCATTTCTTCTTGCGTTGGGTTTTCTTGAGGTTTTTCCCATCGAAGGGCTGAGGCAGGAGTTCCAGCATCTTCTTGACGCGGTAAGTGCCGTCTTTCTTCGTAAGAACGACATCGACGTTGCCGGCGAGCTCAAAGATGACTTGCCTGCAAGCACCACAGGGGGGAGTGAATGTGTCTTCATCTGAAGCGATTGCTATCGCCACAAACGAACGCTCTCCTTCGGACACTGCTTTGAAAAGCGCTGTGCGTTCTGCGCACGTGGTGAGACCGTAGGAGCTGTTCTCGATGTTGCAGCCGGTGAAAACCCGACCGTCAGTGGTGAGGACTGCAGCACCCACCCGGAAGCGGGAATACGGCGAATATGAATTGCGTTTCGCTTCGCGTGCCCAGGTGGCCAGAATAGTGTAGTTCATTTGGCTCCGCTGCTTGTTACCGGAATATACCCAATCGCTTGAAGATTTGCAAAGGAAGTGAATGGTGACACTTGTTGTGTGTGACACTTGTTGTGTTGAATCATTGCCTCGGCCGGGGGCCACGAGAAAACAGGTCGAAAATCCTTGATAGGGAATATCACCGCAGAGACGCAGGGAAAAGCCTGTGTTGTTGGGGAGAGTGCACTATCGATATACTCTCTCTGCGCCTCAGTGCCTCTGCGGTAGAACTTTTGAACTGCACTTCTACGCAGGGCGCAGAATAATGCGTGTGAGTTCAGGCGGGCAGTTGATTCGCACAGGCACGGCGACGGTGCCGATTCCCCTTGAAACGTACATCTGGGCTGCACCGTCCCGATAATGACCCGACACATACGGAGACGCCAATATCGCCGGGGTGAAGGCGGTGTTGCCGATTCTGCCGAAAACCAGCTGACCGCCATGAGTGTGTCCGCTGAGCATTACATCGATGCCAAGCGAGGCTGCATCCTTAAAGTAGTAGGGTCTGTGGCAGAGCAGAACACGTGCAGTATTCTTCGGGAGATCTGCCATCGACTGACGGATCTTCTGTGTCGCATCCGCAGAAGTACCTGTGTCATCAACTCCCAGAAGGAGCAGTTCCCGGCCATTCCTCTTGAGCGTGATTCCCTCATCTCTCAGCATATGGATGCCTGCCTCGGTGGCGACGCGGGCTACTGTCTCGGGATCACCGGAGTAATAATCGTGGTTGCCCAGAATGCCAAAGACACCCATCGGAGCATGCAGTTTGTTGAACGCTTCGGCAAAAGGATACACTTCGTCGACAGAACTGTTGACGAGATCCCCTCCGATGGCGATGAGGTCGGTCCCGAGATCATTGAGGCGGCGCACATATTCATCCATTTCTTTCTTGCGCATATACATGCTCGAATGGATGTCGCTCACAAGACCGATGGTAAACCCGTTCCACTCCGGCGGGAGTCCGGGAATACGCATTTCCTGTTCGGTAATGTCACATTCCTCTTTCTCCACAAGCATTCCATACCCCGTGCCGCCGAAGCTCGCGGCGGTCAGTCCGTATATGCCACGGCGCAGGAAACGCCGGCGGGTTTCATCGAAATGCACCACTTGCGGATGCGCGGCGATTGCAGCCGCGCGCCGCTTCGTGGCTGGAAACCACCGGAGTGCCCGCCAGAAGGTGGCAAAAGGGAGCCGGACGATTGCGCCGAGAAGGAGAACGAATGCTATGACAAATGTGGATGAATGCCAGAAGAGGAAAGGATAGACGACCCAATTGATAAACCCATTAGAATAGCGGAGAGTGAATACCCGCAGGAAGAGTGTTCCAACCAGGGCAGCATTGAACAGAATGAACAAGCCTGCAACGGCGTAGAACATCTGTTGAGGAAGCTTCCGCATCGATTGATGCCAGCGAAGAAACCGGATAAAGAGATAGGACTGTGCAGCCAGGAGCAGAATGGGAAAAGCATAGCGTATCATGCATTAATTCTCCAGCATTAATATCTGAACTTCGCGGCTCCAGTGCAACACCCTTCTGCCTTGTGAGTGAGAGTGCAGTTGAGTATATTGCAGTACCGCAATGTCGATTCTTGAGATCACATCACGGCTCCCCCGGCCGCTCCGCTTTCTTGGTAATCAGCGTTTTCTGATCACCATCGGTAGTCTTCTGGGTCTATTCGTTCTTCTGAACTACGTCGTGCTCCCGTTGTATGTCAACCATGGGAGTCGCGCAACGGTTCCCAGCGTCGTAGGGATGTCTCTTGAGGAGGCGCAAAAAACGCTCGAACAGGCAAGATTGCGCCTAGTCCACGGAGAATCCCGGCCGGATCCGGCATTTGCCCTGGGATTGGTGATCCAGCAGAATCCGGCAGCAAAAGCCGAAGTGAAAGAAGGACGCCGGGTGTACGTGATAACCAGCGGCGGGGATGTTCAGGTCCCGGTTCCATCGCTTCGCGGCAGATCGCTGCGCGATGCACGGTTTTCGCTCGAGCGCTTCGGCCTCAAGCTGGGTTCGGTGCAGTACGACACTTCCGATACATTTCCCGAGAATACAATCATCTACCAATCTGCTGCTGCCGACACACGTATTGCAAAGGGCACGGTTGTGAACATCATGGTGAGCAAGGGGAGAGTGCTCAAAGAAGCCCAGGTGCCTCTGGTTGTCGGCAAGACTCTCGGTGAAGCAGAAGGCCTCCTGAACGCCGCCGGGTTGAGGGTGGGGAACATCACCTACCAGCCGAGCTTCGATCTCGTGCCGAACACCGTTGTGGATCAGTATCCACGGCAGGGTGAAACCGCATTGCCCGGGCATGCCGTGGATCTCTTCGTGATCAAAGCGGAAAAGCCATTGGAAGAATTTGAAGTTCCCCCAAAGTAACAACCATTCACGCACATGACACTCATCGCGCCGTCGCTGCTCTCCGCTGATTTTGCCAATCTTGCCGCGGCTGTTGCATCACTTGAAACAGGCGGGGCCGACTGGATCCATCTGGACGTCATGGATGGGCACTTTGTTCCCAACCTCACCATCGGTCCGCCGGTGATTGCCGCTCTGAAGAATTTCGCCCATCTCCCTCTCGATACGCACTTGATGATTGAAGATCCGGACCGCTGGGTGGATGTGTACCGTCAGGCCGGAGCGGACGGCATCACCGTTCATGCGGAAGCCTGTCGCCACCTGCACAGGACAATTCATCACATCAAGGAGCTCGGCGCCCGGGCAGGTGTGGCACTGAATCCCGCAACGCCGGTTGCAGCGATCGAAGAGATTCTGCCGGATGTCGATCTGGTGCTTGTGTTGACTGTGAGTCCGGGTTTTGGCGCGCAGCCGTTCATTCCCAGCACGCTCGCAAAGATACGGACGGTGTACGATCGCTTGCGTGCCGTGCGGTCACAGGCACTGATCGAAGTTGACGGCGGCATTGACGACAGGACCGCCGTGTACGCCGTACAGGCCGGTGCCGGGGTGCTTGTGTCAGGCCACTACGTGTTCTCAGCATCCTCTGTGAAGGATGCAGTGCGTACACTCCGCGAGCGCGCAGAAGAGGGTGAACGGCGTCGGGCAACTGGAGAGATTCCGCGGATGGCGTAGAAGCATCCCCTTTGTCGTTTCCTCCAATTGTGATACCAGAGTTCAGGATTCCCACGCCCCCCTGATAGGATGCCCGGGAGTTCAATAATTCTCTTGACTTATATCCCCGGAAACTTTATATTTGTTAGGTTTGCTACGCCGATTACCTTACAAACTTAAGTGCCCGCAGCATGAGTGGTACTCTCGACGATATCGATCTGAAGATCTTGGATATTCTTCAAAAAGCAGGGCGGACCCGCCGGAACGACCTTGCTGAAGCCGTCGGGTTGTCTCTGCCTGCCGCAAGCGAGCGGCTGAGAAAGCTCGAGGAACATAAACTCATTACGGGCTACTACGCCGCGCTGGATCACAGACGCCTGGGCAACGACATCACGGCATTCATTGTCGTATCCGTCGATTCATCACGGCACTACGGGCAATTCATCGAGCATGCCGAGTCACTCGACGAAATCATGGAATGCCATGCCATTACCGGTGAGGGGACGCATCTGCTGAAGGTCCGCACCTGCAACACCGCATCGCTCGAACGGCTGCTTGCGCGGATCCAGGCGTGGCCCGGCGTTCATCGTACACACACCAATCTCGTCCTGTCGAGCGCAAAAGAATCCACCCGGATCAAATTCTTTCAACCATCCACATCACCACGAGGGTAGCACTAATGGCCAAATCCGCAGCATCGGGATCCGTTGCACGTGTCTTCAAACTGGTCAAGGATGAAGGCGTGACAATGGTCGATTTCAAATTCATGGATTTTCCTGGACAATGGCAGCACTTTTCCGTCCCGATCAATCAGCTGAAGGTTTCATCTTTTGAAGAAGGCTTCGGGTTTGACGGTTCCAGTATTCGCGGGTGGAAAGCCATCAATGAGAGCGATATGCTGATCGTCCCCGATCCGGGGACGGTGTTCATTGACCGCTTCATTGAAGAGAAGACTATCAGTCTGACCTGCGACGTGTTCGATCCGATCACCAAGGAGAAGTACGAACGGTGCCCGCGCAATATTGCCCAGAAGGCCGAGGCGTATCTCGCGTCCACGGGAATTGCCGACACCGCGTATTTCGGTGCGGAGGCGGAGTTTTTCATCTTTGATGATGTGCGGTTTGACACCAACGAACACTCCAGTTACTACCACGTCGACTCGGTCGAAGGGCGGTGGAATTCCGGCCGCGAGGAAATGCCGAACCTCGGGTACAAACCCCGGTACAAAGAAGGCTATTTCCCGGTTCCGCCCACCGACCAGCTCCAAGACCTGCGGAACGAGATGACGAAGAACCTCATCGCGGTGGGTCTGGAGGTCGAAGCGCAGCATCACGAAGTGGCCACCGCAGGGCAGTCGGAGATCGATCTCCGTTTCCTGCCCCTGCTGGCTAGTGCCGATGCGCTTCTGCTGTTCAAGTACGTCGTGAAGAACACTGCGCGTCTGCGTGGAAAGACCGTCACGTTCATGCCCAAACCGATTTTCGCCGACAACGGCTCAGGGATGCATGTGCACCAGTCGCTCTGGAAAAATGGCAAGACCTTGTTCCACGGCAACCGGTATGCGAACCTCAGCGACATGGCGCTTCACTATATCGGCGGACTGTTGAAACATGCGCCGGCCCTGTGCGCCATCACCAACCCGACCACGAACTCCTACAAGCGGCTCGTGCCGGGCTTCGAAGCACCGGTGAATCTCGCGTACTCACAGCGCAACCGCAGCGCGTCTGTCCGCATCCCGATGTACTCTCCGAGTCCGAAGGCCAAACGGATCGAATTCCGTTGCCCCGATCCTGCATGCAATCCATACCTTGCATTCAGCGCATTGTTGCTGGCTGGGTTGGACGGTGTGATGAACAAGATCGATCCGGGAGAACCCCTGGACAAAGACATCTATGATCTCGAGCCGGAGGAGCTCAAGAACGTGCCTTCCACTCCGGGATCGCTGGATGAGGCCTTGCATGCTCTCGAGCGGGACCACGATTTCCTGTTGCGGGGCGATGTGTTCACGGAGGATGTCATTGATGCCTGGATCCAGTACAAGATGGACAAGGAAGTGAAGCCGATGGCGCTTCGCCCCCATCCGTACGAATTCGGCCTCTACTACGACGTCTAGTCTTTTCCCTGTGCGGCTACGCCCTGTTCGGGGCGTAGCCCCATTCGGGGCATTGCCCCATTCGGGGCATTGCCCCATTCGGGGCGTTGCCCCCTTCGGGGCGTTGCCCNNGTTGCAGTATCTCTCCTCAGTTCTTGTTTTTCCACTTGATTCTCCCTATTTTTTCCTCATGGAATTCCGAAGCATAGTTTACGCCACCGACGGGCGTGTCGCGCGCATTACCCTGAACCGCCCGGAGATTCGCAATGGCCTCGATGAAGGCATGGTCAATGAACTCATCACTGCAGTCGGCATGGCATCGCGCGATCCGGGCGTGAAAGTCCTCCACATTGCCGGCGCAGGCAAGGCATTCTGTGCCGGCGTGGACGAGGCATCGCTTGAGCGTCTGTCTGTTGCCGACCTCGAGCAGCATCGCACCGATGCAATCCGGCTCTCGACGTTGCTCCGATCGCTCTACGAGTCACGAAAACCCGTTGTGGCTCTTGTGCACGGTCCCGCACTGGCCGTGGGATGCGGCATTGCCTGTGCATGCGACTTTGTGTTGGCTGCGCGCGATGGCGCGCGGTTCGGGTGCCCCGATGTCCAGATGGGGGTGATGCCCGCCCTGGTGATGCTCTTTCTTTCGGNNCTTTCTTTGTAAGAGGGTGGGAGAGGGGAGAGCGCGCGAGCTCGTCCTGAGGGGCGAAGAGATCACCGCGACGGAAGCACAGCGCATGGGATTGGTGAGCGCTGTTTGTCCGGACGACAAATTCGCCCAGGAGACAGCATCGCTTACCGACACGCTGCTGCGGCGTAACAGCGGTACGGCAATGGCAATGACCAAAGAATTTCTGGGGAAGCTCGCAGGGATGAACATGGCTGACGCGCTCGACTTTGCCACGAACATGAATGCGGCGTCAGGCATGACTGCGGAGAGCCGGCGGGGTGTGCAGGAATTCTTGAACAAGCAACAGACCGAATGGTGATGGCGATGAACGAAGAACTCATCCGCGCGATCCGCAGCGTTCCCAACTTTCCGAAACAAGGGATCGTTTTCCGTGACATCACAACGCTGCTGAAAGACCGGTCGGCGTTTGCCCGGGCCGCCGATATTCTCTACGAACATTACAGGAACGAGCGCATCGACAAAGTCGTGAGCGTCGAATCGCGCGGCTATATTCTCGGCGCAGTACTTGCGTACCGGTTGAATGCCGGATTTGTCCCCATCCGTAAACCGGGCAAGCTGCCCGCAGAAACACTCCGTGAAGAATACACGCTGGAATACGGCAAAGACGCAGTTGAGATGCATGTGGATGCAATCCGGCGCGGAGAACGGATACTCCTTCACGACGACCTCCTTGCCACCGGCGGCACCATTCATGCCGCATGCCGCCTTGTCGAACGGGCCGGCGGCATCATCTCTTCGTTGAGTTTTCTCATCGAGCTGAGCTTCCTCAACGGCCGGCGACAGCTGGGGAACTACGATGTCTTCAGCATCATCCGCTATGACAGTGAATGACTGGCAATCGGCACGCAGCGACCGGCGCCGGGCATCCCCGACGCCGGTCGCGTTTATTACCGGAGCATCGGCATGAAAACCATCATCGAACCGTTCAAGATAAAATCTGTCGAGCCCATCGCCTTTACCACCCTTGCGCAGCGTGAGGCAGCACTGCAGCGCAGCCACTATAACCCATTCCTGATACCCGCGGCTGAGGTGCTCATCGATCTGCTTACCGACAGNNATCATACCGACGCATCAGGGACGCGCGGCAGAGAGGATTCTTTTCTCCATCGTCGGCGGTAAAGGGAAGGTCATCCCCAACAACTCGCATTTCGACACGACGCGTGCGAACGTCGAGTTCTCCGGTGCCGAGGCGGTGGACCTGCTGACCGCCGAAGGATCCGATCCTGAAAAAATTGCGCCGTTCAAAGGGAACATGGATGTCGAAGCACTCCAGCAACTCATAGAGAAAGTCGGCGCCGCACAGATTCCGCTCTGTATGCTGACCATCACGAATAATTCGGGCGGAGGACAACCGGTTTCCCTCGACAACATGCGGCGCGTCAAAGCGGTCTGTGCGATGCATGGCATTTCGTTTTTTCTCGATGCCTGCCGGTTTGCCGAGAATGCGTACTTCATCAAACTTCGCGAGCCGGGGTACGCCGGGAGAAGCGTGAAGAGCATTGCACAGGAGATGTTCTCGCTCGCCGACGGCGTTACCATGAGCGCGAAGAAGGATGCCCTNNAAGGGTTTCCTACGTACGGCGGACTTGCCGGCCGGGACCTTGAGGCCATCGCGATAGGGCTGGAAGAGATTCTCGACGAGCATTATCTGCAATACCGGATCAGATCGGTGGAGTATCTCGGCGAGCGGCTGACGGCTGC
>PMMO01000134.1 GCA_003162215.1 Ignavibacteriota bacterium
CTGTCAATCTCTACAATCTGGTATATAACCGCTGGTCACACGGGCGATTGAGACTTCTTGGAGAAATGCTCAGCCACCTGGAGATCGCCTATGGCGGACGACTGGTGTATGTAACGGTAACACAAGGAATGCTCAGGCACACCGGGACGCTGGAAGAGGATACGGACAATTTTACATCGTACCTCATGAGCATGGAAGGAGTGGTTGCGGGGATTCTCTTTCTCGAACTCAACCAGGGATTCAAAGTCAGCTTCCGATCTCACGGAGATGTGCCCATCAATGAGCTGGCACAAGAATTCGGCGGGAACGGCCACAGGAATGCAGCCGGTGCCAGGTTTTTCGATGCAATGCTATCTGAAGTTCGCACCGCAGTTGTTTCGGCCGCCGGAAAATTTGTGAACGACCGGAGATAGATGACCATGATGAAGATTGCCGTCAACGCAATTCCCCCGGAGAGAGCGAAATCGGATCTTCTCGCCATTCCCGCGTTCGAGGACAAGGATCTCTTCCAGAAGATGGTGAACAATCTCAAGAAACTTGCCGGAGTCTATCCTCCACAGATCGGTGCAAAAGTATTTTCCGGGAAGAAGGGACAAACCCTGCTCGTTCATTCGACAGTGCATCCTAAACAGTTTCTCCTGGTTGTGGGCATGGGAAAACGATCAGACCTCACTCAGGAACAGTTGCGCAGGATGGGGGCTCTGGCAACAAGCTGTGCACGCTCCGTTCGTGCAAAGACCGTCGCCTGTCTGGAGCCGGACACCGGACAGGTCGAAACTCCTGAAACCGGTGTGACTTTCCCGCCTGAGGAAATCGCCCAAACCATTGTCGAAGGGGCCCTGCTTGCTGCATACCGGTATGACAAATACCAGACCCAAAACCCCGAAGAGAAATTCACGCCGACCGGGTTTGCTCTTATTGGCTCGACCCGGAGTCGAGTGCCCCGGCTGATCCAGGGCGCCAAACTGGCACACATCCTCTGCAACGCGGTCTATCTCGTCCGGGACCTTGCCAATGCACCCGGGAATGAGATCACTCCGGATGCCCTTGCGCGTCATGCACGCGCTGCTGGGCGTGGCAGTGGAGTGGCAGTGACAGTCCTCAATGAACGCCGGATCGCACGCCTGGGCATGGGGGGATTATTGGGAGTGGCACAGGGCAGCGCCTGCCCACCCCGTTTCATTATCATGGACTACAAACCCCGTACAACCACCCGTCATGTCCCCACGATTGTTTTGGTGGGCAAGGGTGTGACCTTTGATTCAGGAGGCATTTCGATCAAGCCGTCGGCCAACATGGCCGAGATGAAAATGGATATGTCGGGAGCCGCGGCCGTCATCGGCACTGTCCAGGCCGTTGCCAAACTGGCTCTGCCAATACACCTTGTGGGGCTGATTCCGGCAACAGAGAACCTGCCGGGGGGCCGTGCTCTTAAACCCGGAGACATCCTCAAGCATCTTAATGGGATGACGTCCGAAATCGACAATACGGATGCTGAAGGACGCCTGATTCTCGCAGATGCTCTGGTCTACGCCGCACGATACTCCCCCGATCTCGTCATTGACCTTGCCACGCTGACCGGGGCGGTTGTCGTTGCGCTCGGACACGTCGCTACAGGCATGCTGGGGACAGCACAACATGCCATGCGACAGGTCGAGGAAGCCGGACTGCGTACGTACGAACGTGTATGGCAGCTTCCGTTGTTTGAAGAATACGAGCGGTTGATCAAGAGCGACGTCGCCGATGTCAAGAACACCGGTGGGCGGTGGGCCGGGGCGATTACCGGAGCCCTATTCTTGAAAAAATTCACAGGCACGTACCCCTGGGTCCATCTTGATATCGCCGGTACGGCAATCACGGAAGAAGCGACTGAGTACACGGCTAAAGGCGGCTCCGGAGTCGGCGTCCGGTTGCTCGTGGACTTGTTGCGACACTGGAAAAACTATTGAGCATACGACTATGCGCACAACGCGTGCCCTTCTGCTGCTTCTCTTCGCTGCCCTGAGCCAGAGCGTTGCCCAGCCCCCACCGACTCCGGAGATCCAGGTGCCGATGTTTCTCGAACCCCTGGTGCTGCCGGGACGGGATGCAGCAACCTGGGTGGTAACCCTCAACTACCGCGTTGACCGGG
Organism: Ignavibacteriota bacterium; assembly: GCA_003162215.1. GTDB lineage: Bacteria > Bacteroidota > Ignavibacteria > UBA10030 > UBA6906 > Fen-1255. The sequence goes on from PMMO01000134.1 coordinate 2,132, forward strand.
AATTGTTTGTCCCCATCCGCAATATCGATACCACACTGGCGGGCCAGTACCGCTGCATGGGCGAAATCCTCGTTGAGCTCGCAGACTCGACAGGTTCGTCGTTTGATCGGCAAATTGACCGGATCGACCTTGCTGAGAACAGTGTCGCGCCTTCACTTCAGGAACGTCACTGGGTTCAAGGAACAGCATCGTTCACGGTGTCGCCAGGAACATACCGCATCTTCTTCGAAGCCACCGACAAGGAATCGCAGCGACGGCAGGTGAACAAAGAGATCGTCGTGCGCACTCCACGAAAGGATCTTGATGGCCCGGGCATTTCCGGAGCGACGTTTGTCGAGCTTCGCCCGGCGTCTCCGGACACTCTCGTGCTGGAGAATTTCGGCGGCGATTTTCTCTTCGGCAAGAACCGCGCTCTGCTGGTCGGCCTCCATCTGCCCGGTGACACAAGCACGATAGTCAACTGTCGCTGGTCGTTCACAGTGATGGACCGCAGTAATGAACCGGGAAGCATGCTCGCACCCGACAGCCTCCTCCGGATCCCTCTCGTGACGCGCACACAGATCGTGCTCTCGGAAGCCGTCGGAGACGTACGTGGCGCCTTGCATCCTGACAGCTCAGCCACCGGAGCCTTTGTCGTCATCCCGATAAACACCGCACTTCTTCCCCTGCGGAATTACACTCTCCGTCTCGATCTCACGACATCTCAGGGAAAGCAGACGACCTTCACACGTCCTGTACGTGCAGTCTGGCCGGAAATGCCCTTCTCATTGAAGAATGTCGACGGTGCACTGGAGGCCTTACGATTCATCACGACAGAAGGGCAGCTGGATTCCCTAAGGAGCGGCTCATTCGAACAACGGAGGGATGCTCTTGAGGCATTCTGGCAGGCACGCAACCGAACCGCCGGTACGGCACGCAACGAAGTAATGACGGAGTATTACCGGCGGGTGGATTTCGCCATCCGCAATTTCGGGACGCTGCGGATTCCCGATGGATCACGCAGCGATAGGGGAAAAATCTTCATCCTCTGTGGTCAGGCAACCCGTACCGAACGTTCATTGAATCCCGCGGGCGGACACATGGAGACCTGGTTCTATGACCATATCAAGAAGAAATTCGTGTTCGTCGATGAAAGCAAAACGGGGACATACACTCTGGTGGCAACAGCCCCCCTATGAAGCCGCGTATCGCAGTCACTGTCGGTGATTTCAACGGCATAGGCCCGGAGGTCGTGCTCCGGAGCCTCCGTACGAAAGCGGTTCGCGAATCATGCATACCGGTACTCATCGGTCCTGCGAATGTCTTCCTGTACTATGCCGGCAATGGAGGGAAACGACTCACGCTGGTACCGTTCAGCAACCGCCGCATCCCTCCGGGTGCCACCGCGATCGTTGAAAGCTCAGAGGTTTCCCCTTTGCAGATTGCTCCCGGCAATCTATCGCAGGCGGCAGGTGCGGCAGCCGCGTCGGCGATCACTGTCGCCGCCGGCATGGCCTTACGCGGCGAAGTGGACGCAATGGTCACTGCACCGGTCTCGAAACAGGCCATGCATCTTGCGGGCGTTCGTTTTCCCGGGCAGACAGAAATGCTGCAGCACCTCTCGAAGTCGCCCCATGTCGCCATGATGCTGGTGTCTCCCACCCTTCGTGTCGGCCTGGTGACCATACACATTCCTTTGTCGGATGTTTCCCGCGCGTTGACCTCGTCACTGGTCATTGAACGCATCACTGTCATTCATTCTGCGCTCAGGCAGGACTGGGGCATCGCCCGGCCTGCCCTCGCAATCCTCGGGCTCAATCCCCATGCCGGCGAGGGAGGCGACATCGGAACAGAAGAACAGGACGTCATCCTCCCCGCACTCGAGCGACTTCGGAAGAAGGGCATTCGGCTCGACGGTCCATTTCCGGCGGACGGCTTTTTCGCCCGTTATCGCCCGGGAGCGTACGACGGCGTCGTCGCCATGTATCATGACCAGGGATTGATTCCGCTCAAGATGTCATCCGCCGGACGGGCAGTCAATGTTTCTGTCGGTCTGCGGATTGTTCGGACGTCCCCTGATCATGGCACGGCCTTCGATCGCGCAGGGCGTGACCTTGCCGACCCCGGCAGCATGGTAGAGGCAATCCTGCTCGCAGTTCGTATCGCGCACAACAGGCGCAGACATGCGCAGATCGTGAGGCACGCATGATCCGGTTTAGCGACGTCAGTTTCTCCTACGGTCCATCAACCGTGCTCGACAAGGTCTCGTTCGAAGTGAAACCCGGCGAGTTCGTTTTCCTGGTAGGCCAGACCGGATCAGGCAAAAGTACAATTCTCAAGCTGATCTACATGGATTTCCAGCCCACCAGCGGCATCGTCATGGTTGGCAAGTACCTTTCGTCGCAGATCCAGCATCGGGATACCCCTCAGCTCCGCCGGACGCTTGGGATAATTTTTCAGGACTTCCGTCTTCTCGACGACCGGAGTATTTTTGACAACGTGGCGTTTGCTCTCCATGTGACGGGAGCCAGCGGAGTAGAGATCAAGAAGCGCGTCTTGCGGGCGCTTGCGGAAGTGGGACTGAGCCATCAACGGAATAAAATGCCTTCAGAGCTCTCCGGAGGCGAACAGCAAAGGGTGGTCATCGCACGCGCCCTCGTGAATCACCCCCACTTCCTTCTTGCGGATGAACCGACCGGCAATCTCGATCCCACGACATCACGCGAAATCCTTCAGCTTCTGAAGGACATCAACACGCGTGGCACAGCAGTGATCATGGCGACGCACAACTACGAGCTGGTCAGGAGGGTCAACGAGAGGATCCTGCAGGTACGCGAAGGAAAGATCTTCGAGGTGGAATTGCGGACAGGGTGAAGCTTACACCGAAACGGTTTCCACACGCCGGACTTCCGGCACCTCATTCATGAGTTTGCGCTCCACCCCTGCACGCAAGGTCATCTGGCTCATCGGGCAGATCTTGCAGGTTCCCATCCAACTGAGTTCCAGCACACCGTCGTCGCGCATCCTCACAAATTGCACATCTCCCCCATCCCGCTGCAGAAACGGGCGAATATCTTCCAGTACCGCGTGAATGCGATCGTCGATGGTCATCATCATGTCAGTTGGATGTCAACGCCCGGATCTTCGGCACGGGAAGCATTGCGGATGCTTACCTGGGCCGCCATGTTCCGGGCAATGCGCCGGATGCTCTCTCCCGGCCCACCAGTGCGTTCTTCGAGAACAACGGGTTTGCCCGTATCACCGCTCACACGGATGCTTGTGAAAATGGGGATCTCGCCAAGGAATGGTATCCCAAGTTCCTCCGCAGCACGTCGTCCGCCGCCGTTGTCGAAAATCTCTTCCCTGTGGCCGCAGTGCGTACAAACGTAGTAACTCATATTCTCAATCAATCCGAGAATCGGCACATTCACCTTTTCAAACATCACGTATCCCTTGCGGGCGTCAGCAAGGGAGATGTCCTGAGGTGTCGTGACGATGACNNCGGTAATCCAATTCACCCCAGTCGACATCGGTCATAAATTGCTTGATGGCCCCGCTAGCCATCGGGCCCCGCCAGATGACCGCCTGCATCGGATCAACAAGAAATCCGATCGACATGACTTTGACGCCCCAGTTCTCCATCGGCTGAAGGCGCTGATTGCGCACGCCGGGCCGACCGGTGATACCCATCATGAGTGGGATGCTCGGTCCATAAATATCGGCATCCACAAGCCCTACGCGAGCCCCCTCCTGGGCAAGAGCTACCGCGAGATTGACGGAGACCGTGGACTTCCCCACGCCGCCTTTGCCGGACGCGACGGCGATGGTGTTCTTCACGCCGGGCAGCAGATCCACCTGTCGTCGCTGGGCAAGCTGTGTCACCCGTGATGACATCTGCACTCTGACTTCACCCACCTCCGGAATTGCATCACGGATTGCACGTTCCGAGGCGCTCTTCAGTTCGTCCCGCACAGGACAGGCGGGCGTCGTGAGCTCAATGTTCACTGAAACTGCGTCCCCGTCACATGTGACTTCTTTCACAAAATCCAGAGTCACAATATCGCGGTGCAGGTCGGGATCGCGAACTACGCGCAGCGCATCACGGACGCGGGCTTGGGTAATTGCGGCCATACAGAGTGAACTCTCCGGTTGTTGTGTTCTCTATAACAGCAGCTTACTTGAGAACGTTCATCTTCTTCCCTACCTTGCGGAATGCTTTGAGTGCGCGATCAATATCCTTCCTGCGCAACGCCGCCGACACCTGAGCGCGCAAGCGGGCTTCTCCCTTCGGGACCACGGGGTACCAGAGTCCACGGATGTACACCCCTTCCTTCAACAGGGCACTGCTCATTTCCTGAGCAACGGATGCTTCGCCAAGCATGATGGGAACGATGGGATGTTCGCCTTCGACGATCGTGAATCCCAATTCCACGATCTTCTTGCGGAAATAGGCGGTGTTTCTCTGAAGTCGTTTGACAATCGTCTTGTCCTTCGTCAGAAGATCGAAAGCCGCGCTTGCTCCGAACACGATGGAGGGAGGAAGCGAGTTTGAAAAGATGTACGTCCTGGCCTTCTGGCGCATGAAGGCAATCACTTCTTTCTTGCCGCTTATGTATCCACCGGCCGCCCCGCCAATGGCCTTCCCCAGAGTCCCTGTCAGCACATCGATCTTTCCATGGACACCTTTTGCTTCCGGCGTTCCGCGTCCGGCTTTTCCGCACACACCAACGGCGTGGGAATCGTCGACAAACAGAATTGCATCGTAATGCTTCGCGATTTCAACGAGGCGGTCAAGCGGCGCAAGATCCCCTTCCATACTGAACACGCCGTCCGTGGCAATGATCCGTAGCCGGTAATCCACCGCCTTGTCTTCTTCCAGCTGACGCACCAGGTCATCAACGTCGGCATGCTTGTAGATCTTTCGATCCGTTGTTTCGGTCTTGCACAAACGCTGACCATCGATAATACTCGCGTGATTGAACCGATCGGAGTAGATCACATCTTTATATGTTTCGCATCCCATTTTCTCGTTGGTCAGCGATGCAAAGAATGCCTCATTTGCAGCCCAGCAGGAAGAGAAGAGGATCGTATCCTCGGTGCCGAGAAATTTCGAAATCTTCTTCTCGAGCGCGAGGTGGATGTCCTGCGTACCGCAGATAAACCGTACAGAAGCCACACCATAGCCATACTTCTTGATGCCGGCGATCGCTGCCTTGCGAACAACAGGATGATTCGACAGGCCGACGTAGTTGTTGGAGGCAAGCATCACCACCTTCTTGCCGTTCACCCGCACAAGACTATCTTGTGCGCTCTGCAATGACACTTCATATTTATAGGTATGGGAATCTTCGAGGTGCCTCAGTTCTGCGCTTACAAGGTCAAGGATGCGTGACATCACAGTCTCCCTACGTCAGTGGTCGATTGGTCAAGCAGGGTTTCATGCCGGCAATGCGGCCGTCTTCACCAACCGTACGGCAAATGAGCCATCCATTCCGTGCCGGTGCGGCAATGTGGCAATCCAGCCCTCCGGAGCAACGAGGTCGGGATGAACAAACTGCCCCGCCGGATCAATGCGGAATTCGGGATGATCGCCCAGAAATGCGCCGATCACATCTTCATTTTCTTCGGGCTCGATTGTGCATGTGCTGTAGACAAGAGTGCCACCGGGTTTCAGCAATCGCGCCGCATTTTCGAGCATCGCCCGCTGTGTCGCCACCAGTTTCACAATGTCCATCTGGTCCCGTTTCCATTTCATGTCGGGTTTCTTGGCAAGCGTACCGAGACCCGAACAGGGGGCATCCAGGNNGCAGGAGAATGCGATCGGCCGGCGACTCTTCGAAGGTCATTGCGTCGGTCGCGCGCAGCTGGATGTTGCGCAGTCCGAGACGCTCCGCCGAACCACTGATCATCGAAAGCTTCGCTTCGTATTTGTCCAGGGCGATAATCACGCCTGTGTTGTTCATCATCTCCGAGAGGTTCGTGGTCTTGCCGCCCGGCGCAGCACAGAGATCGAAGACGCGGTCCCCGGGCCGTGCATCCAGCAACTGACACGCCAATGCCGCGCTCTCATCCTGAATCGTGAACATCCCGTTGCGGAAGAGATCCATCTGGCCGATACGCGAAAGGGTTTTCACCCGCACAAAATGGGACAGGTATGCCGATGGCGTGAACGCGATTTGCTGTTCGGTGAGCTGGTTCTTGAACACGGCCGGATCGATCTTGAGCCGGTTAATGCGCAATGCCATGCTCGGTCGATCGTTGTTGGCCATCATCAATCGTTCGGTTTCTTCGCGGCCGTAGCGGCGCAACCAGCGTTTCACCATCCAATGAGGATGGGAATAGAACACGGCAAGGTACTGCACCTCGTCTTCGGCTGGATCGGGATATCGGATCCCTTCAATGTTCCTGATGATGTTGCGGAGGACGGCGTTCACCAACCCCGCAGGTTTGTCCCCGCGAATCCGCTTGATAAATTCCACGCCTTCGTTCACCGCGGCCGAGTGAGGAATGCGTTCAAGGTACAGAATCTGGTAGAGGGCGACGCGAAGCGTGTTCTTAATGTTGATTTCGGACTTGGAAAAGTTNNTTGAGTTCCATGTCGAGCACCTTGTCGAGGTACGAATCGGTGCGTTCGACGCGGTTGAGGACTTTGACGGCCGTTCCGCGAGGTCCGCTGTAGAGACTTTTCCACTCGGCTGCCGGGACGTCGTTCATGAGCGGTGTTCAGGAAAAAGAAGGGCGGAGGACAGTATCTGACCTCCGCCGCATATGCAGGGGTAGGGACGTCTTCAGAACAGGAAACCTTATGCGGTCGCCTGGTCCGCGGTCTTCTTGCCGTACTTCTTCAGGTAGCGTTCAACGCGACCGGCCGAGTCAACCAGTTTCTGCCGCCCCGTGAAGAATGGGTGACACGCTGAACAAATTTCGAGTTTCAGGTCACCTGCCGTGGATCGCGTCTCAAAGGTGTTTCCACACACGCATGTAACCATAGACTTCTTGTAGTCCGGATGGATGCCTTCTTTCATCGGAGTCTCAACCCTGCTGAATGCCAAGAATTTGTGATTTCTTTAGTTGTTAAATGTACTGCTTTCTGCAACAATATGCAAGATTTGAAGTTCGCATGGGGAATCCCTACATTAGAGCACAGTGCGGTATCGTTGGGTCACTCACATCACTTTGGGTGAAGAGTAATGAAGGGACTTCGGGATATTATCATTGTGGCCTGGATTGTCGCGTTTTCGGCGGGAACTCTTCAGGCGGCGGGAACCACTACAGCGTTCAGTTTTCTCAGAAACGATGCGAGTGCCAGGGCTGCCGCACTCGCCGGCAGTTTCATCACCGTTACTGACGACCCGAACGCAATCTTCTATAACCCTGCAGGTCTTGCAACGATAGCAGACAGTCGGGGATCCATCGGGTTCTTCAAGCACCTGTTAGACATCAATGCCGGTTGTGCCTCCTATTCCACGGATGTTGAAGACATCGGCCGTTTCGGAGCGGGGATTGTCTATACAAATTATGGTTCTTTTACCGAAACTGATGCAGTCGGAAACGTTCTAGGCACGTTCACCGCAAATGACCTTGCCCTGAGCATCGGCTACGCGACATCCTTTGAAGAGAACGTGTACGTCGGAGGCGCAGTCAAATTCATCTATTCCGGCATCGCAGGCTACACATCGACTGCCGTGGCTGCCGATGTCGGCGTACTGTACACGATCCCGGATGCGCGCGTGGCCGTCGGTGCCAGCGTACGCAATCTGGGAGCCCAACTATCGACCTACAGCGGCACGCGCGAACAACTCCCCCTCGATGTCACTATCGGGGCATCGGTGGTTCCCAGGGGTCTCCCCCTGCTGCTGAACGTCGGCTTCCACAGACTTGCCGATGACGCTACGACCATCGGTGAGCGTTTCCGCTTCTTCATCGTGGGTGGAGAGTTCACGCTGAGTCGTGTGCTTAGGCTTCGGGTGGGATTTGATAACGCAAAGCGCAAGGATTTCAAGATCGGACCATCGGCAGATCTGGCGGGATTCTCCGCGGGCGTGGGTATCCTTGTCAGCGGTTACACAATCGATTACGCCGTATCATCTCTTGGCAAAGCAGGCAGCCTCCACCGCATCTCGGTGAGCACCTCGTTCTAAAGGAAGATCGCAGACATTTATCCTTCCAGCATCCGCTTGCCGACATAGAACAGCACCATGCCGGCAAACACGAGCACCGGGATCACCCTGTTCCGCGAATGATTGATTTCCGGGATAAGATCGCTCGCACCGACGTATGTCGCAATTCCCGCAGAGAAGGCGAACGCAAGACTGACCATGCGGTCGCTCACCCCTCCGAGCGCAAGTGCTGCAATCGCCCCGATCAAGGTTGCCACACCAATGGCAATGCTCGCAGCGAAGGCCGTTGATCGTTTGCACTTCGCAGACAACATCACCGACGCAATGGTCAATCCTTCAGGAACTTTGTGCAGTAACACGGCTACGAAGACCAGGAGACCAAGCGTGAAGTTAAACTGCATTCCCACCGCTATGGTGAACCCATCAAAAAAGGCGTGAACAAACAGTCCCAGGAATGTTGAAATGCTTGCTGCACGCGACACCATCACTTCGTGATGCGTCTCTTCCCCAAAGTGCAGATGTCCTACCACGGTGTGCTCAAAGAAATGCAGCACGGCATACCCCGCGAGCATCAGGAGCGGGGCTTCGGAGCCACCGCCCGCCAGCGCTTCCGGCACAAGCTCAACAAACACCAGCGACAGCAGGAACCCCGCGCCCAATGCCAGGAGGTATTCCTGCACCCTTGCCGGCCATTGCGTACGACCAAGGACCAATGCCCCGCCGATCACCTCGGCAAGGGCGGCAAGCAGGCAGTACACGACAATGGTAAGCATCATGACAGGGGCTATTCCGAGTACGGAGTTTTGAGATACTTCTCTGCTTGCACCAGGGAATCTTTATATTCCTTCATGTTTCGGACCTTTTCGTACTGCTGTACGGCGAGCTCACGCTTTCCCTGCAGGTCGTAAATCATGCCGATTCTTAAGTTTGCCATCACCATGAACCCCGAGGGTTCCCGCACATCGAGCTGACGCGACAACGTGTCACAGCGATACCACTCCTGGAGAGCGAAGTCGAAACGCCGGGCGTTCATTGCGCAGAGACCGAGATAGTAGATCGCCTCACGCTCGACAGCAGGAGTATATCCACGGTAACTCTTCTGCACCCGATCGCCGATCTCGCGAAAGGTCTCCTCTGCCGCCGGCCAATTCCCCATCACCACGTGACAGCGTCCCACATACTTGTGGAACATCATATTGTTCGGGAACCTCTCATGCAGTGACCGTGCTATCTCGAGCGCTTTCGGGTAGTCGCGTTCATAGCTGTAGTAGATCTGCATGAGAAAATATGATGTCTCGACAGACGCATAGCGCGCACGCGCAGCCGCGAGCCGCAGCTGTTCAATCCCCTTTTTCTTGTCGCCGGACGGTATGAACAACAGCAACGGTTTCACAAAGGGATATTCGTTGGGAATCACTTCGGCATAGTAGTTGTAGATACCCGTACCGAGGAGGATATCGTAGTTGCGGGGATCCAATTCGCTGGCCTGCTGCACAAGGGGGAGAGCTTTCCGGCCGGCATTCGCCGCGGCAAGCCAATCATCCCGGTGGAATCGCAGGCGGCCTTCGAACCCTATCGCGCCGCCTTTGAAAAAGATCGCATCGACATCGTTCGGGTTGACCTCGAGCAGGGAATCGCACAGGCGCACGACGACATCCAGTTCAACAAAAAACTGGTCATCATACTGCCGGTTGTCCATGTCAATCGTGATCCGCCACCAGGTAATCATGGCGCGGAAGAAGTGCCCTGCGGGGTGCTGCGGTCGGAGTGACACGAGCACCGAAAAATCCCTCTCGGCCTTTTCGAACTCCAGATTGTACACTTCCAGTATGCCGCGCTGCACGGTTGCCTCGTAGAGGGAATCACGCGGCACCTGTGCGTGGGAAACGGCGAACACGCAGAGCACCAAGGCCCCGAGCATGAGGTGTTTCATGCGTCCGTTCCTCTCCGCGGAGGAGTCGGCAAAATGTCCTCAACGGAGTCCAGGGTGATGATCCCGTCCGGGGTTCGCAGAAGCGGCGTTTTCAGAATGTACCAGGTCGCAGCAATCAACGCAACTGTTGCAAGAACTCCCCCTTCAGGACCGAACTCGCCGCCGGTGAGCCACTCCGGACCCGATTGCTCGCTCAGAAACAGGCGCCGATCGGCAAAGGCGAATCCGCTCGTCGGAAAAGCATAAAGGGTTGTTTGTGCAAAGTTCCAGGAAAGATGGAGCCCAAAAGGAAGCCAGAGGCTTCTTGTCTTTAAGTACCCAAATGAAAGCCATACCCCCGCAAGGAGAACGTTCGCGGTGTTGAGCAACGTTGCGTGAGGGTTACGCGAATGTGCGAGGCCAAACAGCACAGACATGATCAGTAGTGCCGGCAGGAATGTCACCCACTGCATCAGGGTTTGAAAGACATATCCACGAAAGAGGAGTTCTTCAAACATCGCCGACGACGCAAAGAAAAAGAACGAAATTCCCACCGCACCCGTGACTTCGGCAACCGTCAATCCGCGCCATGATACCTGCAGCACACCGAGGCCGATCTCGATCACAAAGATGCCGGTCATCATGAGGAAACCGAGGAGCAACCCGACGCCGCACTCGCGGGCCGCACGAGGATGCAACCATAGTCCCACAGCCGACAGCGGTTTGTGATTGACGAAACGCGTCATTACCCACGTCACGAGAAACACCATGCCGAACGGTATCAGACTGGAGGCCACCGGCGTTTCTGCGAACGGCACCGGCAGAACGCTGTACACCGCGAATCCGAGCCCCACCATCAATAGAAGAAAGAGCAGGATTTTCCATCCTGCCCGGAATTCTTGGTGACGATCGCGAAAGACTGTGGTGAGAAACGCCATGATGCATCACGACACCTTTACAGGCGCTCCTTCAGGTACGCGAGAAGACGCTCCGACGCAATACGGTCCTGCTTCATGGAATCGCGTTCACGGACTGTGACGCTCTGATCCTGCAGAGTCTGCGAGTCGACCGTAATGCAGAAGGGTGTTCCGACTTCATCCTGACGGCGATACCGGCGCCCTACTGCCCCGCTATCGTCAAAGAAGACCCGCATATGCGGACGGAGATCGGCTTCGATCCTCCGTGCGATCTCCGGCATGCCGTCGCGATTGACGAGTGGAAACACCGCCGCTTTGGTGGGAGCAAGTTTTGGATGGAATCTCATCACCGTGCGCATTTCCATCTTTCCGTCTGCAGTCGGGGCTTCCTCTTCAGTGTAGGCATCGACAAGAAAGGCCATGAACGACCGGCTGGCTCCCGCAGAAGTCTCGATAACGAAGGGCGTAAATTTTTCCTTCGTTTGCTCATCGAAGAATTTCAGCGTCTTACCGGAGAACTCTTCATGACGGGAAAGATCCCATGCCGCCCGGTTGTGGATACCTTCAATTTCCCCCCATCCGAACGGAAACGCGTATTCTATATCGTATGCATCCTTCGCGTAGTGTGCAAGCTTGTCCGGTTCGTGCTGATGGAACTGGAGACGGTCAGCCCGCATGCCGAGTCCACGAAACCAGTTGATGCGTTGCTCCTTCCAGTAGCCGAACCATTCGACATCGCTCCCCGGCTTCACAAAGAACTGCATCTCCATCTGCTCGAACTCGCGCATCCG
>PMMO01000086.1:0-702 GCA_003162215.1 Ignavibacteriota bacterium
GGAAAAACCCGGCGCCCTGCATTTCGTTGAACAGAAGCGTCCCTTCCTGGCGGTGCAACGGCTTGACGTCGGCTTTCACCCGCATCTCCCCACTCTCAAGCGTGAGGCTGATTGACTCGCGCATTGCCCCGGGGAGATCCAACATCAGGACGAAAGCTTCGGACGTCTCATAAACATCCGCCGCGGGAACTCTGTACTGTTCTTCTGCAACCGGCGGCTGTGTGGCATGTTCCCTCCGGACGACAACTTCATCGTTGTTCATGGTCGTAGTCTCCTCACCCTACTTTATGCCAATTTCGCGCGGATNNATGGGCAGCGTGATCCGCAGGACGCCGTTCACCATCTCGGCGGAGACCGCGTCGGCCTTGACAGGATGCGGCAGTTGAATCGTACGGAAGAATTCTCCGCTCGACCGTTCGCTGCGAATCCAGCGGGCCCCATCAGGCAATCCTGAAGCTTTCCGCTCTCCCTTGATCGTCAGCAATTCTCCTTCCAAAGAGATCTTGACGTCTTCCTTCGCGACGCCCGGAAGCTCAACGACGACGATGGACTCGTTGGGCCGTTCCACCAGATCGATGGCGGCGCCGTTGTCACCCTCGAATTCGGCAACATTTATCAGTGCCGGGCGAACCATCGGGATACGTTCAAATCTGACTAACATTACTGATCCTCCTGTTGTTTTTCGTTTTCTGCATATAGTCA
>PMMO01000086.1:709-9005 GCA_003162215.1 Ignavibacteriota bacterium
GTCTGTCACATGACAGACATGTGACGGACATGTGACAGACTTGCACAAAACCAAGCAAAAAGGCCCACCAAGAATATGATGGGCCTCGTCTCCAACATCCATTGCCTCACGCCTGACGCCTACTGCCTTGATCTATTCTTGCCCCTCAAGCCATCGCTCAACATCGATTGCCGCCTGGCATCCCGACCCGGCCGCCGTAATCGCCTGTCTGTACACGCTGTCAGCAACATCGCCGGCAGCAAAGACCCCCTGGACATTCGTTGCAGTACCCTTCCCCTTCGTCACCAGATATCCGGCCACATCCATGTCAAGCTGTCCCTTGAAGAGATCTGTATTCGGCTTATGCCCGATGCCAATGAAGACACCGTCGGTCTTCATTTCGGTCGTCATCCCGGTCTTTACGTTCTTCACACGAACACCGGCGACGCTCTTCTTGCCGTTCTCATTCTTCCCAAGAATTTCCTCAATAATGGAGTCCCACAAGAAGGCGATTTTCGGATTCTTCGATGCCTTTTCCTGCATGAACTTCGAAGCGCGGAGTGCGTCACGCCGATGAATGATTGTCACCTTGCTCGCGAACTTCGTCAGAAACGTCGCTTCCTCCACTGCCGTGTCTCCACCCCCTATTACCACAACCTCCAGGCTTCTGCAAAAGAATCCATCGCAGGTTGCACAGGCGGAAACCCCGTACCCCATGTACTCTTTTTCCGAGGGGAGACCAAGCAATCGGGCAGAGGCGCCTGTCGCAACAATAAGTGCATCGGCCGTATATTCCTCTTCATCAGACCAGATGTGAAATGGCCGACTTCGCACATCAACCTTTGACACATGCTTAAACAGTGACTGTGCGCCAAAGCGCTGCGCCTGCGCTCTCAACTGGTCCATCAATTCGGGTCCGAGAATCCCCTGCGGGAAACCCGGATAATTCTCCACCTCGGTTGTTATCGTCAGCTGCCCACCCGGTTGTATGCCTTCGAACACCACCGGGCTGAGATTTGCGCGTGCAGCATACAGTGCCGCGGTAAGGCCTGCCGGCCCTGAGCCGATTACTATCAGTGTGTGATGCGATGCCATGGCTCTACTGCTCCTATCCTGTACCAGTATGATGCTGTTACATCGACTCAAGGGTCTTTCTCTTTTGAGCCAGATTCTTTAGCGCATTGCGCACATTGCGTACGAACCCCTCCCATCGCGCCCGGCGGATGGCGCTTCGGCGAAACCGGGCCACGAACGCTTCCCGCGTGATCGATAGAAGAACATCAGGCGCCTCGCTTTCAATGCCGGTTCCGGAAGCCCATGCCGGATCATTCGACGGACGTGCGAACTTGATGTTCCACGGGCACACATCCTGGCACACATCGCAGCCAAATACCCATTCGCCGCACCCTTCGGCAAGTTCTTGCGGGATATCTCCCTTGTGCTCTATTGTCAGATAGGAAATGCAACGGCGCGCATCCAGAACGTACGGCGCCACAATTGCCTGTGTCGGGCATGCGTCGATACACCGCGTGCAACTCCCGCACTGATCCACCGCAGGCGTGTCCGGCACAAGATCCAGTGTTGTGAGCAGAACACCGAGGAACACCCAGGAGCCCTGATCACGGGTGATGATATTTGTATGTTTCCCCTGCCATCCTATCCCCGCCCGCACTGCCCAGGCCTTCTCGAGTATCGGCCCGGTGTCCACATAATACCTTCCCTCGGCCCCCGGGTCGGCCGCACGTATCCATTTCATCAACTCTTCAAGGCGTTTGCCAATCACCTCATGGTAGTCGTCGCCCCGCACGTATTGTGAGATCTTCAACGTCCCCCCACCGGACTGATACCCCGGCGGAGCTGTATAGTTCAGCGCCACGACGATGACCGATCCGGCTTCCTGCAGTATCAAACGGACGTCGCGGCGTTCTTCGCTGCGTTTCCGCATCCAGCCCATGGTTGCATCGTACCCGCGCCTGCACCACACGTCGAACAGCGCGGACTCTCTTTCCAAACCCTCAGCCCGCGCGACGCCGACATGTGTGAAGCCGAGTGCCCGCGCCCGCCGTTTGACCTCGTCCGATGTCAGCATATGTTCCTAGACACCTTCATCCACCTGAACGTATACGATACCACGCTCCACTATGACAGGATACGTGCGAAGAATTCCGCTTCCAACAAGCGCCCTCCCGTTCTCGAGTGCGTACGTCCACCCGTGCAACGGACACGCAATGGCTGTCCCGTTTCTCAATCCCTCATGAAGCGTCGCGACGTGCTGGTGTGCACAGACCGCGCTGATGGCATAGACGTTCCCGTCAACCCGCCACACGGCAATCTCCTCTCCCCCCGCGCAGACAAGTTTTCCCCGCCGGAGGGGGAGATCTACCAGTTCGCCCACGCGTATTCTTTGCACACCCATTGAGGTCTCTTTCCTACAACGACGAAGGTCGGTGCTCCTTCCGGAACCGTTCATCGGTGCCACAGAAGAAGACCGACCTTCGTCAGTCACACGGTTCAGCAGAGCAGGTCTATCCTTTGCGGAAATGCGAAGTGGATGCGCTCAGAGCCGGAAAGTCCTTTTCCGGGTGCATCTCTTTCGCACGAACCACCAGGACCTCTTCGCTTTCAACCTTGTCGGGGTTGGGAACGCAGCAATCCACCGGACATACCGCTGCGCATTGTTCCTGATCGAAATGTCCGACGCACTCAGTGCACTTTTCTGGGACGATATAGTAAAAGTCGTTTGAGAGAGCATCATGCATCTGGCCTTTGTACTCGTACTGCGCGCCACCTGCATAGATAGCCGTATTTGGGCACTCCGGCTCACATGCGCCACAATTGATGCACTCTTCCGTAATCATCGTTGCCATATTGGTTTTCCTCCGTTATTAATGCGAAACAGACTCAGGTTGCTGTCTCGTGGTCCAAACTTACTGAAAACGGCCTGGAATAGCAAGCTTCACTCACACAATGTTGAAGTACCGTGCCTCGGGATGGTGAATAACGATGGCATTCGTGCTCTGCTCGGGTTCCAGCGAGTATTCGTCGGTGAGAGTGACGCCGATGCGCCCAGCATCGAGGAGGGTGAAAAGTTTGGCCTGATCCTCAAGATTGGGGCATGCGGGATATCCGAAGCTGTACCGTGATCCCTGATACCCCTGCGAGAAGAGGCGCCGGATATCCGGAGCATCCTTGCCGGCAATTCCCAGCTCCTCGCGAATCCGCTTGTGCCACAGCTCGGCAAGCGCCTCGGCAGACTCCACACTCAGGCCGTGGAAATAGAGATAGTCCCTGTAATTATTCGCGGCGTAGAGCTTTGCCGAATGAGCCGACGCAACGCGGCCCATGGTGACGAGGTGAAATGCCACCACATCCATCCGCCCCGAATCGATTGCTGCGAAGTAATCAGACAGACAGAGGTGCCGATCTCCCTTCTGACGCGGAAACGTGAAGCGCAACCGTTCTGTCCGCCGGTCGTCGTTGTAGATAATGAGATCATTCCCCGAGGACTGACAGGGGAAGTATCCATAGACAACCTTCGGCTCCAGGAGACCCTCCTTTTGTACGCGCTCTTTCAATTGAACGAGCTCCGGAGTGATCTTCGTCGCGAGTAGCGTCCGGTAGTCTTCTTCACCCATCTTCCCTTTGCGGACCTGCCATTGGCCACGAATAAGAGCCACTTCATTGATAAAGGAGAACACATCATCGAGCGGGATGGAGTCCACCACGCGCGTGCCCCAGAATGGCGGAACCGGAATCGGTACGTCTCTACGAACGGCCGAAACCTGCGCAGCAGTCCCCGTCCCCGCTGCTTCACGATACCGTTGATCTTCCGCCTCGGCCAGTGCAATCTTTGCTTCGGTGCCGGTGAGTACATCCGCTTCTTCAGCTCCGGCAGACGACCGGGCCGGGAGCCCTCCTTTCGCGATTTGCTCCATGTAGCGAAGCCCGTCGAAGGCGTCGTTCGCATATACCACAGGTCCAGTGTAAACAGACCGCAGATCCTCCTCTACGTAGCGACGCGTGAGAGCCGCGCCACCGAGAACAACGGGAATGGTGAGATTCCGTTCGCTCATCACGGCCAGGTTCTCTTTCATGATGAGTGTCGACTTCACCAGCAGGCCGCTCATCCCGATCGCATCCGCACGATGCTCTTCTGCCGCATGCAACATTGTCTCAATGGCACATTTGATGCCCAGGTTCACGACGCGATAGCCGTTGTTGGAAAGGATGATATCCACCAGGTTCTTGCCGATNNAGGATCGTGTTGATGATCTCGAGTGCAGGATACTTCTTCAGCGCTTCAGCAAGATCTGCCTGAAGGCCAACCTTATCGCCATCGATGATGCGGTTCTTGAGGCGTTCTTCGACGCTTGTTGCGCGCACGGCAGCTTCGCGCTTTTGCGGAGTATGCGCTGCGTAGTGCGCCATGAGATCCGTCAGAGGATCAAACACGAGTCTGCGTTCCCTCGGGCCTGAACTCATGCGGGCACCTCTTCGAACCGGCGCTCGTCGAATATCAGCTGGCGGCACAATTCACGGCCGCGCTCATCAACTTTGTACAACGGCATGATCTTTCCAGCGTGCACGATGGCCATGTCGAGTCCGGCTTCAATAGCATAGTGGAGAAAGACGCTGTTGAGAACGTGACGGACATGGGGCGACAGGCCAAAGGAGATATTGCTGACCCCCAGCAGGGTGTGGACGCCGGGAAGTTCTTTCTTGATCCTGCGGATTGCCTCGAGCGTCTCAATGCCGGCCCGCCGGAATTCTTCATCACCTGAGCCGAGTGTAAACGTCAGCGCATCGAAGATCAGGNNGCCATCCCCTGCTCGTCGATCGTCAGGGCAATGACGCCGGCGCCGTACTGCCTGCACATGCGCAAGATCCCTTCGGCGCGGGCGGGGCCATCTTCCAGATTGATGGAGTTGATTACTGCTTTGCCGCCGATCAACTGCAAGGCATCTTCGATCACCGGTGGCTCCGTCGAATCGATCACGATCGGCAGTGTAACCTGCGTATTGAACCGGAAGATGATTTCGTGCATGTCGCGCGATTCGTTGCGTCCCACGAATGCAGCACACACATCTGCCATGTGTGCTCCCTCGCGCACGGCCTCCTTGCCCATGGCAACGATCCCCTCCCAGTCCTCTTTCGCCAGCAAATCACGGAAAAGTTTGCTGCCGTTGGCATTCGTCCGTTCGCCCACAAGCACGGGGGCAGGGTCAACATGCAGCGGAGTCGCCTGATAGAGACTCGATACACTTGGGACAAAATCCCATTTGCGCTCGCGCGGCGCCAGAGAACCGACCGAGGCAACGAGCTGGCGCAAATGCTCTTGCGTTGTCCCGCAGCATCCCCCCACCACGCTCACGCCGAGATCCCTGACAAAATGCGTCAGGATGCGGGCGAATTCCTCCGGTCCCAGCTTGTAGTGCGCGTGTCCGCCAATGTTTTCGGGAATGCCGGCATTGGGCATGACAAAGATCGGTTTGGGACTTGATGAAGCGAGCACGCGGATAGGTTCCGACATCTCCATCGGCCCCGTTGCACAGTTCATGCCGATCACGTCGACATCAAACGGTTCCAAGGTGACGAGCGCCGCTCCGATTTCTGTACCCAGCAACATCGTGCCTGTTGATTCAACGGTAACGGAGACAACGATGGGCATCCGTTTCCGCACTTCTTCGCAATAGCTGAAAATGGCATAGAGTGCGGCTTTCGCCTGCAACACGTCCTGGCAGGTCTCGACACAAAGCAGATCCGCCCCCCCCTCCACCAACCCCTGAGCCTGCGCCTTGTATGATGCCGCCATGTCCTTGAACGGGATATGGCCGAGCGAGGGCAGCTTGGTGGTCGGCCCCATGGATCCGGCGACAAAGCGCGGATGTGCGGCTGTGGAGTACTCTGCAGCAACCCGCCTGGCAATCTGCGCCGCTTTGAAAGAAAGTTCGTAGGCACGGTCTGCCAGACCATATTCCGCCAGAACGATAGAGCTCGATCCGAAACTGTTTGTCTCGATAACATCACAGCCCGCTTCGAGGTAGTCGCGGTGCACGTTCTCTACAGCCGAAGGTTTTGAGACAACGAGATACTCGTTGCACCCGTTTAAATGCTCTCCGCCGAAGTCGTCAGCGGTCAAATGTTGTCCCTGGAAGTGCGTCCCGGTTGCACCATCGAACACAATGATTTTCTCGCGGAGACGTTGGAGAAATGTGGTCATGGAGTTTCCTTGGCCATCCGTTCACATGTCCTGTAGAACTCTTCCATCATACGTTGCACGACTTCTGCAGCCGGCGGCACGTCGTGCACCAAACCGGCACTCTGTCCGGCTTCGAACATTCCTTCGTCTACATTTCCCTCGAAGATCCCGAGCATTTCCCGTTTCCTGCCGAGAAGGGCTTCCAATTCTTCTTTGCTCGCACCCCGGCGGTCTGCTTCCAGAGTCTTTGCCGTGAAGGGTGTCTTCAGCATCCGGACAGGCATGAGCTTTTTCATCGTGAGCACGGTATCGCCGTCTCCCGCTTCCACAACGAGACGCTTGTATGTTTCGTGCGATGATGACTCCACAGTCGCGGCAAACCGCGTGCCGACCTGGACGCCCTCGGCGCCCAACGCCATCGCCGCGGCCATTCCACGGCCATCCGCAATGCCGCCGGCAGCGATCACCGGCAGGGATACCGCATCCACTACTTGAGGAACCAGCGTCATTGTCGTTATTTCATCGATGCCGTTGTGTCCGCCCGCCTCAAATCCTTCTGCAACGACGGCATCGCATCCGGCCTCTACAGCTTTCTTCGCATGCTTCACCGCCGCGATGACATGAACAACCGCACATCCCGCGGTCTTCAATCGTGCCGTGTGTTTCGCAGGAGTACCGGATGATGTGAAGATAATCCGGATTCCCTCTTCAATCGTGACATTGAGCAACTCTTCAGCATCGCCGCGGGCAAGCGGCACATTCACTCCAATAGGAGATGGTGTTGCCGCCCGGGCAGCGCGGATATGCTCTCTGAGCAGGTCGGGTTTCATGGACCCTGCACCGATCAGCCCCAGGCCGCCTGCCGCAGAAACGGCGACGGCGAGCTTGCAGCCCGCCGTCCACACCATGCCCGCCTGGATGATCGGGTAGCGTATCCCGAACATCCGGGTGACGCGTGTAGAAAGAGGCGGCGGCCACTGATGTCGCACAAGTTCGCTCACACTCAGTTGCTCCCGAATACGTCAGGAATCACCGCGGTGACTCCCGTAAGAGAATACAATGCGGTGCCCGGGCTCTCCGGCTTCAGACGCAGGAGATGCTCGCCGAATTCCCGGTTCTTGACGACGCTGAACTTTCGTGGCATATCCACGGTGAGCACGCTGCTTCCGTCAGGGAGAAGTGCTGTGTCGCTTCCCGTGTTCTCTGCGGTCAACGCTTTCCCATCCTGCTCAACGACTATCTGTGTTCTGCAACCCTGGGGAGGAGCAAGCACAACATCGAGCGCACTCCCGCTATACAACATCAACAAATATCCGTTGTCCTCAGCAGGACCAAGCCAGCGAACGCACTCGCGTTCCGCACGCCAGGTTCCCTGCAAATAGAGCCGCCCATTGACATAGAAGCCCGGATCTGTGTATTCCACGGCAGATTCGGGTAAATACCCTTCAACGTTCCCCAAACTTCCCTTTGCATATCCGCCAAAAACCTCCGGTGTTGCGCGGTAGCAGACTACGCCCGGGACATCTGTTTCACGCAGCGGGTCCATTAATTCCGGCAGATCCCCACGCGGATTCGTATCGTGCAAAAGGGACTGCAGCGACCTCTCGAATGATCGGTAGCTCCCTTCGCCGATGTTCTGGCAGCGAATGTAACCATCTCTGTCAACAAGGTACTTGGTCGGCCAGACCCTATTCCCATAGTTCGCCCAAATCATCTCGGCGTTGTCCATGACCACCGGATACTTGATGCCGAGTTGTTCGATCGCCCTGCGGACATTTTCGGGGTCCTGGCCAAAGTGAAACTTGGGGGTATGGACACCCACAACGATGAGACCGTTGTCCCTATAGCGGCGGTGCCATTCCTGGAGGTACGGGAGGGCGTGGAGCGATGCGGTGCATGAGTAGTCCCAGAAGTCGAGGAGTGCCGCCTGACCTTGCAGCTCCGAAATGAAGACGGGGCCACCGTTGAACCAGCAATTTCCAAGCAATTCGCGCGCCTGCATACGGCGCGGCATGATTTCCTGAATAGTCATAGTGTCGCGAATATACCCATTCAGGGGCTGAATATCAAATGGGACGAACACGGAGTCCACAATGTGTTATGACTCGGTAGAAATGT
>PMMO01000183.1 GCA_003162215.1 Ignavibacteriota bacterium
TTGCGGGTTCCGGCCACTTCGTTGTGCTTCGAAAAGGGCCTGCTTTGCGGTCAATATCACCGTGTCGGCAGTGGTGCCGCTGCGCGGGAAGGCAGCGACACCAATGCTGACGCTTGAACGAAGCAATCATCATCACAAATTCATTATTGGTGAATTTGCATGTGCGGATGATTTCCGCAAAATACTGAAAGTACTGCTGATTGATCGGGTGCATGGCCTTCATCCTCCCACATGGTGGACGATGGCGATCCCGTAGCCGAAATGTGCAAAGGATAGTGATCGTTGTCAAGTGGAGGGATTGAAATGTCATGTATCATGGATACTACATCATCTCCCATTGCNNTCAAACCCTGGAACCTGATCTGGATTATACCAGCGTAGGGAAACGGTGGCAGAGCTGTTCTTCTTCAAAGCCGTTTCTCCGTTCCGACCCTGACGGAGAATCGGCTTTATTGGTTTTGGAGGGTTTCGATATGAAAAGGATGCTGATCATTGCGCTATTGCTCGGTCTGGTGGGACATGCGCAGGCAGGAGTTATCCATGGCCATATGGAAGACAAAGTGTCCCGCCAGCCCCTGCCCGCCGTGAACATCACGGTTGTTGGATCGACAATCGGCACAACGTCGGACGTCGATGGAAATTTTGTGCTCTCCGGGCTTCTCACGGGGAGGCTTTCTGTGCGTGCTTCGCTCGTCGGCTACCAATCTCAAATACGACAAATCGAAGTCTCAACTGGAGATACGTCACGTGTGGATTTCTCGCTCCTCTCATCGATTCTGATCGGTCAACCGATGACTGTAACCGCCACGCGCGGACGAGAACGCGAAACCCCGGCTACATTTTCGACGATCGACCATGAAACCCTCCGGGATCGGTACACGGTGCAGGATGTTCCTGTGCTCCTTTCCGAGCTTCCCTCCACAACATTCTACTCCGAAAGCGGAACGGGACTCGGGTATACCTATCTCAATATCCGCGGATTCGATGCGCGCCGCATTGCAGTGATGGTCAATGGCATTCCGCAAAACGATCCGGAAGACCATAACGTCTACTGGCTGGATTTCCCCGACATGACGGCGAGTGTCGACGATATTCAAGTGCAACGCGGAGCCGGAAGCGCGTTCTATGGTTCCCCCGCAATCGGCGGCTCTGTAAATCTTACGACAAGTCAATTCGCCAGGGAACGTTCCGTGAGCCTCTCTGCCGGTCTCGGCAGCTACGACACCCGCAAATACTCCGCATCGGTCTTTTCCGGTCTCATCGACGGCCGGTACGCGTTTCATGCACGTCTCTCGAAATTGCTGAGCAGCGGATACCGGGACCACGCCTGGGTGGATTTCAACAGCTATTTTCTCGGCATTGTCCGTTATGATACGACAATGACCACGCAGCTCAATTTCTATGGGGGACCGATCTCCGATGGGCTTGCCTACTACGGGATTTCCAAAGACGCCGTCATGGATCGGGATCGCCGGCGGGAGAATCCGATAAAACGCCCTGAGGAAATTGAAAACTTCTCGCAGCCGCACTTTGAACTGATGCATGAATGGCGACTTTCGCCGGCGTTGACACTCTCCAATACGCTCTTTCTCGTCCTCGGCGACGGGTTCTTCGACTATGACGGCTCTTGGGCTCCGCTGTCATACTTTCGGATCACTCCGGCGAATGGGTTTGCAGTAGCCGGCGATCCGGACACGCTCTATATTCCGGGTGCATTGATCCGTGCGCAGGTGACGAACAGGCAGTGGGGCTGGCTTCCCCGCGTCACGCTTCACCAGGACAACGGCGAGGTGATTGTTGGCGGCGAACTCCGTGTGCACCGGTCTCTCCACTGGGGTCGACTCCAGTGGGCGGAGCAAATCCCCGCCGGAGTACCACCGGATTACCATTACTACGAATATCGGGGCGCAAAAGACATCGCCTCGTTTTATGTTCATCTGCTCCAGGATCTCCGGCCCGATACGAAGCTCATGGCATCGCTGCAGTATGCGTTCAACCGCTACCGTCTGTATGACGAGAAATTCCTGGGCACGGATTTTACTGTGCCGTATCATTTCCTTAATCCACGCCTTGGGCTGAACCATAACTTGACGGACCGATGGAATATCTACACGAGTCTTGGCTATACATCCCGCGAGCCCCGGTTGCAGGATCTCTATGACGCCGCGGAAGCCAGCACGCCGGCGTCGTGGGGTGCAGTGGTGCCGCAATTCGGCACGGACGCGTCGGGCCATCCGGATTTCTCTCGCCCCCTCGTGAAGCCGGAAGCACTTCTGGATGTGGAATTGGGCGCAGGCTTTGCGGACGGCGATACACGGCTCGGGGCAAATATCTATTGGATGGAATTCACCGACGAGATTGTGAAGAGCGGGCAGATCGATCGGTTCGGGCAACCTATCACGGGAAATGCAGAGCGAACACGGCATACCGGCCTTGAAGTGAGCGGCAAGATTCCGCTCACGTCGGTTNNTCTGGAGTTCAATGCTACCGCTACCGTGAGTCGCAACCGGTTTGTACGTCACTTCGATTACTCGACGGGATCACCGGTCAGTCTTGCACAAAACCCCATTGCGGGGTTCCCCGATTTCATGGCGAACATGCGCCTTACCGCCCGTTTGGCAAATTTTACCGGTTCCATCTCAGCTCGCTATGTCGGGAAACAGTATACCGATAACTTTAAGAATGAGATGCTCACGGTGGATCCCTATCTTGTGAGTGATCTGTCGGCATCGTACAGAATCGACGGAATTCTCGATGATGTGTCGATCGAGGCGAAGCTCCAGGTGAACAATGTCTTTGATGCGCTCTATGCGGCGTACGGAGAGGGTACACAGTTCTTTGTCGGCGCCGAGCGAAATCTCTTTTTCAATCTTACGGTGAACCTGTGACACGACGATCTGCAAATTCGGGGAGAGCCCTCCTGCTCTGCAATGGTGAGCCGCCGGGACGGCGACTTGCCCGGCAACTGGCTCGATCGTGCGAGCTTCTGGTGGCGGCCGACGGAGGAGCGAACAGCGCCCCGGCACTTGGCTTGCCACTCGACGTGATCATCGGGGATCTGGATTCCGTAACACCGTCGACGTTGCACAAATTCCCTGATGCGCTCGTCGTTCACGTTCGGCGGCAAGACAATACAGACATGGAGAAAGCGCTTGACTTCCTCCAGGAGCAAGGGTTTCGGAAGATTCTCCTATTGGGTGCAACGGGCAGACGCATTGACATGACACTTGCGAACCTTACCGTCCTCTGGCGTTATGTTCCGCCCATGGAGATCACCGTCGTCGATGACACCTGGCACGCGGTGCCAGTGCAAGGGTTCCGGCGGATGCGCGCTCGCAAGGGGACAATAGTCAGCATTCTTCCCTGTGCTCCGTGTCAGGGAGTGACGCTGCGTGGACTGCAGTACCCGTTGACAAATGCCTCGTTGGGCGCAGGAGAGGTAGGAGTCAGTAACGTTGTCAAGAACTCCCCGTTCAGTGTGACCATCAGAAAGGGAAGGGCACTTGTGGTTGTACTGGAACCGTTGTGATTCACTTTACAGCTCCTGACATCATCCTTATTCTCCTCTATTTCACAGCGGTAGTCATCATCGGTTTCCGTGCCGGGAGAAAACGACAGGCCAAACACGCCGCGGAGTACCTCCTGGCCGGAAGGTCGCTCACAACCCCCGTGTTCGTGATGACGCTCGTGTCGACCTGGTATGGCGGCATTCTGGGTGTGGGGGAGTTCTCCTACCGGTACGGCATATCGAATTGGGTAATACAAGGCGTCCCGTACTATATCTTCGCAATCGTTTTTGCATTTCTGCTTGCAAAGCGCGTTCGCGCGACAAACCTGGCAACGATTCCGGACAAACTGGAGCAATCATACGGCCGGCCCACAGCATTGCTGGGAGCATTGCTGACGTTCCTGCTGATGACGCCTGCCCCGTACGTGCTGATGCTTGGTGTGCTGTTGGAGATGGTGACGGGATGGAACAGCCTTGTATGCATCATACTCGGCACGCTTGCCACCACTGTCTATCTGTTCTCCGGCGGCTTTCGTGCCGATGTGGAGACGGACGTCCTCGAGTTCTTCCTTATGTTCATCGGATTCGCCGTTATCATCCCGTTTGCGGCGATGAAGTACGGAGGATTGTCGTACATCGCATTGAATGTTCCCGCACAACACCTCACATGGAACGGCGGCAATTCGACGCAATTCGTTCTTGTCTGGTTTTTCATTGCGCTGTGGACCCTTGTCGACCCGGCATTTCATCAGCGATGCTACGCAGCAGCGTCCGGGGAGGTTGCCCGGAGGGGGATTCTCTGGTCAGTGATCTTCTGGATTCTGTTTGATGCGATGACCGCTACTGCCGGTCTCTATGCGCGCGCGTCTCTACCCGGCATGCAGCAACCGGTGATGGCGTATCCGCTTCTTGCGGAAGCAATACTGCCACCGGTGGCAAAGGGATTGTTCTTTGTCGGTCTTCTTGCGACCATCATGTCGACGCTGAACACCCTGGCATTTGTTTCGGCAACAACGCTCGGCAGAGATATCTTTCTCCGTTTGAGGCGGGGAAATCTCCTGACAGCGGGTGGTCAGACCACGGGAGAGCGGAAAGAGGAAACAGAAACCGCCTCGGTTCGGGGCGGACTGGTTGTCACCGGGATTCTTGCCGTGGTGCTGGCGGTGTTGATTCCTTCAGTGATCAAGCTCTGGTATACAATCGGGACGGTGATCGTTCCCGGTTTGCTAATTCCTCTTGTGACGGCGTATTTCGAACGAACCCGGATTGGTGCGCGGTGGGCGTACGCCTCCATGCTTTTCGGCTGGTTGACATCCCTGGTCTGGTTGCTTGCCGGATGGTCGGGGGGGCTCGGCGCAACTGATCTCTATCCTCTGGGGATTGAGCCGATGTACCCCGGGCTCGTGGTGAGCGCAGCACTGTGGGGAGTGGGGAAATTGCTGAAGGAGGAATAGAAGGGGCGACCGATGTTCTATTGTGTACCCAACTGACAATTGCCTGATCCCGACACAAAGAACGTGTTGGAATGGCACTAGTTCAGCTTGATCTGGTACTGCTGGATCTTCGTATAGAGCGTTTTCAGACTGATCCCCAGGATCTTTGCCGATTCCGCTTTGTTCCCCCGGAAGGTATGCAACACGCCCTCAATATGCAGCCGTTCGATCTCCTTTATAGGCAGTGCCGTGCCGATTTTCTGATCGGTTCGCCCCCCTGATGTCAGCATCGACGCCGGGGCGTTGGGGATTGAGAAATCCTGAGGTTCGATCACGTGGTTCTGGCAGAGGATGGCTGCACGCTCGATCACATTTTCCAGTTCACGAATATTTCCGGGCCAATCATACTCAACAAGCACTTCCATCGCATTGGTCGAGATGGATGTTGTGACCTTGGTCTTCATCCGGTTTGCGAGAAACGATGCCACAAGCAGGGGGATATCCTGCTTCCGATCGCGCAACGGAGGGATTTCGATCGTAATGACATTCAGACGATAGAGGAGATCCTCACGGAAGCGTCCCTCCTGTACTTCTTCCTTGAGATTCTTGTTCGTCGCTGAAAGTATACGCACATCGGCATTCAGCGACGTATTGCCGCCCACGCGGCGGAACTCTCCGCTCTGTATGAAACGGAGGATCTTGGGTTGAACCACCGGGCTGATGTCGCCAATTTCATCAAGGAACAGCGTGCCTTTGTTGGCAATTTCCACGATGCCGGGTTTCGTTGTGCGGGCATCGGTGAATGCACCTTTCTCATGGCCGAACAGTTCGCTCTCAATCAGCGTATCAGGGATCGATGCGCAGTTGAGGGTAACAAACGGTTGTTCCGTGCGGAGGCTGTTCTTGTAGATGAAGTTGGCGATGAGTTCCTTCCCGGTGCCGCTGGGACCCTGAATGAGGACTGTGGATTCCGTCGGGGCAACCTTTGCCGCAACCTCCAGTACCCTGCGAAAGGCATCACTCTGACCGACCATCTCATGTGATCCCTGAAGACGGTCAAGGGCATCCTTCATCAGAATGTTGTCGATCAGACCCTGGCGGCGTTCAAGTGCGCGGTTGATTGTGGAAAGCAACTCATCAGCCGTCGTCGGCTTGGTAATGAAGTCGTAGGCACCGATCCGCATGCATTCCACGGCGATCTTCACGTCCGCCGCACCGGTCAACATGATGACTTCCACACCGGGATAGTTGTTCCTGATGAATCTCAGGACTTCGATACCATCCACTTTCGGCATCTTCACATCGAGCAGCACCGCGTGGTAGAGTTTCCCCTGGACGGCATTAATGGCCGCCACCCCATCAGTCACCGTATCGACCTGATAACCGGCACTAGTGATGAGAGAACTCAGAAGATACCGGAAGGTCTCTTCGTCGTCCACAACGAGGATGGAAAAGTCTTTCTTGGTCATCGGTATGTGCGAATTGTCTCGTGTATATAGAGAAAAGCATGGTGAAATGCAACCAATCGTTGATTTTTACCCCATCACTTTGTACTTTTTTGCACCCAATGAGGCATACCGCCCATGCGCATGACCGAGCGTTTCATCCGTTCCCTACCGAAAGTACTTCTGCACGATCATCTTGACGGCGGTCTCCGCCCCCAAACAGTCATCGATCTCGCGAAGGAAACCGGGTATGGCGAACTGCCGACCAACAGTGCGAAGGGACTGGCTGTGTGGTTTCACCGGGGTGCGCAACGCGGGAGCCTGCCGCAGTATCTTGAAGGTTTTGCGCATACCACTGCGGTCATGCAGACAGAGTCGGCTCTCGAACGGGTCGCCTATGAGATGATGGAAGATATGAAGAACGACGGGGTGGTGTATGTAGAGACCCGTTTCGCCCCGGTCTTCCACACGGAAAAGGGACTGCATTGGGACGATGTTGTCAATGCGGTGCTGAGAGGGCTTGAACGTGGAAAGAAGGATTTCGGCGTGGAATTCGGCATCATCATTTGCGCCATGCGCAACATGAAACTCTCACTCGAGATGGCTGAACTTGCTGTGGATTTCCGCGAGCGGGGTGTCGTGGGTTTTGATCTTGCAGGTGAAGAGGGAGGATATCCGCCGAAAAAGCACGTGGACGCTTTTCATTACATTCAACGTGAAAACTTCAACATTACGGTGCACGCCGGTGAGGCCTTTGGCAAGGAAAGCATCTGGCAGGCGATTCAATGGTGTGGCGCGCACCGGATCGGTCACGCTACCCGCCTCATTGAAGACATCGGGCTCGACAAGCGCGATAACAAGAAGATCACCCGCATGGGGTACCTGGCCCAGTACGTTTTGGACAAGCGGCTGCCGCTCGAGATGTGTCTGACAAGTAATCTCCATACCGGTGCGGTGAAGAGCATTGCGGAGCATCCTTTCGGACTTTATTACAAATACAAGTTCCGTGTGACACTCAATACTGATGACCGGTTGATGAGCAACACCACGATGACCAAGGAGTACAAAATCGCGCACCAGGTATTCAAGCTGAACCTGGAAGCGCTGGAGAAACTGACCATCAACGCAATGAAGAGTGCATTCGTACCTTACAATCGCCGCATTCAACTGATTTATGACGTGATCAAACCCGGATATGCAAAAGCCCGAGTCGGTCTCGGCAAGAAGAACGCATGAACCTGTATCTTGTGCGTCATGGCGAGGCGCTCCCCATTGGAGGTACTGTCCATCGTGATGCAGACAGGCCGTTGAGCCCAAGGGGTGAACATGACGCTGCGGTTGTCGGCCGTTTGCTGTCAATGGTCGAGCCGTCGGCGCGAACGATCGGCAGCAGTCCCCTTGTGCGGGCACAACAAAGCGCAAAGATAGTGGCGTCCCAGTTTCGAACGCCGCCTGCGGTGCATCCCTGGCCCGTCCTCGAGCCGGGGATCGCCATGCGCGAAGTTCTGGCACAGGTGACGAAGCACGCTGACGGTTCCCTGATTCTCATCGCGCACCAACCCGATCTCACGGAATTCTTATCCTGGCTGGTTGCCGATGGCATAGCGGAAATCGCCTTTCCGACCGGAGCGGCGGCCAGCGTGGTTCTTTCCGCCACCTCCGACGCAGGTGGTGCACGGCTCCAATGGATTGTGACCCCGGCTCTTGTTTCACTACTCCACCCTGAGTGGTAAGGAGAGAGTCATGCAAATGTCTTCTGTCCGTATCGAAAAGCCCGATGACATGAACTTCATCCTGGGCCATGCGCATTTTATCAAGACCGTTGAAGATCTTTATGAAGTCATTGTGCAGACAAACCCGGCAATGAAATTCGGCATAGCGTTTTGTGAGGCTTCGGGACCCTGTCTGGTGCGCCATGCGGGCAACGATGAGAGGCTGGTCGAAATCGCCCAACGCAATGCGCTCCGCCTCGCCGCAGGTCACTCGTTCCTGATTTTTATGGAACAGGGATTCCCCGTGAATATCCTCAACGCCGTGAAAACCGTCCCGGAGGTGTGTCGTGTCTATTGCGCAACGGCAAACCCCACGGAGGTGATCATCGCAGAAACCGCCCAGGGTCGCGGTATCCTTGGTGTGGTCGATGGAGAACGAAGCAAAGGTGTCGAAGCTGAGGAGGATATCCGGAAACGAAAGGACTTCCTTCGCAAGATAGGATACAAGATGTGACGTCGTGTGTGGGTTCAGAGAACCCAAGACCAATGATTTGCCATTCATACAACAACATACGGAGGCTGCAATGAACCGATTCACCATGACATGCGGAGCCCTGCTTCTCCTTGCGACGTTTTCGATGATGTTGCCGTGCGAAGCCAGCGCGCAGAAAAAGAAGACACCCCCCAAGACGGAACAGGCCATAGAGCAACCCGCTCCCGTCCAGACAAAAGTGGGAACCACAGTGAAAGATATCCTCGCGAAGTACAAGGGTGAAAAGACGAATCTGGGAATTCTGAACAAGGTTGAAGGGGATTACTTTATGGTCGAGGATGATGGTGTCAGCACGGTTCATCCGTTAAATGCGATCGTCGGCATCAAATTGCTGAAGCTCGAAGAAGGGGAAACAGATGCGACGAAAATTGAGATTACATTGATGCGGTGAGGCGCGGATGCGAGCGACTGCTTGTATTGCACTGATAGCCGCGACGCTGTGTGCGGGCTGCATGCGCGACGATGTGTTCCGGTTCAAACCCGGCAATGTCATCGGTCCGTACACCCCCGCCGTCCAGGCCGGCCGGATGCTCTTTGTTTCGGGTCAGATTGCGCTGGACCCGCAAACCGGGAGCCTTGTCACGGGCGACATCGAAAAAGAAACGCGGCAGGTTCTCAGTAATCTCCGGACCGTCCTTGGTTCTGCCGGCTATGATTCCTCGCAGGTGGTGAACGCGACGGTGTACCTGAAGAACATGAGCGACTACCAGCGCGTGAACGCAGTGTATGCGACGTTTTTCCCCGACGGGAAGTATCCGGCGCGTGTGGCGGTCGAGGTCAGCGCGCTCCCGAAACAGGCGAATATTGAGATAGCGGTGGTTGCATTCAAATGAGCGATCGACACTTCGACCCGGCCGCAATCAAAGCTCCGACAGGGACTTCGTTGCAGTGCAAAGGATGGCTGCAAGAAGCTGCCCTGCGCATGCTGATGAACAACCTGGATGCACAGGTCGGCGAGAAGCCGGAAGAGCTTATCGTGTATGGCGGAACCGGCAAAGCGGCACGAAACTGGGAGTGCTATCACGCCATTGTCCGCTCGCTCCAGAGCCTTGAGAACGATGAGACGCTTCTGGTACAATCCGGCAAACCGGTGGGGATATTCAGAACCCACCGGGATGCACCGCGCGTGCTCATTGTGAATTCCATGCTCGTACCGAAATGGGCAACATGGGACGAGTTCCGCCGGCTGGAGGCACTTGGACTCACGATGTACGGACAGATGACCGCAGGCAGCTGGATCTATATCGGTACACAGGGAATCTTGCAGGGGACGTACGAAACACTTGCCGCCGTTGCGGAGCGCTACTTTGGCGGCACTCTGGCCGGGAGACTGCTCGTGACCGCGGGCCTGGGAGGCATGGGTGGGGCGCAACCGCTGGCGGCAACAATGAACGGTGCCGTCTGTCTGGCCATTGAAGTCGACCGACATCGCATCGAGCGGCGTCTTGCGACGCAGTACGTTGATGAAATGGCGCTCACGCTTGACGACGCGCTGAGGTCAATCGCCTCCGCACGCGCACAGAAACTGCCGCGTTCCGTTGCCCTTTTGGGAAATGCTGCGGAGATCTTGCCGATGCTCCTTCAGCGTGGCATTGCAATTGACGTGCTCACAGACCAAACCTCTGCGCATGATACGCTGAACGGGTATGTGCCGGCAGGCCTTCCCTACGAAGACGCTGTCACGCTTCGCAAGAGCGACCCCCGGCAGTATGTCCGGCTGGCGCAGCTGTCTATTGCACAACATGTGCGTGCGATGCTCGCGTTGAAGCAGAAGGGCGCAATCACATTTGACTATGGTAATAACATCCGTGGCGAGGCGCTCGCCAACGGCGTGGCTGATGCATTTGATATCCCCGGCTTCGTCCCGGAGTACATCCGTCCGTTGTTTTGCGACGGTAAGGGACCGTTCCGCTGGGTGGCGTTGTCGGGTAATCCTGAGGATATCTACCGCACGGACCGGGCGGTGATGGAGACGTTCCCGGAACACACCGCCCTCTGCCGGTGGATCCGGAAGGCACAACAACAGGTGAAATTCCAGGGGTTGCCTGCACGCATTTGCTGGCTCGGGTATGGCGAGCGGGCAACAATGGGTTTGATTTTTAACGATCTCGTTGCCCGAGGGGAACTCACTGCGCCCCTCGTCATTGGACGTGACCACCTCGACTGCGGATCTGTGGCATCTCCCAACCGGGAGACGGAAAAGATGAAAGACGGCAGCGATGCCATTGCCGATTGGCCGATTCTCAATGCCATGCTTAATGCAACCGGCGGCGCAAGTTGGGTGAGTGTCCACCATGGCGGCGGGGTCGGCATCGGCCTTTCGATCCATGCAGGCATGGTTGTGGTAGCTGACGGGACCCCGGAGGCCGCAGCGCGCCTGGAGCGTGTGCTCACCTACGACCCCGGCATGGGCATCATCCGCCACGCCGATGCAGGCTACGACCGCGCAATCTCCAACGCGAAGACCATGGGCGTGAAGATTCCGATGTCTGAATCCTGAAATCTGAAACCACATCATTCTCAACATTCAACTGAAAGATCACAATCATGCACGGCTTTGGACATATCGAAATCCCCACGACAAACTTCAAGAAGTCACAGAAGTTCTTCGGCAAAGTCTTTGGATGGACGTTTCAGGAGATGCCGGATCTTGAGACGGTTCTCTTCCGCGCCGGCGCGAGGCCTAATGGCGGTTTCTATCTCGTGAAGAAGATGCCGAAGAAAGGCCAGGTCAATGTCTATATCGAGGTTGATGATATTGACGCGAAGCTGAAACAGATCAAGAAAGCCAAAGGGAAGATACTTGTGAAGAAGACGCCTGTGAGTGATATGGGATGGTGGGCCCAGTTTGCCACACCGGACGGATGCTACCTCTCCCTCTGGCAACATCCAGTCCGTGAACCCGCTGTTGAAGAGACTCCTGTCCAATGATCGATCCCGTTCGTTTCCGGCGGATACTGGTCCAGCTTCTCAAAGTGCTCGTCATTATCGAGCTCGTTGGGGCTTTTCTCCAGGGCTCTTCGGGAGGAGACTGGAGTCGCTTCGGCATTGATCTTATCGTCGCAGGGATCCTCTATCTTGCGGGTGAGCGCATCACCGCCATCTTGAAGGAGCGCCGTGACACCACCAGGAAGAGAATGGAGCAGGAAGGGGGGAACATCCGTCTATGGGACGCCCTCATTTTTTCGCTTCTCTGGACGGATCAGATCTATGCCGGCATTCCCGCGGACCGTCGTCGACTCGTAGTCATTTCCTACACACTCATAGCACTCGGCCTTGTTGCAGCCTTTGTCCGCGTCGGGAGCGGGTTGATGCCCTTGGTTGTCGCCGGGGCACTGGTGCTTGGCGCGGTCAATCTTATCACGTGGATCATCTCTCTCGAACGGGGAGAACGGGAAACATTGCAGACCGAACTCCGTCTGGCACGCGACGTTCAAATCTCTCTCATGCCTAAAGAGAATCCTGCGGTAACGGGGTTCGACATTGCAGGAATGTCTGTTCCCGCGAAAGAAGTGGGCGGTGATCTGTACGATTTCCTTCCCCTGGGAGAGGGAGGGACGAGATTTGGAATTTCCGTAGTTGATGTCTCGGGCAAGGGTATGCAAGCGGCGATGGCCGCGGTGTTTACCAGTGGCGCGTACGCGAGCGAAGCCAAGCAATCCCGTTCTCCAGCCGATATTCTCTCCAGACTGAATCGCGGAGTCTACCACCACTCACGCAGGGGGCACTTCGTCTCCTTTCTCCTTGCGGGTCTCGATGTAGGGACCCGTACACTGTACTATGCGAATGCGGGCCAGACGAAACCGCTGCTGCGCAGCGCAACAGAGATGCGGTGGCTTGATGTCGACGGAGTCCACTTTCCACTTGGTGCGCAGCCTGAGACGACATATCTCGAGTCGGCGCTCCAGATGTCGCGGGGCGACATCGTATGCCTGCTGACCGATGGTTTTACCGAAGCAATGGATGCATCAGACGAGCCGTTTGGAGCGGAGCGCATCGAAGAAGTATTCCGTCGGCCCGGGCTTTCGACACTCACGGCGGCAGAAATGCTGAACGTGCTGGCTGACGAGGTCGGTCGGCATACGGGTGACGCGCCACAGCACGACGATATGACCATGGTCGTCATAAAGGCTCTCTAATCGCATGTCTGGGCGTACTTTTCTCTTCTTCCTCTTTGCAGTATGTGTCCCCGCCTTTGCGTGCGCTCAAGAGCACGCACACTTTCAACTCTATCTGGATCTCAATACCGCGTCTGCGGAACGCGCGATTGAAATCTATCAGGGTCTTTCTGGTCGCCCGGAGGATGCCGCTCGCGAACGGGGAAGCCAGCTCTCCCTTGCGGTCACAGGAAATCTTGCGGGACGGCATCTCGACACTCCAGCCCTTGAACAAGCGTTGGCGGCAGCGAAGTTCAATCAGGACCTTGGCGACGATGTCTTCCAAATGCGTCGCGCGCGCGCCGATGTTGCCGCGCTCAAGGATCTGCTGCTGGCACTCCGCCGGAGAAACTTTGCGCAAAAGGTGGTCAGCACTGTCGAACAACTCTTTCCCGCCGACGCGCGAGTCCAGGCACGCATCCCGATGTATGTTGTCGCTTTCGGACACAATAATATTGATGCGTACGTTGTGCGGGTGCGCTGGCAGGGCGACGTGCCGATTCCCGTGGGTGAAAATGAAGGTGAGCTGACGATTGTGGTAAACCTTGCCAAAGCGGTCAAGTATGGCGACGGGACCGACGAGAGATTCATCGGCCTTCTGAGCGTGGTTGCACACGAAGTGTTCCATGCGGCATACGGTGTGTACAAGGAAACAGAACCCGCATGGCGCGCGTACTACAGCGTTCAACGGACGCCGTTTGAAGAATTGCTGGATCTTGCGCAAAACGAGGGAGTAGCCTACTACCTCTCGTTGATACAACGAACACACGGACGGCTTCCGGAAGATGGACTGCAACGGACACAGGTGGCGTTTGCGCGCTTCAACGCAGCCGCTGCAGAGCTTCTCTCGCCATCAACGACCTCCAAACGGGTATCGGATCTCATGCGTGAATCCAATACCTCGGGGTATTGGGAAAGCTTCGGCTCAATTACGGGGATGATTGTCGCGCGTCAGATTGACCAAACGCTGGGACGTACGGCGTTGGTGGAAACGTTGCGCGGAAACCCGCAATCGTTCTTTCGGACCTATGTGGACCTTATGCGGCGTGACAATGGTCTTCCTGCCTTGAGTCCCCAGGTCATACAACAGATCGGTTATAGCAGCCGCTAGGAGAGTTCCCGCACACCATTCGTTGCGGTTCCAGCCAACTTTTGGTACCTTAGTACAGATTGTGAATCTCTTCATCAAAAATATCGCCCAGCTTGTCACTGTTGCATCCAACAGCAAACCGTTCAAGACCGGCCCGGATATGCAGGATATCGGCGTGATCGAACACGCCGGCGTGCTCTGCCGCGAAGGCAAGATCGCGTGGGTAGGCCGGATGAACGAGTTTCAGGAAGCCCTCCCTGATGATATGCCGGAACTGGATGGATCGGCATCGGTAGTATTCCCGGGTTTCGTGGATTCCCATACGCATATGATGTTTGCGGGAAACCGTGCCGACGAATTCGTTCTCCGTTCACGAGGGGCGTCCTATCAGGATATCGCGTCAGCGGGAGGAGGAATCATCGGTAGCGTTCGTGAGGTGCGCGAGGCATCGAAGAAGGAACTTAAACGCAGCACCGCCCGGTACCTCTCGGAGATGATGAAGCACGGAACCACCACGGTGGAAATCAAGACCGGCTACGGCCTCGACATGGATTCCGAAATCAAGATGCTGGAAGCCATCAACGAACTGGCCGAGGAGGAGATGGCTACAGTCGTGCCGACATTCCTCGGTGCACATGCAATACCTCCGGAGTTCCGTTCTGATCCCGATGGGTACGTGCGGTTGGTCATCGACAAGATGATCCCCTATGCCGGCAAACGCCGGCTTGCCGCATTCTGTGACGTATTCTGTGAGAGCGGCTACTTTGATCTCCGGCAATCGGAAGCGATCCTTGATGCGGGGAAGAAACATGGCATGGCTGCCAAAGTGCATGCCGACGAGCTGTCTCCTCTCGGTGGCGCCGAACTGGCGGCAAAAGTTGGGGCTGTGTCGGCTGATCATCTGGAACACATTACCGAACGCGGCATCCAGGCATTACATGATGCGGGTGTTGTTGGCACGCTCCTCCCGGGCGTCTCCTTCTTCCTGAATCACCGCTATGCCCCTGCAAGGAAACTGATCGAAGCCGGCGTTCCGGTTGCCATCGCCAGTGATTTCAACCCGGGCTCCTGCATGGCGTATTCGATGCCTTTGATGATGACGATTGCCTGCACACACATGCAGATGAGTCCGGAAGAAACAATCACGGCCTGTACGCTTAATGGAGCGGCTGCGCTCAATCTGTCAGCGACTCAGGGAAGCATTGAAGTGGGGAAAGATGCCGATCTGGTGGTGGCCAGGATTGCCGGCTATCGGACACTGGCCTATCACTTCGGTACGAATCACGTCACCCACACCATCAAGAACGGGACTCTGCTCGAAATACCCTAACCGGAGTTGTCATGCCCGCTATTGTTGAATGCGTTCCGAATTTCAGTGAAGGAAGAGATACGGCAATCATCGAGGCGATTGGTGCTGCGGTCCGCACTACTCCCGGCGTGAAGCTCCTCAGCGTCGAACCGGACAAAGACTACAACCGCACCGTGGTGACATTTATCGGCTCGCCGAAAGGAGTGGTGGACGCTGCATTCGAGGCAACGCGTGTTGCCGCGGAACAGATCGACATGACGAAGCATTCCGGGGAACATCCGCGCATTGGCGCCACCGATGTTGTGCCCTTTGTGCCGGTGTCGGGCATACGCATGGAGGAATGTGTGCAGCTCGCCCGGTCGTACGGTAAGAGGGTGGGGGATGAGCTGAAGATTCCGGTGTATCTCTATGAAGAGGCCGCGACACGGCCGGAGCGCAGGAATCTCGCATCAGTGAGGAAGGGGGAGTATGAGGGGCTGTCGGCAAGGCTGAACGATCCTGCCTGGGCGCCTGACTTCGGCCCGGCCGAGTTCTCGGCGCGCTCAGGCGCCACGGTCACCGGGGCTCGTGTGTTCCTGATTGCCTACAACGTCAATCTCAAAACGAATGATCAGAAAATTGCCCATGAAATTGCGCTGCGCATACGCGAGAGTGGACGGGTAAAAAAGGATGAACAAGGAAACGCCGTCATGGATCCGCTGGGACAGAAAGTCCTTGTTCCCGGAACGTTGCAGTCAGTGAAGGCCATGGGTGTGCTCCTGGAAGCGCAGAATATTGCCCAGGTGTCGATCAACCTTGTGAACTTCCCCGTGACCCCGCCGCATATTGCCTTTGAAGAGGTGAGGCGCCAGGCAGCAAGTCTCGGGGTGGAGGTCACAGGCAGTGAGATCGTTGGGCTAACGCCGAAGGAAGCATTAGTGATGGCAGGCCGGTTCTATGCTCCCGACACCAGGGACGAGTCAACGCTCATCGCTTTGGCCGTCGAACGGCTCGGATTAAGCCAGCTGGATCGGTTTGATCCGTCACGCAAGATCATCGAATACCAACTTACTTGATGAATGAGGTCACTATGTCCAGTCGCAAAACCCTGAATGCCTTTCTTGATGAGCTCGCCTCATCGTCGCCAGCTCCCGGTGGAGGAAGTGTTGCTGCGCTCTCAGGCGCCCTTGGCGCAGCATTAATCTCCATGGTCTGCAACTTGACCCTCGGCAAGAAGAAGTACGCCGACGTGGAAGGCGATCTCAAGAGAGTGCTGGAACAATCGGAACAGCTCCGGGATCAGTTCACAGCATTGATTGACCGTGACACCCAGGCGTTCAATAAAGTGATAGAAGCGTATGCACTTCCTAAAGACACCGATCCGCAGAAGGCACTGCGGGCTGCGGCAGTGCGTGGGGCGACCAAAGAGGCAGCGCAGGTGCCTCTGGAAGTGATGAAGCATTGCATCGATGCTCTTGCGCTTGCACAGAGCGTTGCGTCGAAAGGGAATGCGCATTCCGTCAGTGATGCCGGCGTGAGCGCGCTCATGCTGCATGCCGGACTCGAAGGGGCGGCGCTCAACGTGCGCATTAACTTAGGCGGGCTCGATGACCCGGAATTTGTGGGGTGGAAGAAGGATGAAGTGCAGTCACTGCGCTCGACCAGCGCAATGATGCTCGAAGAGATCCTGTCCGTTGTTGAGGACAAACTGCAGAAGTCGTGACACCACCCGGAATTACGTCAGGAGGCGTGCGGCTGCGACAATCGCAGCCGTTTCGCTTCTGAGACGGCGATTGCCCAACGACACCACACTCCAGCTGTGCTCCACTGCCGAAGCCACCTCCCCTTCGGTGAATCCCCCTTCTGGTCCAATGCAGATGATGCATTCGGACATAGCAGGGTCAACGACACGCCGGTCGAACAGTAGTGTTGCTTGCTCGTGGAACATCACCTTCCCTCCTTTCGCAGCAGGGACCACCTCATCAAACGCCATGAGTGGTACGATTTCGGGAAGGACGCACCCTCCACATTGCTTCATGGCCGCCAGAGCAATGGTCTGCCAGCGCTCCACCCTGGCATGGCGTTGAATCGTGCGCGTGGTGATCATCGGGATGATTTTCCGCACGCCCAGCTCAGTGCACTTTTCTACCACCGTTTCAAACCGCGAGGGATTCTTGAGTACGCCGACAGCGAGGGTAACATGGC
Organism: Ignavibacteriota bacterium; assembly: GCA_003162215.1. GTDB lineage: Bacteria > Bacteroidota > Ignavibacteria > UBA10030 > UBA6906 > Fen-1255. The sequence goes on from PMMO01000183.1 coordinate 17,392, forward strand.
GGGACGGTTCGTGCAAGTTCGGGTGAGTTGAACGTATCGAACACAAAGCGGTGTGCCTGCCTATGCTCGTGAGTTCTGCCACATACGCCATCCCTGCGCCATCCACAATGCCGATGGTATCGCCCTCGCGGTGTCGCATGACCTGTGTGAGGTGTGCATACTCTTCGCCTTCCACGATGGCTTCGTCGCCCGCAATCGATCCGGGCGGCACATAGAAGAACGCCAATCCGGCAGGGAGTGACCCGGGAGCCGCTGTGGACTCATATGGCATGGCGAAAGTCCAGAATGAATTGCCCCTTTCCGAAATTGTTCCACGCATAGTCCAGGCGTACCACAGCCCCATAGGGGAGCAAGAAGTCGACACCTCCACCGTACNNGCGATGGATGCAGGACTCACGCGCTGGCCGCGATACCATGTTGTTCCTGCATCCGCGAACAGGGCGAGACTGATTCCAAAGCGCCATACCGAGAACTCATCGGGGAGCATGGAGTTCGACAGGCGGAACACCTGCGCAGGAAATATCGGGTAGCGCAGTTCGACAGTGGAACAGGCGAGATGTTCGCCCTCGAACACGGTGGTGAAGTATCCCCGTATGCGGTCACCGTAGCCCAGGTACACATGAGCATAGGTGGGGATATCTCCTCCGGCCATGAATGTCGCATTGAGCCGAACTGCAAGTGTAAAAGACAATGGAAGCGGGAAATATTTCCTGAGGTCGAGACCGAATCGGTTGAAGTTCACATCGGAAGTTCCGAATCCAAATCTTGTGACGTAGCCGTACACATAGTTCCCCTTCGTAGGGTACTCGGCAAGGTCACGGCTGTCGTAGAAATACGAAGCACTGGCGTAGAGGTACCGATCAGTGCCGTCGCCGGAGACGGTCCGATGCGGCCTGTATGAGGAGATCTCCACCATCTGGAAGCCCGCATTGATGCCCACATACTGGTACAGGCCGAAGCGTTTGCCGGTGGAGATATCGCCGTCATAGTGGAACTCATCGAATCCTCCCGTAACTAAAGCTTCTTGTTCACTTCGATTGCGTGTCCGGCTGAAGGAGAGCTGGGCGCCAAAGGAAATCTGGCTGTCATGATTGATGAGGGGGTCGGCAAACGACAGCTGTGCGGATGGGTCGGCGCCGAACACTACCGATCCGAAAAGCTTCTGGTTCTTCCCCTGGAAATTGTTGTGCCAGAGGCCTGCACCGTAGTAGGCCCGCTCGACGTCTCCATCCCTGAATCCGAATAGCGGCACGGGGAAGATGTACCAGCGTTCGCCCACCATCACTCGAAGGATACTGCGCGCGTCAAGCGTGTCGAGATAGAGATCGACGCTTGTAAAGAGGCCGAGACTGTAGATGCGGTTGCGGTCAAACTCGATCATCTCCGGAGTGAAACGTTCTCCGGCGGCAATGGACATTTCATTCAGGATGACGTAGGGGCGGGTATGTTTGTTGCCGGAGATAACAATGCTATCCACAGGTCCGAGGAAGAAGGGAGGGCGTTGTGGTTGGATCTGACTGTGTCCGTTGCAGCACACTCCCCAGAGGAGGAGAAGACCGATCACGCGTTGTATCGGCATTCAGCGCTTGTTCAGTGCCTGACTGGCTGCCGCCTGTTCGGCGTCTTTCTTGTTCTTGCCGGTACCGGTTCCGCGTCGTTCGTTGCGCAGCAGGACATCGACCGTGAACGTGCGATCATGGTCCGGTCCTTCCTCTTTCACAATAAGATAGCGTGGCACACCGAGTCCTCGCGATTGTGCGTATTCAAGGAGTTTGCTCTTGTAATTTTCATCATTTGTAACGACCGCTCCATGAGCGAGCGCCAGCGATACCTGTCGCTCGACAAAACGACGGGCAGTAACAAACCCGCGATCGAGGTAGATCGCTGCAACAATTGCTTCAAAGGTGTCAGCAATGATCGTATCGTAGCCCCTGCCTACGGACTGGGCAGCGCTGGGACTCATGAGTATGAAGTCCGAGAGACGGAGCGCCTTCGCGTACGCCGCGAGGGCTTTGCTGTTCACCAGGCGCGATCGCATTTTGGTGAGATCCCCTTCAGGAGCGCTGGGGTAGCGTGCATAGAGATGCTCACCGACGATGAGATTCAGGACCGAGTCACCGAGATACTCAAGGCGCTCGTTTGATGAGCTGGCGTGGCCTGATCGTTGGGGAAAAGAGCGATGGAGAAGTGCTTGGACAAACAGATCGCGATCGTGGATCTTGCACCCGAGCACGCGTTGAAGGCGGCGGATAGTAGCATTGTCCAACTCTGCCGGGAATATCTCCTCATCGTCAAGCCGGGCCACGCGCAGGCGGGGAACGATTTTCCGTATGAGAGCCTTCAGCGGCACGTGATACCGGCTATTCCAAGGGGTATTTCTTGAAGAGCAAT
>PMMO01000130.1 GCA_003162215.1 Ignavibacteriota bacterium
CTCTGGATGCAATGCCCAGAGGGAAGGTTTCGTTTTGACCGCTCGTTGCACAAAACGTCAAGATGCAGTACATTCACGGCGTGGAATAGCACCAAACCGATGATTCGCACACCCCATGATCACACATCGGTTTCAACAAATGGTCGAATTGACCAACTCCAATACGCTGAAACTTCAGGCTGCCTACGGTAGTATACCATTGTAGTGGGAGTACCAGAGAATCCCCACGACAATCTTAAGAGGACAACGGGTGTCCTATGACCGGTCAGACAGAGAAGGACCCGACAATCTGGGGAACCCTCCGGAAGGACGTGAAACAAGGGGATTTCTTCCAGACGCTTCGCGACGAAGCACAGGAGCTGCGTGATTTCTATATCAACGAAGAACGGCGCGACGAACTTCGGAGGATGTCACCGGTAAAGCGCTGGTTCCTGCTCGCGTGGTGGATACTCAAGAGCATGTTCTTCAAACTCACTCCGATGAGGAGAATTCTTCTTGCCTTCGGCATTTTACTCATCATCAGCCCCACTGCCACATTTTCAAACCATAGCGAGGGTATCTCTCAAAACGTCACGGGGACTCTGTTCGTTGGGGTTCTTGCCCTCCTGCTTGTGTTGATGCTTGAGCTCAAAGACAAACTGCTTGCACACAGTGAACTCCAGGACGGTCGGGCCATCCAGCGCGCGATGCAACCGGATCCTTCGCCGTCTGTACCGGGATGGAGCATCTGGTTGTATACATACCCTGCCAATGAAGTGTGCGGAGACATCATTGACTTCTTCCCTTTCAGCGGCAACAGGTACGGAATGGCCACAGGAGATGTCGCAGGCAAAGGCCTTGGTGCTGCACTACTTATGGTAAGGATACAGGCGCTTCTGCGTGCCTTTGCCCCGGACATACCAGCACTCGAAACCCTCGCGGCAAAGATCAATGAGATTCTCCTGAGAGACAAGATGCCGGGACGCTTTGCGTCTCTCCTGCTTCTCCAAATCGCGCCCGACTCGGGCGTGGTAAGGTACGTGAACGCCGGGCATATGCCTCCTCTCTTAGTGTCGCAAACCGGCATCACGAGCCTGGGAAAGGGAAATGCCGCAATCGGTCTGGCCGCCGATGCACTTTTCGAACAGAAGGAGTGCACACTCACTCGTGGGCAGACGTTAGTGCTCTATTCGGATGGGATCACTGAGGCGGAAAACCGCGAAGGAGAATCGTACGGTGTGGAGCGGCTGGAGGCCGCATGCAGATCATTGTGCACTCTGCAGGCTCAACAGTTCGGCGAGGCACTGGTCGCCAGAGTCGAGGCATTCGTCGCCGACTGTCGAAGGAAGGATGACATCTCATTGATAATACTACAGCGAACTCTCTGATCCACGCATCCTCCTCATCACCCAGGCCATCTGCTCCCTTCCTCCTCTATCATCGTCACTTCATTCCAGGTCCCGTCCCGTTCAAACCGGATCGTCTTGATCTCGAATGGTCTGAACGTGAGCCGGACCGAAATGGTGGGTTGCATAAGGCGCACGATTCCCTGCGTTTCCTCTCCGACCGCCTCCTGGAATCTCATGATCAGCGCATTCGCGTCCCACGACCTCTTGCATGCGATGAGCCTGATATTCCCCGGCTCGACACTCATAATCTCCCGTTGACCGGGAGTCTCATCGCCGATCGGGTAGTGGGCAAGCGCATATGGAGGAGCACTAAGCCAGTCTGCAAGTCCTGCTACTGCGTTCACAACATCCGTGGACTCTCCGGCAATCAGGATGACCCGGAAATCGTGTACTCCCTGATCCATGTGTTTACGGTGGCGCGGAGCGCTGAGGTCAAACGACCGTTCGTGGCAGTACAGGGCGCTCCGGAGAACAGAGAGCCGGACCTCCCCATCCTCGAGATCGAAACCATACTGACCGCTGTTTACGATGCCGAGCGCAGTGGGTTTCCCGCCAATGAATCCTCTGAGCACCAACCAGCGACCCTGAACCTGTTCCTGGCCGTTCGCCGGCCGGACAATGGCCCCACCCGGGACTTCGCAGAATGCATCGGATGATCGAAACACCGTCGGGATGGCCAGCTTGAGTCTCTTGCGATCTTCGTTCCAGTAGACGCGGAACCGGAATTCAAGGAAGGGGAAACCCGCGTAGGCGAGAGTCCGGCAGATTATCCTGCTGCGACCGCATTCGAACGCCGCTTCCATAATTTTCCGTATGGGACCGTGCTCGAGGGTTATGAACGATCCCGGGACCAACGTGAAAGTCCCCAGCACTCTTCTATAACTCCACTCCTCCATCCCCCAGGAGTCTGCAAGGTCTTCAACAAGCAGCCCTTTCANNCGCCCGTTGCCGGCATCCAGATTCGTAATGAGCCCTGACTCAGAAGCAGCATAGTTGACCATCGGCGGTGCTGCGTTGCAGGCCCTCGGACCTTCATGCATCTCTATGCGGAAGTAGGACGCTCCGATGTGGGGCAATGTGGCGTTGAAGCAGACTTTCCTGCGCCATTCATCTGCGAGGAGAAGCGATTCAGCCGGTTCTTCCTGAACAGGGATTTCGGATCCATCCGTCGCATAGAGCCGGGCGTGCCACCGCCCTTCAAGCTTCGGCACATGATCGATCATGTACTCGAGTTCCACAGGAACCCGACATGCCCCGGGGTTCATGTTCAACACCGTAACGGGGATCTCCAGGATGCGGTGACGCCCTCTCGAAAACCCCGATGCAGCCCCGAGACGGAGCCGCCTGGAAGTCTCTGAAGATCGGCCGTAGAGATCGAGAGCATCAAGTTCGCCGGACTCTATGGATGAACCGGGGAGGATGTCGTGAAAATCGTTGAGCAAATGATCGCGCCAAGCATCGCGAATCCGATCGGCAGGATAGTCCTGTCCCTCCGTCCACCACGTCGCAGCGCGCAATCCCTCTGTCTGCACCAGCTCTCCGAGGTTTCGCTGCATTCTCCGCTTCAGACGTGACATGGAGGTGTAGCATCCGGTGAACACACGCTGCAGGTCTCCCTCGACCACGGGAAGAGTCGATATCACATCGCGAATCGCTTCATAGTATCGCTCCGTGGAACTATGGATGATCTCTACGCGGGTCTCCTGTTTCATGAGGTTGTGGATCTGCTCAAGCTCCCGAGCGGTTGCTCCACCCCCGTGATCACCGAGTCCCCAGAACACCGGTGTGTCGCGGTTGAGTCTGAGAGCGATGTCGATCCCTCCACGGATCCGCTCCACGGCTTTGTCGGGGAAGGTATTGTATCCTTCGAAAGGAATGCGGTATGCCACAACCTCGGACCCATCGATCCCCCGCCAGCGATAGAGATCCGAGGGAAGGGGAAGATCCTTCTGGGCGGGGCGCATATGGACGTACATGGCATAGCCGGCCTTGGTCAGGATCTGTGGCAGGCCTCCGCTGTGCCCAAAAGAGTCGAAGTTGTACGCGACAATCGGCCGTGCCCCAAAATGCTCAAGGAAGAACTGCCGACCTTCGGCTACGTGGCGAATGAGTGATTCCGTCCCCGGTATGTTCACATCCGGCTGCAGATCCCAGCCGCCCGAAATGCACCAGCGTCCCTCAACAACAAGTCTCTGGATCTCTTTGAACAGAGCCGGGTCATACTCTTGTACCCAGCGATACAAGATCGCCTCGTTATGATTGAACATAAACGTCGGGAACTCTCTCAGGAGACGGGCGGCAATGCCGAATGTCGTGATCGTTTCGGCAGCACCCTCATCCCACCGCCATTGCCAGACCGGGTCGAGATGAGCGTTGCAGATCAGATGAATGTTAGGTTTTCTCATATGCGATGTGGCCTTTGTCAGAGTGTGCGAGAAGCCGGATTAGCGCTCTTCCGGTGACGGAAGATACTTGTACCAGGTAAAAAACAGAACCACCAGTGTACATACACACAAGGCTAACAGAGGGACATGCTGGTCCAGTCCTTCAGGAACATGTATAGGGGGATGATTCCCAGACAAAGCTGGAAGAAGGAAGCGATGACTGCATTGACAACATCCATGGTTGGCATGGGATCCTTTGCCGGAACGAGTCCGCGCCGTACTGCTTCGCGGCGCACGGGTCCCCATACTCCAAAGGGGCGCACTTTGGCGTAGAAGCGCACAAGCGTTTCGATGTCCGCCGGTCTTGTAAGGAATGTGATAAGCACCGTCAGGGCAAAACATGAAAGCATGAGAAACACGATCGCCCAGTGGAGCGGCAGGTCATTCAAGAAGGCTTTGTGCACAACCACCACTCCCGTGGAAGCAGCCATGCTCCAGAGGTAGGCCCTTGCGCCAAATCTCCACCAATGCCATCGGAGAGCCGCGGGTACCATGATCATTGTCAGCATGACGTACAGCAGCAGCTCCCACGCAGACACGATCTGTTCGTACATGAAGCTCATGCCGAATCCGACAAGGATCACAGCCGAAGAGGCCACCATGCCAAGACGAACCAATGATTGTTCGGGCATGTTCTTTGCGAAATACCTTTTCAGGAAGTCGTTGAGGACGACATTGCTGGTGACGTTGATGATTGCGCTCAGTGTAGACATCAATGCTGCGAGGAGCACAGCCATGAAGAGGCCGGCGACCCCGACAGGCATGTTCTTGACGACGAGGGGCATAATCCTTTCTGCGTCGAAGTTCGCCGCGGATCCGAGGTAATGTATACCGAAGCAGAGAAATGACCCGACGATGAGCCAGCGGACTGTGTGGCCGAGAGTCCATGCGAAGGCCGAGAGTGATGCCTCACGCGCGCTCTTTGTGGTCAGGAAGAATGTAAAATCCCATCCGAGAGGACCGCAGAGCAATCTGAAGAACACCCAGAGGATGCTGGCAATCATCAATGGGCCGAATGTGAAGTACTGGTGGTAGGTTGCGGGAGCTTGCGTGAGGTAGTCCTTCCAGAGACTCCACGTGGGAGTCAGGGATCCCCACTCCGGCATCCGCGCAGCTACTGCCGTCATCCCGTCGGGCAGCTGCAGTGCAGCGATACTCAATCCGATCGCGCCGATGATGATGAGGATGGTCTGGAAAATGTCCGTCCAAATCACTCCAAACAAACCTCCGAACGTCACATAGACCCCAACGACCACGAAGATGATGGAGGTCGACGCCCAGCGGGGAAAAGGAACGAACTCTTCAGCGAATTTGCCCGTCCCAACGGCCACGTACATGAGCGTCAGCATCATAGACAGCAGGATGAACCCTGCAATCGCGATGCGTAGATGCTCCGTCTCCCGGGTGTCGCCGAACCGGGTTTGATTCCACTCTGCCGCGGTCATGACGCCGGACCTCCGGATGTACTTTGCCTGGTAGGCCATAAAAATGGCCATCGTGAAGAACCCCCAGCCGATATGGAGTATCCAGACAGACTTCAGACCGACGTAGAACACCAACCCGGTGATAAGCATCGTTCCGCCAATATCAACATAACTCGAGCAGCCAGAGAGCCCGACCATCCACCATGAGACCTCGCGATCGGCAAGGTAGTACGCGTCCAGTCTCTTCATCGCGCGCTTCCGGAACATGACTCCGATTTGCATGGTGATAATCATGTAGGCCACAACGATGACGAGATCCAGAGGTTGAAGCATCATGGGAATACCTCGGTGTGTGGAACGAAAACGCGGAGCTTGTCAACTATACAACTCGAGTGCCGCTTCGGCCATGGCAGCGATGTTGCGGGACGGGATGTCAGGCAACAGGGCTTCGTGACTGGGGCTGGCAATCCAGCAGGGACCAAATCTGTCTTTCAGACGTCGTACCTCCCGGCGTATCTCTTCCGGCGTGCACTTGATGAGTAATTCCTGAGTGTCGATGCCGCCGAGGAATGCGATCCTCCCTCCGAAATCTCGGACGAGCGTGTCGGCGTCCATCCCGGAGGCTTTCGCCTGCAGCGGGTGAAGACACTGGACACCGGCATCGATCAATCGCTCGATCAGCCTGTGCACCGATCCGCAGGAATGCATGATCACCTGCAGTTCGTGCCGCCGGGCCTGCCCGGCAAAACGGCGAATCCAGGGGAGAACAAATTCGTCGAAGTGGTGAGTCGAAATGAGAAGGTCCCGCTGTGTGCCGAAATCATTGCCAAAGAAGGAGGCGTCGACCAGGCCTTTTCCGGCAGCGAAAAATCGTTCGTTGGCATCATAGTAGAACCCGCAGACGTGCTCAAAAGCAGCATGAACGACATCAGGCTGGTCATGCAACTTAAGCATGAATGGCTCGAAACCGAAGAGGTCAATGACATCATGGAAAAACGGCATCCAGAAACCGCTGGCCCGGTAATACGGTGCAGCTTCCGACAGGGACCCAAGGCATTCGGTGAAGTCGAGATACTCAAGGCTCGGCCAGTCGTAGCCGTCAACCTGATTCACCACAGTACAGCAAGCAAGAGGGCCCGGTTCGGCATGCGACTTCTTGTGCTGACCGATATCGAAGAGGCCCTTCCCTTCCGGGTGCCGGTACACGGTGGTTGTCATCTGAGGGCTGAGCCAGCGGAGGTCACTGCCGAGCTTCAGGTGGAGTTCTTCGAGAGTCGATGTTCCGAAGTAGGCGTGATAGATCGGAAGCGTGTCCGGGTGCCANNCGTGTCCGGGTGGGGGTTCCCGAGCCAGAAGCCGCACCGGTCGGCCGGTGCCCCACTGATGATTGTCCGGATCCGATCCCGGCAGGTCATGCGAACTCGAGTGCTTTCACGGTGTTCTCGCAGGGTCCATGCGACAGAGTTTTTGACTTTTTACTACGATCGCCTCATTGTGCTTTTGCCAACGACTTAATGTCTTTCACCTCCAGCACGTTCTTGGAGTATCCTCTTGAAGTTACATTGATCATTGCCAGGCCTAATTCTCTTAGCGTGGAAAATGAATTCGGCAGTATCAATCGAACCACAGGGATGAGCCACGACAGATATTTGTAAAATGGCAGAGTGTTTTTCAAACCCTTGGTTGGCTGCAAACCGGCGGGCCGGAAATTGAATACCTGCTTGAATGGCAGCTTCAGCAGTTCATTCTCGGTTTTGCCTTTTACACGTGCCCACATGATTCTCCCTTGCTCGGTACTGTCGGTGCCGGTGCCCGACACGTAGCAGAAGGTCATTCCAGGATTGATCGTTGCCAATGTCTCCGCAAAATGCATGGTCAGCGTGTACGTTATCCTGCGGTATTCCGGCTCCTTCATGCCGATCGAAGAAACGCCTGCGCAGAAATAACATGCGTTGTAGCCTCGCAGTTGGCCGCTCAAAGAAGTAATGTCGGACAAATCCTGGTGAATGATCTCTCTCAGCTTTTCGTGCTTCACTCCGCACGGCCTTCGATTGATGACGAGTACCGACTCGACATCGGGATGAAACAGACATTCGTGCAGAACGCCTTCTCCAACCATACCGGTGGCGCCGGTGACCATTGTTCGTATTTTCATATCGTTCTCATGAGGCTATTCTCCAAAGGGCCATTCCTTCATCTTCTTGAGACGATCGTCGAGCTTGTGTTTTTTCAACAGTTCGATCGTCTGTGTGTCGCTTCTCCGTTCAAACGTGAGAGTACGTTGGTTTGCAAGCTCACTCACGAGCACGCTTGCCACCGCAGCCGCATCGGACAAATATCTCTTGCTCACTTTGTCGAATGTGTCCCCCTTCTCGTGATAATATCTGCCCATATCGTCTTCCAGATGGGCCTGCATATCCAGCGTGGGAATACCCTTCAGCATGAAAGACTGGTGATCGCTGTTGGTGCCGGGCTGATTTGTTACACCAGCCGTGAGCTCGAAGCCACCGAAACCAGGACAGCCGCCGTCTACGAGGTCCCGCCATCATGACCGACGAACGCCGACCCCTGACCGA
>PMMO01000242.1:0-821 GCA_003162215.1 Ignavibacteriota bacterium
TCAAACTGTGCCGGCTGCCACAAGATCAAGGGATATGACAAGCAGTGGGTGCCGAGTCTGGACGGCATCGGTTCCAAGGTCAATCGTGCCTGGCTCGTCAACTGGCTGAAGAATCCTGCGGGATACTTTGTGAAAACAAAGATGCCGAACTTTCTTCTCTCTGATGACGAGGCGAACACCCTCGCGGATTTCCTCGTGTCGTTCAAACAGTTCGTCCGAGACATCCCTCTTGATTCACTCCCATCGCGACTCGCCTCGGCCACGGAGGCCCAGAAAGCCAGGCTGGTTGAGCTTGGGTCGACTCGATTCCGCGAGGCGCGATGCATCAGCTGTCATGCGATCAACGGCAAGGGCGGGTACGTCGCCACCGAGCTCGGCAAAGTTGCGAGCAAGGTCAGCTCCTCGTGGCTCTACAACTACATAAGGAATCCAAAGCGATTCCAGCCCGGAGTGGCTATGCCCCGGTACAGGTTCAGCGACGAAGAGCTTCTGGGGATTGTGGCCTACATGGAAGGCGAGTTTATCGACTACGACATGGCAATCCCTTCTGCGCACACGATTGATCCGGGCTTCTATGAGAAAGGTCTGGCACTCTTCAGGAAATACAATTGCGGCGGGTGCCATTCGCTCGGCGGTGTGAACAGGATCGAGGAAATGGGTCCCGAACTCACATCCGTAGGAAGCAAGAACTTCTACGAGATCGATTTCGGGAAGTCTGACATCGATCAGACGCTTCCTTCGTACTTGAAAACGAAGCTTCTGAATCCCAGAGTATTTTCCGAATCGATGAAGATGCCGAAGTTTGACTTCTCCGAGAAAGA
>PMMO01000242.1:830-20309 GCA_003162215.1 Ignavibacteriota bacterium
AAATGGATCGAAGAGTATTTCAAGGTTCCGTATTCGCTACGTCCGGTGTTGACCGAGAGGATGCCGAATCTGTTCATGAGTGACAAGGAAATCAAAACTATTGTCGACTACATGGAAACGGCCTTCATTGCTGACAGCCTGAACCGCCAGGNNTGTCGGACCCCCTCTCGACAAGGTCGGTACACGCTTGAATGCCGGCTGGATCTTCCACTGGCTGAAGAATCCACAGGGAATGAAACCTTCAACGATTGAACCGAACAACAATCTTCCCGATGCCGAAGCAGAGGCTATCACGGCATACCTGATGACACTGAAATGAAAAACGAACATCCTGCACCTGAGCATATGAAGCAAACGATCATTGTCCTGATTGCATGTGTGGTGGCGGTTATCGGCTGCACGGGCAAGCACGCTGACGGAGTGAAGGACCGCAGCATGACTGACAGCGCAAGTGTAGTCGATTCCACTCTTCAGATTGCGGTCGCACAACCGGTAAGAAAAGTATCCTATGAAGAGCAGCAGGGGGCGTTCCTCTACAACAAATACTGTGCTGTTTGTCACGGACAAGAGGGAAAGGGAGATGGATTCAATGCATTCAACCTCGATCCCCGGCCGCGAGATCTATCTGATTCTACATACATGAGAGCTCTGAGCGACGACCAGATTGTGCAGACCGTCAACGGTGGTGGGAGAAGCGTGAACAAATCGCCGCTCATGCCAGCCTACGGTTCGACACTCAACAGGCAGCAGATCCGAGATGTCTCTTCCTATGTGAGAACATTCGCGAGTCAGGATCGGTGAGGTAGTTGATTGTATGAACCGGGTGGATGCGCCGCTATCACAATAAGATCATACCAAGATCGCCCGTAAGAGCATCTCCGAAAAAAGAATTTGAGGATGCTGTTAGCAAATTGGTCTTTTTCGCGTGTTTGCGCAGGCCATCAATCATAGATTTTGAACTTCGGCCATTCCTTTGTTATCGAGAACTTGGGTCCGCGAGCCACGTAGATCGGAACGTTAATGAACGATGAGATATCCGTAAGACGAATTGTTCTGGTCATCGACCTGCAGCTTGGAACGCAGAGGATTTGATTCCGAACGGACAGGAATCGAATGGATCAAGAGACCTTTGAGGAGTTAACAATGAAATGCAGTCTGCGGACGAGAGTGTAGTGGATTTTATCAAAATATAGTGTAAATTGTGTACAAAGAGGAGACCAGCATATGCCCGTGATCAAGTCCATTTCGAGCCTGCGCAACCGAACGCGCGAAATCTCTCGTATTTGCCATGAGCAAGATATCCCAGTCTACTTGACCAGAAACGGAGAGGGCGAACTTGTTGTAACCACGATCGATCACTATGAACGGCTGAAAGCACAAGCTGAACTATTCTCCAAGCTTGGCGTTGCCCAGGCCCAGGCTGCGTCTGGCGAAAAAGGAATCACCCACCGTCAGATGATGGCAACATTGCGGCGACGCCTTCATGCCCGTTAACCTTCCGATCCGATACCTTCCTGCCGCACAAGAAGACCTCTTAAGCATTCTTGAGTTCATCGCTCAGGATAGTCCGTCGCGTGCCATAACATTCACCGACACGCTTGATGAGCGAATTGCTGCACTGGGCAGCCATCCTCACCTCGGACGCCTTCCCCGCCATCTTCAACTTCGCGCCCTGGGTTATCGCGTGCTCATCATCGACTCGTACCTGGTATTCTACCTGGTCCGCGAGAAGCTGATAGAAATCCATCGCGTCGTGCACGGCTCTCGGGACCTCGAGCACCTGGTCTGAACTCGGTGCTCGGAAGATCATCAAATGTCATTTCGTTCCTAATGCGGGGATACCTTCCATTGTCCGTTTTCCAACATGAGTTTGAATGTCGAAGATTCCCAGAACCCGTCACCCGGGATCCGATGCCCGACCGGGAATACGTCAATCATTGTCATGCCGCCTCGTGGTGCGCTTCAATCGCCACCGGCACATCTGGCAATGATTCGTTCCGCAAGAGAGAAACAGATTCGACGGGGATCCTGTGGATCTCAGCCTGCACACCGGCATCACTTACCCGGATGATGTTAATGTGAAGATCGGGATTCCGATCGTGGAGCACCGAGCCCCCGGCATTCAGAAACCGCACCCCATTACGGGAATATTCGTTCGATTCGTGCACATGTCCGTGAAGGACCATCTCAACATTCGTTCCGGCAAAGAGCTTGAGCAGGCGTGACTTGCCGTGCAGCTTCATTGTTTGGCTTTCGATTGCGCCCCAAACGGAGTGCATTGTCCCCGGTCTCACATCACGCATTCTGCAGAAGTGGTGATGCAGAGCGATAATCTTGCGCTTTGCGTGCAGGAGTGGTGACTCGAGGAGCTCGACGAGGAGGGCGAACGACCTGTCGTCCACACCCCCGTTGGATCCAATGGGATTCTTGAACCGCGAATGTGCGGCGACAGTATTCACCCCGATAAGCGCTACATCACCGATGACTTTGGCAAATGGGAAGCACCGTTTTTCCGAATGCCGCAACGTGTGCTCAAACGTCTCCCGGAATCCGCAACCAAACTCCCGAACCTTGGCTTTGTCATCCGTCGCCTTGCAGTGGTTGGGGAATGTCAGGACCTCCTCCGCCGTATGTACACCGCCAAACACATCGTGATTGCCGATGGTCACGGTCAATTTGTCGGAATCGAGCAGGCCGGCGGATGCAAAGAGCGAACGTGCAATGCGATAATCGGCCGGATACCCGTTTGCCGTGATGTCCCCTGTGACGACGATGTGGTCTACGTTCAACGTCTTGACATAGTCAAGCGCACGCCGTGCTCTTCTGATGTGACTCCGTCGATGTTCCGCACTGAGATGAAAATCTGAGAGATGCGCAATGGTCATTGGGGTCATTAGGCGGCTTTCCGACTCCGTGGTGATTTCCGTTTCATAAACGTCTCTCGTACTTCGTTACACCGTCATGACCGGAACGCATCGTACCTGCAAAATGGGCTACGCGCATCTGTCCTCCGATCATTGTCAATGAACAACACTCTTGCTGTGGGAACGGGAACGGCGGCCAGCGCCCGTTAGGAATTGCATTATTACTTTTGCTACTCCCATGAGAACAAACCAAGGATTGCTCATACCTAGTCCTCCATTAATGCTGACACAAATGTACTCTTTATGTGTGAACTCTGCGTTATGGGTGTATTATCAATGTGTTAAGTTAGCACGGGGGGCGGATCGATGGGAGACGGGCACCATGCTTGGGCATCTGCTGAGGTGACGTTGGCAATTCGCAACGCTTTCGTGCTGGAAAGGTGGATGCTGATGAATCGGCATCACACGCTAACGCTCCTCGGGGGAATCCCTCAGGAGTTGTTCAGAGGGGGAAGGACACGATTTCTTGAGTTAGATCATCTCATGTTGTCGAACCGCCGGCTTCTCCGTCCGACGATTGCTGTGGGTGCTTTTCCGAACGTTTAATCGACGGATTTTCCATGCGGTCTAGATTCATATCATCCCGCGAAGCAGGGTCACCAAGGGACTCCAGATGAGTAAAAATTGTAGCGTTCGGCAATGCATGGCGCATGTCAGCTTCTATACTTTCCAACAACCCATGACCACGCTGGACGGTCCACATACCGGGAACCAGCACATGAAGTGACACAAACTGACGAGCCCCTGATTGGCGCGTACGAAGCGCGTGGTACTGTATTCCGCTCTGGATATACGGCCCCAGTATTCGACGTAAGGTGTTTTGCTCCTCATCCGATAGTGCCGTATCCATCAGCCCCAACACTGACGTGCGCACGATGCGAATCCCCGACCAAATGATATTGCCGGCGACCAGGATAGCGACAATAGGATCTAGTCGTTCCCAGCCGGTGAGTGCTACCGCGCCCACCCCGACAAGCACACCCGCCGATGTCCACACATCCGTCATCAAGTGCTGTGCATCGGCTTCAAGAGTGATTGAGTGGTAACGCCGGCCAGCCCGCAGCAGGACGCGCGAAACAAACAAGTTCACGAGTGAGGCCGCAACCGAAACCCCCAGTCCCAGCCCAATCTGCTCAAGTGGTTTTGGGGCAACAATCCTTGGAATGGCCGCTACGCAGATACTGACGGCGGCGATCAGAATCAACGTACCTTCGACGCCGCTTGAAAAGTATTCGGCTTTACTATGTCCATAGGCATGGTCCTCATCGGCTGGGCGAGCGGCTATCGTCAACATCGCCAACGCCATAAGTGCGCCAACAAGATTGACGAAAGATTCGAGCGTATCTGAAAGCAGACCGACCGATCCCGTCAACAGATATGCAATGGTCTTTAGTGCAATAGTGACAACGGCCGCGGCAATCGAAAGCCAAGCATAGCGTGCGAGAGATGAGCGGTCAGTAGTATCAGATGTCATGGGGTAGAATTTCTATTTCAGAGGTTTACGGTTTCTTCCGATCTTCAACATACGCATTTTTCCACAATATCAGGAGTATGGACACACTACACCTTTCACCGTCACCCCTCACCATACCGTACCAGGTCCCACGCCTAAAGCCGAGGTGAAATTCCAAACCTGAAAGGATTAGCTACTCTTTCATCCCTTGGGGCGATTGTCTCTCCTTACATCTCTCCGTAGTTTGGTTTATGTCTGGTCCGATTCAGCTCAAACAATTCACAAACCAAATCAGAGAGGATGTATCATGAAAACCAACTATGTGTTGCTCTCGATGGTCCTGACAATCGCTTTGACACTGCCTGTGTCCGGACAGGACACTCGCATCGATACAACCAAGACCGGGATGAAGCAACACGACATGTCGAGCATGATGGGCAAGCCGACAGTCGATGCGACAGTCGAAGGGCTTCACATGAAGGTGTGGCTCATGACGCAGGAGCAACACAAAGAGATGATGAAGGGAAAGAGGGACCAGATGATGATGCCTGGCGAAAAGGAAGGCGCAATTGAACGGATGGATATGAAGGGGACGAAAGACACCAGCATGGGGATGGGCAAAGATATGAAGGGAATGAAACACGGCGGTATGGGAATGGACAAGGCGATGAAGGACTCGATGATGGCCGGTACGCACCACATCGCGCTCAACGTAACAGATGCTGCTCTCGGGAAGGAAATCGCCAACGCCAGCGCCAAGGTCCTGATTGTGTCTCCGTCAAAGAAGAACTCTTCAGTCGACCTCAAGCCTATGATGAGCCACTTTGGTGGTGCCCTCACGCTCGACGAAAAGGGAGAATATCTGCTTACCGTCAGCGTCAACGTTGGCGGAGTCTCCAAGACCACGCAGTTCCAGTACGCGGTGAAGTAGGCAACGTCCAGCAGGTTGAGCGCAGCATGTAGGGCCTTGAACGATGTCGGTTCGGGCCCTACTTGACGACGGCAATATCGGATGGCAGGTGTAGAAAAGGAATCATGGGAAAACGGAACTTGGGAACTCGCGATGACATGAAGGGGAAGGTCCTCGAATCTTTCCGTCGATGGGGGTATCTCCAGGCGGATATTGATCCGCTTCGTTTCCTCAAGCCGGAGTCCCATCCTGAGCTGGATATCGAAGGTGACGACGTTGCAGCAGCGCGTGGATACTACTGTGGGACGATCGGCATTGAATTCATGCATATTCCTGACCAGCAGCGTCGTGATTGGATTCAGGAGCGGATGGAACAACCGCGAGAACAGCCGGATCGCCACCATATACTCGACCTTCTTGTTCGGACCGAGATGTTCGAACAGATATTACAGACACGATTCCCGGGTACGAAGAGGTTTTCTCTCGAAGGGGTTGCCTCACTTGTCCCACTCCTACATGAAATCCTGGACGGTGCAAGTGAGCGGGGTGCCACCGAGGCCGTCATCGGCATGAGTCACCGGGGCCGCCTTAACGTCATGGTGCAAATTGTCGGCCGGGCCCCCGAAGAAGTGTTTGCACAATTTGAAGACGTCGATCCGCAGAGTGTCCTGGGTGGCGGAGATGTGAAGTATCATATCGGTGCCACCGGACAGCACACTACGCCGAACAAGCGCTCTATCCAGGTGCGCCTGGTGTCCAACCCCAGTCATCTCGAGGCGGTCGATCCTGTGGCCCTCGGCCGGGTGCGAGCGAAGCAATCGCGCCTCGGTGACAGCGGGACAACGAGTGTTCTCCCGATTCTGATCCACGGCGATGCCGCATTTGCCGGGCAAGGTATCGTCGCGGAGATTCTGAATCTCGATCGGCTCGATGGATATTCGGTTGGCGGTGTTCTCCATATCATTGCGAACAATCGCATTGGTTTCACGGCGAACCCGTCTGAACTGCATTCTTCTCGATTTGCCTCCGACCTCGCCAAGCGGCTGACCATTCCGATCATCCATGTCAACGCAGAAGACCCGGATGCGGTCGCATATGCGGGACGTATAGCCCTGGGCTATCGCTACACGTTCAGAGATGCTGTGGTCGTGGATCTGATCGGATTCCGCCGTCACGGCCACAGTGAAGTCGATGATCCTACGATCACACAGCCATTGTTGTACCATGCCATCAAGAATCATCCTCCTCTCTGGAAACTTTACGCGGAGAGGCTCCATGTCGACATTCAGCCCACCGTAGATGCTGTCCGTGCCGGATATGGCGCGGCTCAGGATCGGGCTGCAACAGCTTCAGAGATACCTCAGATCACTTCGCTCCCTGAGTACTGGAACGGTTACAGGGGTGGTTCGTACGCGGAGTCAGACCACCCTGAGACCGGTGTTGGGCGCCCCGAACTTCTGGAAGTCACCCATGGCTTGACCTCGGCTCCGACCGGCTTCGCGCTGCATCCCAAAGTCAAAGTTGTTCTCGAGAAGCGGAGGCAAATGGGTGAAGGAAAGACACCGGTCGATTTCGGCATGGCGGAACAGCTTGCGTTCGGGACACTGCTCCGGCAGGGCGTCCCTGTTCGGCTCAGCGGACAGGACAGTAGCCGCGGTACCTTCGGGCAGCGGCATGCGGTGTTCTTTGATGTCGTGACGGAGGCGCGGTACATCCCGCTCGGTCACCTCGACGAAGAACAGGCTCGATTTGAAACCTACAACTCTCCCCTGTCGGAAGCGGCCATCCTCGGATTCGAGTATGGCTACAGCCGTGATACCCCCGAGGCCCTCGTGCTCTGGGAGGCACAGTTTGGTGACTTCGCAAATGGGGCACAACCCATTATTGACCAGTTCATTTGTGCCGCGGAAGATAAATGGGGGCTGCTCTCGGGCCTGGTTCTCCTTTTGCCGCACGGTTATGAGGGACAGGGGCCGGAGCATTCGAGCGCTCGGATCGAACGTTTCCTGCAGCTCTCAGCGGAGGACAACATACAGGTCTGCCAGCCCAGCACGGCAGCCCAGTACTTTCACTTGTTGCGTCAGCAGGCACTGCGTCGCTGGCGTAAACCGTTGATTGTCTTTACCCCAAAGGGCATGCTCCGCCATCCAGACGCGAGTTCTCAGATAGGGGAATTCTCGTCTGGTCGTTTCACTCCGGTTATCAAGGACCCGGATCCGCCTGGTATGGCTCGAGTTGTCGTCTGCACGGGGAAAATCGTCCACGAATTGCGGAGAGCTCGACGTGACCGGAAGGACACCGCTGTCGGAATCGTATCCATCGAGCAGATCTATCCATTTCCAGAGCGAGAACTCCGGGAGTCGCTCGACAGTTTCTTGGACGCCGTGGAGATCATCTGGGTCCAGGAAGAGCCTGCCAATATGGGAGCACTGGCCTTCATGCTTCCGAGGCTTCATGATCTTGCCGGCGGGCGTCCGGTACGATCGGTGAAACGTTCAGCAAGCGCAAGCCCGGCCACAGGATCCGCGAAGGCTCACGAGATTGAACAGAGTACACTGATCAACCTGTCATTTGAGTCAGGCCGATAGAAATCAATGTACCGTCACAGTTCATCACAACTTCACCCTGATCGAGTATGAACGAATACAGGATCGAAAAAGATTCGATGGGGGAAGTGAAAGTCCCGAAGGATGCCTATTGGGGAGCGCAGACCCAGAGGGCCATCGAGAACTTTCCTGTGAGTGGCATCGTATTCGCGCCGGTCTTCATCCGCTCACTGGGAGTGATTAAGCATGCCTGTGCAAGCGTCAATCGTGAATTCAATCTTCTGGAATCTCACATTGCCGACGCGATCATTCGCTCATGTGATGAGGTCATCGAAGGCAAATTCGACAACCAGTTTCCCCTGGATATTTTTCAAACAGGGTCAGGAACATCCACTAACATGAACGCCAATGAGGTGATCGCGACAAGAGCAAATGAGATCCTCACCGGGGCAAAGCATTCCAGAGCCCCAGTTCATCCGAACGACCATGTGAATATGGGGCAATCATCCAATGACGTGATTCCTACTGCACTACATGTCTCTACACGTCTGCAGACCCAGGAACTGCTCCTGCCTGCGTTGGAGTTTCTCCACCAGACCATCACAGACAAGCAAAAACACTATAGCACCGTTGTAAAGACCGGTCGTACCCATCTTATGGATGCCATGCCCATCACCCTGGAACAGGAGATGTCGGGATGGGCAACCCAGATAGAGTATTCCAGGAGAAGGATTGAGAGCACGTTGCCCCGGCTTTCGGAACTTGCCATAGGCGGGACCGTGGTTGGCACAGGCATAAATACGCCGCCGGGTTTCGGTGCACGGGTCGCAGACAGGATCTCCGCGCTGACAAAGATGGACTTCAGGGAAGCAGCAAACCATTTCGAGGCGCAGGCGGCACAGGATGCCGTTGTTGAACTTTCAGGTCAACTCAAGACCTATGCCACAAGCCTCATGAAGATCGCCAATGACCTGCGATGGATGAACAGCGGCCCTGTGGCAGGGCTCGCCGAGATCCGGCTTCCGTCCCTGCAGCCCGGATCATCCATGATCCCCGGAAAAATCAACCCTGTAATCCCTGAGGCGGCGAGGATGGTGGCTGCCCAGGTCATCGGGAATGACTCCGTCATTGCCCTTTCCAACTCCATGGGCGATTTTCAACTCAATGCGATGCTCCCGGTCATCGCACATAACATCGTCCAGTCCGTCACTATTCTCGCAAATGTTACACGGCTTCTTGCAGGAAAAGGGATCAAAGGAATTGAAGTGAATGAAGATCACATCAATGCACTCGTCCACCTGAACCCCATGATCGCTGCGGTCCTCAATCCCATCATAGGCTACGAGAAAGCGGCAGAGGTGGTCAACAAGGCATCAGAGGAGAAGAAGACCGTACAACAGGTAGTCGTGGAGATGGGATACCTCACCGCGGAAGAAGCAGACAGAATATTGGACCCTCAGGGAATGACCAGACCGGGGTTCACAGGAAAAGGAAAAGAAAAAGGAAGACCGTAGCATGGTCATCGTTCTCTACCAAGAATGGAGCTGGAATATGAAGAATCTCAAGCGTGTCATCCTGTTGTTTGTCGTATCCGCCTTGCTCTCTCTCTCCGCTCAATCCCAGGATCCTGCCATGAAGGGCAGGTCGGGTATAGAGTTGGACTGTGGACTATGGACCGGCCCCAATGCATCGACAGCGGTCGGAATGGAAGGCATCGGAGTTGATGTTACGAGCAATGCGTTTGTTGGTGGGATTCTCTTCACGCACTGGGTGCAGGAATATCTTTCGATCACAGTGAGCGCAGGTCTTCTTGAGGGCAAAGCAAGTTCGACAGTAAGCTTCCTGAGTGTCACACAACATGTAAGTTCGGTTGTTCCTGTCCTGCTGGGTGTGCGTTACTATGTTCTTGGTTCAACGGCCGATGGGCAGGTTCGTCCGTATCTCTCAGCAGCTGTTGGGCCGTACATCGGTTCCGAGGTCAACAACACAATTCTGGCTCAGGAATCTCACACTGAAACAGCTTTCGGTGGACGCGTTGGCGGAGGGATTGATTTCTTCTTTAGCGATCATTTCAAGCTGGGCGCCAACACGGGGTACCACATAATGTCCGACTTCAGTACCTCGATCGGTGCAAGGAAGAACTACAACGGGGGCGATTTCTCAATTGGCTTGGGTTACATGTTATAGTGGCATCGCAACCCTTTTTACGCGTCCCGCCGCTCCCTGACCGCGAGAAGCAGTCGGCTATTTTCCCTCCTTTTCCTTTCGCTCTTCCGTGCGGGGTGCGACCGGCTTCTTCGTCTTGCTGCCTACACTATCCTTTGCGGTTCTCGTCGCAGGAGGCGTCTTGACCTTTGGAGGCGGCAGCGCAAGAGGCGTCCTGACCTTTGGAGGCGGCAGAGCAAGAGGTGTCCTGACCTTTGGAGGCGGCGGAGCAGGAGGCGTCTGGACCTTTGGAGGCGGTGGAGTGGAGGGGGGTGCAAGCCNNCGCGTGCCACCCGACTGGCGTGCGCCTGTGGGCAGCGGAGCGGGGGCTGTCTGCTCCGCCGGAAGCGGCTGTTGCTGCACAGGCAGCGGTTGAATCGTGTCGTCATTCCTCACGCGAACACGGGCCACGGTCCGGGGGCCACTGCGCACATCCTCGCGAATGGTTTTCCGGGGAGTAATGCTCAGTTTAGAGCGTCGTTCGATGTCGCGTATATCCGGTCCCTTTTCCACCCCCGGTGGTCGTCTTCCACTCTGTGGGGGAGGAGAGGAGTATCGATGCCGGCCTACGTTTGCACTGGTAAAGGCGTTTGACGGGACAAAGACCCAGACGTTCTCAAAGCCCGGTTCATAAGCCATGGGGAAGGAGGTGCGCGGAGGAGGAAGTGGCGACCATCCGATGTTCTCCTCATCCGCATACCACCGGACGCGGGCGGGAGACCATTCATACCCCGGGACCCAGACCCATCCTGCAGCGCCCAATTGCATCCAGTAACCGTAGTGATACACCACCCACCCGAACGGCTCATCGCTCTCCCACATCCATCCGCGGTCCGTCCATACCCACTCCCCATTCACGAATGGAGCCCAATCGCTCGTAACGCCCGGTTGCCAGACGCGTCCGTAGTCGGCGAGATCGATCCAGTTGCCGTATCCGTTGAGCACGGGGAATGGTTCCTCGGGCTGCGACGGGACACGAGGGGTGGGTCCGGTGCTCCCACATCCCGACAGCAAGAGCACGAGCCCGAATGCAAGCAAGATATTTTTCGTCATGGCTATTCCTGATGGCTGCGCAAGAGATGCAAACCGCTGTCTATGATACTCAACGGCGCACAAAGACGCAAGGTTCCACCGGAGCGTATCAGGTTTCGCAAGATGTTTCAGAACATTCTGGAATTGCGCATTCTGTTTTGATCGCATGATGAGGGCGTCCTCATGATTGAGGACCCTTTTGTACACCTCGCGGCAAAGAAACCCAGAAGTCTGATAAGCCAGACAAACCGCGTCCATCGCTTGCCCGTTGGGCTGTAAAAGATTGGATGTGCAGATTGATCCATTTCAAGGCGGGGTCGGCCTCAATCGAGACTACTCCGAACATGACACTATTCCTGCCGCATGGTCAAGCACCCTGCGCACGGAACTAATCACTTCGTTCGCTTTGTACGGTTTCTGGAGGAATCCCTTCACACCATCCCCGAATACCTGGGCTTCCATTCCGGGGTCGATAAACCCGCTCGCAACAATCAAGGGAATACTGGGATTAATTATTGTAATCCTCCGGCAGAGTTCATCACCGCCAAACTTCGGCAGGTCCAGATCGGTAATGACCACCTGTATTTCGTGTTGATGTTGTTGGAAGACATTAATGGCTTCTTCACCATCTCCCGCCGTAAGCACTCTGTAACCCTTCGCCTCGAGGAGGCTTCGAACCAATTCCTTCAAAAGTTCTTCATCTTCTACCAAGAAAACGGTCTCGCTTCCACCGCGTGTTTCTACAGTCGATTGTTCTTCGATCCGCTTCGGCTCGATAGGTTTTTGCGACACCGGGAAGTAACAATGGAATGTCGTTCCCTTGCCAGGATCGCTGTGGACGTCGATAAAGCCATGATGGCTTTCCATGATGCCAAAGACCATGGAGAGACCCAGCCCCGTCCCCTTTCCGTGCGCTTTGGTGGTNNAAGAACGGCTCAAAGATGCGCCGTTGTGTGGCCTCGTCCATGCCCGCCCCGTTGTCGGACACGCCCAGGACAGTATACTCATACGCCTTGCCTTTCGGCCATCTGGCCAACACCAGTTCCCCCGCTTCGCGATGTGTGCTGATCGTGAGCGTTCCCCCATCGGGCATTGCATCCCGTGCATTCACGCAGAGATTCACCATCACCTGATGGAGTTGAGTGGCATCGGCTTCAATGAGGGGGAGACCTTTCTCAAGGCGCTGAGCGATGGTGATGGTCTTGGGGAATGTTCCGACGAGGAGGTTCACCACCTCGCCGACGCTGTCATTGAGGTCAACCGAGTCGACCAGGACGTCGGTTTTTCTGGCAAATGTCAGCATTTGCTTCACAAGGGCGGCGCCCCTCTTGCCTGCTATGGTGATGGCTTCCGTGTTCCTCTTGATGGTCCGACGATCAGCGGGAGATCCTTCGAGAAGAGCGGCATGCCCGAGGATAATGCCAAGGATGTTATTGAAGTCGTGGGCGATGCCGCTGGCGAGTGTACCCAGACTCTCAAGTTTCTGGGCCTGCTGGAGTTCCGCCTCCAGAATCTTTTTTTCCTCTTCAGCCCGTTTGCGGTCGGAAATTTCTGCCGAAATGGCGATCATGCCGATTAGCTGCCCGTCCTCGTCCAACATGGGGGCGTCCGTCGCCAGGGCGGGAAGAGTATGGCCGTCGCGGTGGCGCACTGTTAACTCACCGCTCCAGCTTTGACCGCTCTTCAAAGCGGCCAGGATCTCCTGCGCCTGCTCCTTGCTTTGCTGGAAGGGTGCTATTTCCTGTATATCTCGCCCAAGAACTTCTTCGGATTTCCAGCCATAGATATGCCCGGCCGCCTGGTTCCAGTAGAGAATGATGCCATTCAGGTCGGTCGCGACAACCGCCTGACCCACGGAATCAAGCAGATGCGCCTGGAATTGAAGCCTGGATTCATTTTCGCGCAGCACTTCCTCCGCCCTTTTGCGCTCGGAGATGTCAACGGCAATCGCCGTCGCTCCGATTATCTCATTCTTATCGTTGACAATGGGATTGTATCGCGTCTCATAGAAATACCGTTCCAACTCTCCGAATTGCTCGATGGTGATGTGGCTTTCCCCTGCCATCGCACGATCAAAGTTGATCTTCGCCCTTCTTCGATCGTCATCATTGGTAAAGCAGTCCAGCAGGTTCGTTCCGATGCCCACATGCTTTCCATACGCGTGAAACGTGGCTTCCTTGTGGGCCATGTTGCAATTCAGGTATCGATATTGCCTATCAATCGAGAGGATACTCATGTCTCTCGGACTCTCGATACTGGATTGCAGGAGGATCTGGGCTTCCCGGAGCCGTTCTTTCGTCTGCTTGCGTTCGGTGATGTTCCGAATGTTGCATTGCATGACATAACGCTGGTCCACCAAATACAGATTGCTGACAAACTCCACATCCACCTTTCTGCCATCGGCAGTTTCAAGGGGAAGGTCTTCATAACGGACGTATTTCTGTTGCTGCAATTCCAGAAACTTGGCCTGATTTGCAGCGATATTCCTGAAGAATCCGAAGTCCCAGATTCTCTTTCCGAGAAACTCTTCGTGCGAGAAACCCAGCATTTCCACCAGATAGGGGTTCGCATCCAGGATCATCCCCGTCTCAGCATCAAGGATGAGAATGCCATCCTTTGCCGCCTCGAAGAGCCGCCGATAGCGGCTTTCTGAATGCCGCAGTGCTTCCGCCGACTTATAGCGTGCCCAGAAGAATCGGTTTCGCTGCTGGCGCCATACAAGGCCGACCACTCCACCCGCACCAACAAACAGTGCACCCATGATCATAATCATCAACCAGAATCTGTCTCTTAACGGCCCGTAGACTTCGGACAGATCAATGCGCGCGACCAGGAACCATGGCGAATCCGGTACTTCGCGTACGTCGGCAATCATTGGCTCTCCGCGGTAATCCCTGCCGACCACAACGCCTTTCCGTTCCATTGCTGCTTTCACCCCCGGCACTGTTGTGACAGTGAGGGGAACGCGCACGTTCAGAGCGGTGTGCCTTTGAAAACGCAGATCGTTGAGTAATACCAGTTCGTTCTCTTCGCGCCTGAGAATTAGGGTCTGGGACGTCAGGCTGGGGGTGGGCCAGTATTGGATGAACGGGTAAAGATTGATGGTGGGATCAATACGCAGCACGAGGACGCCGAGCGACCGGTTGCTGTCCAAATCGCTCACCAGGGGAACAAGAACCGCAAGATAGGTTTTCTGATCATGTTCATCTCTGTAAAAGTCCTGCAAGGAACACCGTCCTGAGCGCAGGATTTTAGATGTTTGATCCGCTATAAAGGCGGAGATCGGATCCTGCGCCAAGGGAACGCACATTCTCGTCACACCGCGTGTATCAAGAAGAAACACCCGGTCGTAGTCATAAATCGTCCGGTATTTCGCCAACCAGGCAAGCAGCTGGTCTCGCGCATCCACATCGTTCGCCTCGGTGAAGAAACGCCGAACCAGATTGGCGAAGGGCGCATTCTTCAGAAGGATGCCTCCGTTTCCGGACCGCTCCTTTCGGTACGAAACCAGCTGGTTCACTTTCAGGTCAGCGATATTCGAAAGCCGATCTTCTACTTCCTTCAGGTAGTTCTCCTCGTAGTTTCGATACGCGACATACCCGCCCGTGAGTATACTGGCCCCCAGGATGGCGAACACCATAAGGAAAACATACGAGAGGCGCGTGGTCTCCGCATCGAATGTGTGACGGGCCCGCCACAATTGTCGCACGGGTGCAACAAGGATTCCGAGCGAAAGCAGGAACAGAGCAAGTGAAGTTGACAGAGCCGACGGAATATCCTCCCTGCCAAACATCCTCGGCGTCCCATACACATACGCGATCAACAGAAGCGAAGAAGTCAACAGCACAAAATAGGCCAGCACAAAAGCCGTTGTTGCGAGTTTCCGCCGTTCGATGGATGAAAAGAGGGTCAGCAACATGGAGACGACGCAGCCGACAAAGCAGATCGCCGTCAAAGCAGACATATGTCCGATGGGAATGCCGTCAAGAGTACCGTTGATCGCAAGACCAAGATGCTCGAATTGTGGATGCATCCCGTTGAACGAAAAGAAGTAGAGCAAGAGAGAGGAGACAAGAACTATTGAACAGATGAATATCCCGACGAGATGCGCTCGCCGGTTGTGGGGAGAACGGCTGCTGAAAGAGAGCATGCCTCCGCTCAAGACACAAAGCAGCGACGTACTGGGTGCCATTGGCATCAGACCTGCACCGAAGCTCGAAAGCCAAGTGTATCCCAGTATCCATCCCATAAGGCTGAGAACACCAAGCCCTGCCGAGGAAAGGCCGAGTACCTGAGGGAGTCTATTGAGAATCCGCAGTTTCAGATGTCTGCTTGTATTCATGGTAGGAACTCCATCATAGGAGCACATGATTGAGCCTATGTTCAACTACCACAAATCCGTATTTCGCTAAGTCGGCCTCTGGCGTGAGATAGACGAAGAGCAACATGCTTTTCCCCCTTAACCTATGCAAGACGGTAAAGGAGAGGCCAGCCAGAGCGTGTGGGAAGGTTTGGATTCCTTTGTGAAGAGCATTCAGACGCGCATTCTCCAAAATGGGAATGCGTCTGAGAACCGTTACAGCTGTCGAGATGAATCCCCCTTCCGCAGTTGTAATATACACGATATTTCGCAAAATGTCAACATCACCCGTAATATTGCGATATTGGTGCTATATTTGACGCTTTAGCTATTGTGCCTCATCAAATTTCAGCGCTGAAGATATGTCTTGACTTTTGGGGAGCACTGGAGTAATGTATGCCGATACACACTGCGGCATTGTATGCCCTTCAACAATTCGGAGAAGCACACATGAACCATCTACGAGCCGTTGGAATTCTTGTTGCGATGCTGGTCTGCATCCTGTCGGCCCCGGGTGTCCGGGCCCAGCACGTTGAGACCAAGGTCGAGAATGCAGAGGTTGTATACGTCGAGGGGAACGATGTCGTCGTCAAGTTAACTAGTGGCGAGGTCAAGCAATTTGAGCTTCCCGACAGCTACAAGTTTACCATCGACGGCAAGGATGTGACCGTGCACGAACTGAAGCCGGGGATGAAGTTGACGGCAGTGATTACCACCGCGGCTGCTCCCAGGTGGGTCGTTATGGTGAAAATAATCCAAGTCGGGACGGTGTGGAAAACCTCCGGTAGTAGTCTGATCATTAAGACGCCGGAGGGGGAGAACAAGATGTACCGCGTGCCTTCGGGGGGCAAAATCACCGTCGAAGGGAAAGAGAAAACGCTGGATCAGCTGCGCGAAGGGGATAAAATCACAGCCACGGTCGTAAGGACGAGGGCGCCATTGGAGGTGGGCCATGCGGCCCCGCCTGTTCTGCAGGCTCCTGCAACGCCGGCGCAGGTGGGCGTGCTGCTGATTGACGAAGGCGCCAATCCGGAAGAACCTCCCGGGAAGTGGGGGACTCCTACCATCATTATTCTTATTATTGTCATTCTGTTGGTCGCGGGTCTCATACTGTGGGCATTCCGGCGCAAACGAAAGGCATGACCGAAGAAACGAACGGTCGCGAAGATGAATTGGAGGGGGAAAACCTATATTGATTCCATACTGGGCCGCCGCACGCTCTTCGCGACGGCCCGGATGTTCTGAACTATCTTCCGACTCTTCCCCATCAAAGAATTCTTCCGCCAATCTCATCTCGGCTTATGAAACCACTCCCTGATCGGATGATTCATTTCATGAACCAGGGATCACACAAATGAAAGAAATTGACGTGACCCCGGAGTCCATCCGGGAAATCGCCTACGCCTTCCAGGGAAGCCGAATCTTTCTGACAGCGTACGAGCTCGGCATCTTCGGCATCGTCGGCAATCGCACAAAATCTTCGCAGGATGTCGCCCATACGCTGGGCACCGATTGGCGTGCGACGGATCGCCTGATGAATGCCCTCGCTGCGATGGGATTGCTGGCGAAGGAGGGGGGCACATTTCGGAACTCTCCGTCCGCTTCAAGATTCCTGGTGCCCTCCAGCCCGGACTACTTGAGCGGATTGATGCACACGGTCCACCTTTGGGACACCTGGAGCACTCTGACCAAGGCCGTGAAGCTTGGAACTTCAGTCCCTGCCCAACAGCAGCGGCGAGAGGACCCAACGGGCTGGACCGAGGCATTCATTGCTGCCATGAACGACCGGGCACGCAAACAGGCGCCTGTCGTTGCGGCGCAGATGAACCTGAAGGAGGGTATGCGGGTCCTTGACGTCGGCGGCGGATCCGGCGCGTTTGCCGTTGCATTCGTCCGCGCAAAGAGAGGCGTGAAGGCGACCGTCTTCGACCTCCCTGACGTACTCCCGCTTACCGAGAGGTATGTCAGCGCGGAGGGACTCCTGGAGAGAATTGATCTCGTTGCCGGCGACTACACGAGTGATGAGCTTCCAAAAGGATACGATCTCGTGTTTCTCTCTGCCATCATCCACAGCAATTCTCCCGACCAGAATCGCAAGCTGCTGCGGAACTGCGCCCGGGCCCTTAACCCGAAGGGAAGTCTCGTAGTGCAGGATTTCATTATGGATGAGAACCAGACGAACCCACCAGCCGGCGCATTCTTTGCGCTCAACATGCTGGTGGGTACTGCGGCTGGGGACACTTACAGGGAATCTGAAATCCGGGACTGGATGAAGGAGGCGGGTCTATCCGACATCAACAAAGGAGAAACTCCGTTCGGATCCGCACAGGTAAGGGGAACGAAGCCGGCCTGATCGGGATATCTTCAGAAGTCTCAAGAAATTGACGGCGTGAGTATCATAGTTTCTTTCATCCGAACAGGATCCAATTTTCAACGTACACATTGGACCGATCTCAGGGGGCACGTCAACGGGAAGGGCGACTTTTCACGCCGGCGGGTTGGAGATCGGTGTGATCAGAATTTCAGTGTGAACACAGTTTCAGTTCCCGGCGTGCTTTGCACCGAGATGCTTCCTCCGTGCAAACGCATGATCTGCCGGGAAATACTGAGCCCGATCCCCGATCCATCTTGCTTTGTCGTGAAAAACGGGATGAAGATCTTCTCCATGGCCTCCTTTTCAATCCCCGGCCCGTTGTCAGACACCTGAATCACCGGACGGCTGGCCTTGCCGAGGCAGCCACGGAGCGTCACTTCAGCAGAAGGATTCGCGTCGGACCAGTCCACGGCATTCTGAAGCAGATTGATGAGAACCTGCTCGATCAGATTCGGATCCGCCGTGATTTCAAGAGTCTCCGGCTCCACATTGTGGCAGAACCTGATCCCCTTCTCCTGCATCTTCGGTGACATCAGCGGGACTACATGACCAAACAGCTCTTTGATAGGGACGATCCGGAAGTCCGGCTTGGGGATGCGCGTGAGTTTGCGATAGGAATCCACAAATTTCAGGAGCCCTTGACTTCGCGATGCTATCGTCTGCACCGCCTCTTTCACATCCCTGACCGGTTCGCTCGCCGTTGAGAACTCATTGCTCGTGTGAACAAGAGTTTCAAGAATGTGGTTAGCCGTTGCCGCCAGTGACGCAATCGGCGTCACGGAATTCATGATCTCATGCGTCAGGACACGGATCAGGTTCTGCCAGGCTTCCGACTCCTTTGCCTCCAGTTCGCTCTGGATGTTCTGAAAGGAGACCAGCGTCAGGGATTCATGCTGCAAAATAAACCGGGTCGCACGCAGTGATAGCGTCACGAGATCCCCCGACTCCGGATCCTTGACCTGGATCTGGGTCCCTTCGTCAGGTTCAAGACTTCTGATCACCGCCGGCAGCGCTGGATCCAGACTGACGAGCTGGTCGATCTGTTTCAATCGTCGAAACCCAAGGATGCGTTTCGCCCGCTGATTGATCAGGTCGATCCCGCCATCTTGCTTGAACACCAGAATGCCGATGCCAATGTGTTGAATNNGAGAATGTCTGCGAGAAGTCGGAGAACTCGATTGCCTGGAAAAAACGGATCAAATCCCGTTGAGGCCGCTCGAGAACACGCAGCAACGCGTAGATCTGAAAGCAAAGGATGACGGCAGCAAGAACCGGCAGCAGCGAGAACCCGCTGTGCACGATCCAATACGCCATGAGCCCCACCGTCGCCACGATTAGGACCATGCGCACTCCGAATTGCATCCGCAGACTGCTAAAGATCATACTTCTGCATCCTTCGGTAAAGTGAAGTCCTTGTGATGCCGAGCGCCTCCGCTGCTTTGGAGATGTTTCCATGATGGGTTCTGAGAGCTCTGCGGAGGAGGTGTTTTTCCGCTTCTTCGAGATTGAGGTCAGCCAGCACAATCTGATCCGGGCTCATATCCGGAGGTGCAAGCGCGAAATCCGCAGGCCGGAAGCTTGAAGCATCATGAAGGATGACTGCGCGCTCGACCGTGTGCTTCAATTCGCGAACGTTCCCCGGCCAACCATACTGTTCAAGTCTTCGGTACGCCTC
>PMMO01000100.1:0-140 GCA_003162215.1 Ignavibacteriota bacterium
TACTTTGGCAAAGTAGCCAAGGTAATGAGCGGCATCAAGGCAGCATTCATCGATTTGGGTCTGGGGCAGGACGGGTTTCTGCATTTTTCCGACATCGGCAACCGATTTGACGAGTATACGGCAATGATCGGTGACGATGA
>PMMO01000100.1:243-7967 GCA_003162215.1 Ignavibacteriota bacterium
ATCATCCGGACCGTCGCCGAGGGGAAAGAAGAAACCTCACTCAAGAACGATCTTGAAGATTTGATCAAGACCTGGCGCGAGATCGAAACGGGCGTCAAGAACGAGAAGGCGCCATGTCTTCTCTACAAAGACCTCGCGACGACCTCAAGCGTCATCCGCGACCTTTTCTCCAATGACGTCACGCGTGTGGTGATAGATTCGCGNNAGCGGCGGGTACATCATCATCGAACCCACCGAGGCGATGGTGGTGATCGATGTGAACTCCGGGCGCTACGCGCCGAAGAAGGAACAGGAGCAGAATTCGCTGCGGACGGATCTTGAGGCCGCACGGGAGATCACCAGACAATTGCGGCTGCGGGACATGGGCGGCATCATTGTGTGCGATTTCATCGATCTTGACGACGAAAAGAACAAAAAGAAGGTGTACGAGGAACTGAAGAAGGAATTCCGGAAGGATCGGGCAAAAGTCACCGTGTTGCCGATGACGGAATTCGGTCTTGTGCAAATCACGCGCCAGCGTGTCCGCCAGAATATCCTCCACAGTTTCACCNNCCGAGGCCTGCCCGACCTGCGGCGGCAGCGGGCTCGTCCAGTCGAAAACCACCACGCTGAATCAGATCGACCGGTGGCTCCGCCGCTTTAAGACGGAGACGCACGAGAAGCGTCTCGTCCTGCGCGTCAACCCCAACCTCGCCGCGTCGTTGCGCGAAGGAACGATCAGCCGGTTGAAACGCGTCATGCTCAAATATTTCGTTCTGATCAAGCTGGAAGTGGATCCGGCCATCCCGATCGGCGAGTTCCGGTTCACCTCCCGCTCGCAGAACAAGGACGTTACCGACCAATTCAAATAGGAGCGGTCATGTCGTTGAAACGCACGGCCTTCTATGATATCCATGTCGGGCTCGGCGGGAAGATCGTGGAGTTTGCAGGCTTCGAGATGCCGGTCCAGTATTCCGGCATCGTGGAAGAACATCAACGCGTCCGCACGCATGTGGGCGTGTTTGACGTGTCGCATATGGGTGAAGTGGAAGTGCGGGGCGCCGGTGCCCTCGCGTTCCTCCAGAACATTACCGTCAACGATGTCGCCGGACTCTCACCGGGGCGCGTGCAGTACTCTGCCATGTGCTACGAGAACGCCGGGATTGTTGATGATCTGCTGGTGTACCACATGGGCGACCATTACATGCTGGTCATCAATGCTTCGAATACCGGGAAAGATATCGCCTGGATGCGGAAGAACCTCTCCGGCGATGTCCGCCTGAACGACGTGAGCGACGCGACGTCGTTGCTCGCGGTGCAGGGGCCCCGCTCCCGGGCCACGCTGCAGAAAATCACCGATGTCGATCTCCAGCCTCTGGAGTATTACCATTGGATGCGCGGGAAGGTTGCCGGAGTGGAGATGATTATCTCGCGGACGGGCTACACAGGCGAACTCGGCTATGAACTCTATTTCCCCTCCGATCGCGCACCGGGTGAGCACGTGTGGGGGGCCATCATGGATGCGGGGAAAGAATTCGGGATCGGTCCCGCCGGTCTCGGCGCGCGCGACACTCTGCGGCTCGAAATGGGATTCTGCCTCTATGGCAACGACATCGATCAAACAACGCATCCACTCGAGGCGGGCCTCGGGTGGATCACCAAACTTAACAAGGGGTCGTTCATCGGTCGCGACGTTCTCGTCAGTGCCAAAAAGGACGGTTTGAAAAGGAAGCTTGCGGGTTTTGCTCTTGATGAGAAAGCCTTCCCGCGTCACGGGTATTCCATCAGCGCGGAAGGGCGCGAAGTCGGGACCGTCACCTCGGGAACATTCTCCCCGACACTCGAGAGGGGCATCGGCACGGGATACGTGCCGGTCGCCCTGGCGAAACCGGGAACCAAAATCCAGATCATGATCAGGAACAAGCCTGTCCCTGCGACTGTCGTAACGATGCCGTTCATCAAAACAAATCCTGAATGATGCAGATCCAGACACACTTCACGCCGCACGACGTGGATGAAATTGCACTGCGGGAAAAGACCGCCGTGGTCATTGATGTGCTCCGGGCGAGCACGACCGTCATTACCGCTCTGAGCAATGGTGCGAGGGAGGTGATTCCGACCCCCACTGTGGAAGCGGCCGCAAAAATCGCCGGGCATCTTGCAGGCGATGTGACGATCCGGGGAGGCGAGCAGAACGGCAGAACCATTGATGGGTTTTCCATCGGCAATTCACCGCTCGAATACGTCGAAGAACGCGTCCGCGACAGGTCGATCGTCTACAGCACGCGTGAAGGGTCACCGCTCTTCCTCAAGGCGAAGTACGCGAAGCATATGCTCGTCTGCGGCTTTGTCAATATCAGCGCGGTGGCCGGGTTTCTCAAAGAACACGCGGCTGACATTGAGATCCTTTGCGCCGGAAACAACGGACGCTTTGCCATTGAAGACGCTGTGTGCGCAGGCATGCTCGTGCACCTGCTGGGCGAAGAGGCGGACGCACAGCTTGCGTTGTGTGATGCAAGCATAGCTGCGCACTCTCTGTACCGCACGCACTACAGGAATCTCCACCGCATGCTGCGGCAGAGTGAGAGCGGGAAGTTCCTTGAAGGGCTGGGCTATCTTGACGATCTGAGGTACTGTGCCGGAGTAGACACGGTTCCCGTGCTTCCTGTCCTCGAAGACAATATGCTCCGACTGTGGAAGGACAACGATCGCCGGGAAAGTCCAGGTACACCGGCGTCAGCGTGAGCGGAGCGGCATCCCATGGCTATGCAGAATCGATCTAAGAATGGCGGGACCCCTTCGAGGAGGGAAACGGCAAAGCCATCGACACATCGCAAGCATGTTATCCTTGCGATCCTGTTGATTGCGTGCGCGTTGCTCATCCTGATCTCTCTTGTGACGTATGATCCTGCGGATGAGGCCAACGCGGGCGTCCGGTTTTCGGATCTCTGGGGTGCTATGCGCGGTGATCCACAGGCTCGCACGCTCTTGGATACCACGCATAACGGCCTCGGCCTCGTGGGCGTGATCATCTCTGATTTCCTCATCCGTTCGACGGTGGGCTACAGTGTGCTTGCGCTCCCATTGCTCCTTCTCCTGTGGGGGTGGACAATGTTGCGCAGANNCAAAGGGGACTACGGTCGTGCGGCGGCGTTTACCAACCATACGCTTATCTGGGTGCTGCTGGTCTCCACGTCGTTCGGGATGCTGCGAAGAATTCTTCCGGAAACCGGTCCCCCGGTTGTCTGGAGCGGAGCCGTCGGAGAATTCCTTTCCACGGTGTTGTCGCACCTCATCGGCCGTGCAGGCGGCAGTATCGTCCTGGTCGTCGCGATGTTCATTACGATCATACTCAGCGTCGACCTGGATGTGCGCACAATGGCGGAGCGCATCCACGCTGCATGGCTGAAGCTGCTGGATATGATGAACCGCTGGCGTGAGGCGCGGGTGGAAGAACGTATGCGACGCCGGATGGAGCTGATGGAGGGAGAGCCGGACACAGAAGCCCCGGCGCGCAAGCGTGAACGGGAGGAAGGGGATCGACCCGGGGAAGAACACCCTGCCCGCCGTGCGCCGGTTCGCATCACGCGCGCCGCGGAAGTCGAGCCTGCAAACGTCGACGAAACCACCGCTGCAAAACCCATCGTCACCCGGATACTGAATTTTGCCCGCAAGAAAACAAAAGCGGATGAGGCTCCGGATTCAGAGAAGGACGCTGCAGAGGCTCCGTTGCCGGCAACAGCCCCGGTCAAACCGGAAGAGATCGCGTATATCTTCCCGACCATCGATCTCCTTGATGCGCCGAAGCCGGGGAAGGAAGACGTGGATGAGGCGGAACTTCAGGCAAATGCTGAACTGCTGCGCGAGACATTGCTGCAGTTTGACGTGGAACTTGAAAGTGTGAGTGTTACGCCCGGTCCAGTCATCACGCTGTATGAACTGGTGCCCGCGATCGGCGTGAAGATCAGCCAGATCGTGAGTCTGGAGAACGATATTGCCCTCAAGCTGGCTGCCCGCGGGATTCGTATTATGGCCCCGATCCCCGGCAAGTCCGCCGTCGGGGTCGAAATCCCCAACTCGCACCGTTCGCTAGTGACGATCCGGAGCATCCTGAACTCCACCGCGTTCCGGGATGCACAGGCCACCCTCCCTCTGGCTCTTGGCAAGACCATTGCGGGGGAGGTGTTCACAGACGATCTGGGACGCATGCCGCATATCCTCATGGCAGGATCGACAGGATCGGGGAAGAGTGTCGGCATCAACACCATGCTTGCGAGTTTGCTCTACAAGATGCATCCCTCGGAGCTGAAGGTGATGCTGATCGATCCGAAGAAGATTGAGCTCGCCCAGTACGCGAAGCTCAAAAGCCACTTTCTCGCAAAGTCGCCGGACATCGACGAGGATATCTTCACGACGCCAAACAACGCCGTGCTGGCGTTGAAGGGCGCGGAGCTCGAAATGGAGCGGCGCTACAATCTGCTCTCCAAGGCCGCCGTCAGGAATATTCAGGACTACAACACGAAGCTTGCCGCCGGTGAATTGAAAGACACCGACGAGCTGAAGCACGTCAAGTTGCCGTATCTGGTGGTGGTGATTGACGAGCTTGCCGACCTGATGATCACTGCCGCCAGGGAGGTGGAAGAGCCCATTACGCGGCTTGCCCAGCTTGCCCGTGCGGTAGGCATTCACCTCATCGTTGCCACACAGCGGCCCTCCGTCGACGTCATCACCGGCGTCATNNAATTTCCCCGCGCGCATCGCCTACCAGGTGGCATCAAAAACCGATTCGCGGACCATCCTCGATATGAACGGCGCAGAACAGTTGCTCGGAAATGGCGACATGCTGTATCTCCCCTCCGGCAGCCCAAAGCCTGTCCGCCTTCAAAACGCGCTCATTACACCGCGCGAGGTGGACGCTCTCGTCGACCATATCGGGAACCAGCAGGGATATGCGCAACCCTTCCTGCTTCCTTCCGCTCTCGAGAAACGGCGAGTGGCCGACCAGAGTGCGGATGCCGGACGCGACGTGCTCTTCGAGGAGGCGGCCCATATCATCGTTCGATATCAGCAGGGATCGGTGTCGCTCCTCCAGCGACGGCTCAAGATCGGGTACTCCCGTGCGGCACGGCTGGTCGATGAATTGGAAGCTGCCGGCGTTGTGGGGCCTGCCGACGGCAGCAAAGCACGCGAAGTGCTCGTGGATTCAGAATCGCTGCTCGACGATCTGTTGCAGGGATAAGAAAAAAGGATGGCGGGTTCATGAAGAAACGCAGTCTGGTGATCGGTCTCGCACTCCTCACAACGCTTGTGCTCGCTCGTGCAGGTGATTCCGCGGAAGACATCCTTGACCGGGTGCACAAGAAATACGATCGCATGGATGATGCGGAGGTGCGTTTCTCGCAAAAGGTGAAGTTTGCGCATGCCAAGATTGAACAGGAAGTCGCCGGCACCCTGCAATTTAAGAAGGCGAACCGGTACCGCGTCGAGTTCGAGGGTCAGCTGGTGGTTACCGACGGCGAGACCGTCTGGTCGTACTCGCAGGAGAACAATCAGGTGCTGATTGACCGGTTCAAATTGGACGAACGGTCGTTGTCACCTGAACGCATACTCACCGCGGCACCGGGGGATTTTTCGGCGACGCTGCTCGCCAGTGAAAAGACTGCACAGGGAGAAGCTGTTGTCTTGAAGCTCATTCCGCGTGATGCGTCCGCCCTCCTGAAGTCGATGAAACTCTGGGTGCTTGAATCCGATTGGCTGATACACAGGGTGGAGATTCTGGACCAACACGGGAAGGAGACGACATACCAGGTGAGTTCCTTCAAGACAAACATCGGCATTCCGGATTCCCGTTTTGTCTACCAGGTCCCGCCTGGTGTCGACGTTGTCGATCTTCGCGACTGATGCGTGATGACTAAACTTCGGTCCCTTCTCCGTTATGGCATCAGTGCAGTCATTACGGTGCTCTTTCTCTACATTGCCTTCCGCAAGACTGACTTCGGGAAGCTGTACGACTCCATGCTGCAGGCGAACTATTGGTGGATGATACCAAACTTTGCCTGTCTGATGGCGAGTCATTACCTGAGAGCGTGGAGATGGAGATACATGCTCGAGCCGGTGAAGGCGAACATCTCGATGCGCAGCCTGTTTTCCGGCGTCATGGTCGGATACATGATGAACAACATCCTCCCCCGGGCAGGGGAGATTGTCCGGCCGTACACCATTGGCAAGCTCGAAAAGGTGCCGAAGTCCGCTGCGTTCGGCACGATCGTGGTGGAACGCATCATCGACATGGCGTCCTTCCTTGTGCTGGCGGCGCTCATCCCGCTTTTCTATCACGGGCCGTTGATAGAGTCATTCCCCTGGTTGGTGAACACCGGCGTAGTGGTCTGTGTGCTCACTCTCTTGTTGCTGGGGCTCTTTGTCGCCCTGGGTGTGCGCAGGGATTGGACGGACGTGATCGTCCGCCGCATTGAACGCCTGTTGCCTGCGCGGATCAGCACACGGTTGGATGGGTGGGCTCATTCTTTTCTAGACGGCTTTTTGTTCCTGAGCCGGCCCGGGCGGTTTGTGATTATCACCGTCTTGAGCATCCTGATCTGGCTGCTGTACATTCTGATGATGTACTTCGCGTTTTTTGCCTTTGGTATTCAGCATCTGGGAATTGCCGGCGCCCTTGTTGTGCAGGCCATCTCCAGCATCGGTATGGCGTTGCCGACACCCGGTGGGACGGGAACCTATCACGCGTTCACGTCGCAAACCCTCACTCGTCTGTACGGTGTCGACGCCACGCTGTCGCTGAGCTATGCAACCGTGACGCATGCCGTTGGTTTCATCGGTGTTACCATTGTCGGCCTGTACTACTTCTTGCACGACCACATCAAAGTCGGTGAGGCCGTGCTCGGTGAGCCCCGGGGCGGGAAATGATGCGCTCCCTCCGGCTGCTCTTTCTGCTGACAGTGTGGGTACTGCCATGTGCGATTGCCGGCACGCCGATCGTGGTGGAACGCATGCGGCCCGGCATCGCTGCAGGGATGGGTGTGGAGTACCTCAACCCCCGGGACGTTGTCGATATGATCAACGGAGGGTTCCGCCCTGAGGAACGTCTGCCGGATTTCCATGCCGGCGTGAACTTCTTTGTCGCGGGTTTCGTTCCTCTTTCATCTGATTGGTTGCTGAAGATTGAATATGCGTACCTGTTGAATACGTACAACATTGCTGCACTGCTCGGTCCGGGCGAGTTCACCATGAAGGTCCATATGCCGACGCTGTACATACACTATATGCTCGTCGACGAAGGACTTTACAATCTGAGTGCGGGGCTGGGCGTGGGATATCATTTCGGCGCATTGTCGACAGGCTACGGTACATTGGTCGACACGTATACCGCCAGCGGCCCCGGAGGGGTTCTGGAACTGCAGGGGAACACGGCGATGAGCGAGGATCTTTTTGTACATCTTGGAGTGCAGGCGCGGTGGGAAGGAATCGGTGAGCTTCGCAATTCCGCCGACAAGGCACCGGGAGTTAACGCGCAAGGCAAACCGCCATCACTGTCCTGGTTTAGTGTCGGCGCGCGGATCGGGATGAGTTACTATTTCTAACAAAAGGAGCACTCATGCGTACCACAATAATGGTGTTTGCGATGATGATAGTCATGTCGGTTGTTGCAGAGGCGCAGGACAAGAAACCCGCCGTCAAAGGGAAAGAAATTGCTGTCATCGAAACGTCGGTGGGCACGATCGAGGCGG
>PMMO01000126.1 GCA_003162215.1 Ignavibacteriota bacterium
TGGTTGCGCTCCTCCTGCGCATGTCTGAAGAGAAAATTAGCCGTGCCCCGGAATCCCTGATTATCGGCCCATGCAGCATAGGACAGATAGATCTGGGAGGCGTGCGCTTCTTTGGTCATCTGCACATTCAGCGCTGCGGAGAGCTTCNNTGACGACACGAAGCGCGTTCGCGTCCGGCACGATCTCAGAACCAAATCTCTCCGCATACAAAGGAGCTACTGTTTCAAGAACTTCTTCAGGGCAGTGAGCATGATCTCCCATTTTTTTTCGGATTCCTCTCGTGCCTTGTCGGTCGCATTTTTGTCTTGAGACAGGGCAACGCGGGTATGCTTTCCCTCGGCTGACAACTCAATGGTTACGGTGTGGTAGTTTTCCGGTCTATCCGGTAATCCGGCAAGCGGGCTGAAATGACTGTATTGAAGCAATCGACCCGGCTTGAATTGAAGAATGACGCCTTTGTCTTCATACGGTTTACCTTTCCACTCTCCCTTCCAGACAATCGGACTCTGCTCGAGCCAATTTGTCACGACGTTGGCGCCGAACATGTAGAGTTTGATGGCTTCCGGATTCACAAGCGCATCCCAGACTTTCTCGTTGGTGGAGTCGTAGGAGCCCAATCAGAACGCGAGCCTGATGCCTGCGTTCGCNNGATGAAGGCTGACCCTCCTCCGAAGACGCGAAGCGCAAACTGGCCCTTCTGCTCGCCGATCAGATGGAAACCAAGAGCCACGGGAATCCTAAAGCCGTTGATATCGTTCGTGAACTGCAGCTTCGCGCTTGACTCCGTGAACGCCGTGCTCTTCGTGGCGTAGAACACCCCGCCTTCACCGTAGAACTTCTGCCCGATCAAGACGGATCCTCCGAGTTGCCAGCCGAGCTGGCCTGTGACTTCGCCGTTTGCAGGACTTTTGGACATATCGCTGAAGGTGATACCGATACCCGGCTTCAGTTCAGCTTGAGCGCACGCCTGTCCGGCAACCAACAAGGCGAGAAAGAGGACAGCAACAATCTGTTGAAGTATTCTCATTTCCAAAGCCCTCCTTACATTGAATGTGGGGAGATATGAGGGGTGCCAACCATGGATGGAGCGTCCGGAACGGTCGAATCGCTCTCTTGAACTGCTACCAGCCCGCAATGTGCTCAGGTCGGCCCCGTGTATGTCGGCTATTTATTAGAGCTTCTTGGCAGCCTGCAAAGACGGCTCTTCATAGCTTCGCGATCATCTTGCGTAGTTCTTCCTTACTCTTCCTTACTCTTCCCGAGTTTTTTCTAAGGTCTTTTCAATTCCTCTGTCTCTTGAG
Source organism: Ignavibacteriota bacterium (assembly GCA_003162215.1). GTDB lineage: Bacteria > Bacteroidota > Ignavibacteria > UBA10030 > UBA6906 > Fen-1255. The sequence goes on from PMMO01000126.1 coordinate 1,302, forward strand.
TATACCGAACAGAACTTCGGAATAAATCGGTCGAAAGGATGAAAGAGTAGCTAATCCCCCCGAAAGAGCACAAACAACCCACGCGGAGGCATTTGATAGAAGATGACTCCGTATCCCTTGGATTCTGCTTCGTTTCACTCGGGGCAAGGGTCGTTTGAAGTCCCGTTTCACTCCCTTTCCACCCCCCTTCCAATCCCTCCAAAGCTCCAAGTCACGAAGGAGGCCGCGAGTTCGAGTCTCGTCTACCCCGCACGAATGCCCGCCTATGGCGGGCTTTCGCCTGCTTACCGCGATTTTCCTGTAAAGCTCATCGCAACCGAGAGCACGACGGCACCTGCACAGGCAAGGTATTCGAGATCGTTGGGTTTTGTGGCGTCAGGTGTCAAGACCGATAGGATAAGGCGATAGGAACCAATATGGCTGAGGAGGGGATCGTCGTCCTCATAACGTGTTTGAGAGTCTCCGAAAGACTCGTCTCATCAACATAGCGAAGTGGATTCAGCGAGAGGATTAAGAGCACTCCGGCATGTGTATGACTCATAGATGCCTCCATATGTGGGCAATTTGTGTTTCCTCGTAACTACCCTTTTCGCCGCCCGGAGCCGGTCTTCCTGCCGCCACCGGTGAGCTTGTTAACGGTGGCCCAGGCCCGGGCCCCCGCACTTTTCGCGCTCATTCCCTTTTTTCTGTACCCGTCTTCGATATGCACGGCCTGGCGCTTCTGTTTGTCGGTGTAGCTGGATTTGTCGCCTTGAGGCATGGGAGACTCCTTTCCTGCAATGGAAGTGATTTCCTAAAGTGAGGCAATCAGTCTTCGGATCTCATGTGAGGTCATGCCAAGCCTTTGCTGCAGCCTTCCCAAGAGATTTTCTTCATCTCCTTGTATCAGGAGAAGATCATCATCGGTCAGACTGACATACAGGTGCTTGAGCTTATTCGCCACATCGTTCCAGATGCCCTTTACCCGCAGTATCCTAAGCTGGCTCTTCCACGCATTCGCAAACCTGAGTGATTGCGAACCTTCAAGTCGGTCGGGGTTCGCCCATCTGGTCTTGCGGCTAGAGGTACTCAGAGCTTCAGCAGACCTTGAAGAGCGTATTGGCGTTATTCTATTGGTTGTCTTCATCATGATCGGTTTGTTCGTCGGCTGCCAGACTGTAGGAATTATTCTCTTCATCCTCATTGCCATCCTTCTCTCGCTCATCGTCCAATTCGGAACCTGGTACGTCCAGATCCCTTCCAGAGGCATCGTCGGCAAATGACTTTTCGTTTTCCGTTCCGGGCTTCTCGTTGGGTGCTTTGGTCTTCGTCATATCGTCGGGATCGATGTCCGATTCCTCCCGGGAGCTCTGAAATATGTCTTCAGTGGCCGGGTACAAGGGGTATCCCGGAAGGCCCTTCGATATCACTTCGTTTCCCGGAGGAAAAGGAAGTGATTTGTTGTGTTTTTTGGCTCTGTTCATGGGTTGGTAACTTCCTGGTATGTTGGATTGAAAATGTTCACCCTCTCCTTGAGTATACCGAACAGAATTTCGGAATAAATCGGTCGAAAGGATGAAAGAGTAGCTAATCCCTACAATGTATCCGCACATGGGCGCGTGTTGTGACGATCTCTACACGGCTACGAATGTCCCTTGAATCTCCACGCGCAGCGGTCGATGCCTGACCGGTATGCCTGAAGCACATCGATGATCCGCTCTGACCGGGTGCCGCGATGCCGACCACATTTCTCCGGGACACCTTGTGATGTGACGAATGCCGCCTCGTAGTATCGGCCAGGTTCTCTCTGTTCGTTGCCTGCAAACAATTTCTGAATACGTTCTCCCCGGGGGAGGTCCATTTTGGAGTAGACTTGCAGACCGAGAGATCACGCTGATATGGCGCAAGCGCCTGTCTCACCACTTCATCCACTGTGGGGTCAGGGCGTGCTCCTGCCTCAACTTCTACCACGTGGTGCCGGTAATCGACAATGTGACATGTGACGGCCAAGCGGGAAAGTGAGGCGTGGTGAAGACAAACAAAGCTTAGCCGAGATTATCCGCCGCGAAATCCCAATTCAGCAATGTATCCAGGACTGCGTTGACGTAGTCCGGCCGTCGGTTCTGGTAGTCCAGGTAGTAGGCATGCTCCCAAAGGTCGATGGTCAAGAGAGGTTTCTTGCCGGTCGTCATCGGCACCTCGGCGTTGCCGGTCTTGACCACCTTGAGCTTATCGCCCTCCAGCACAAGCCAGGCCCAGCCGCTGCCGAATTGCGTCGTTGCTGCGGTGACCAATTCCTTCTTGCATGCATCCACCGTACCGAACGAAGCCTCGATTCGCTGCTTCAACGCCGCGGGTGGTCCACCCTGCCCCTTCGGCTTCAGACTGTTCCAGTAAAACGTGTGGTTCCATGTTTGCGCTGCATTGTTGAAGATCGCGGCCTTATCAGCTTTGCCCGCTGTCTTGGTAATGACATCTTCCAATGACATTTCCGCAAATTCGGTTCCCGTGACCAGCTTATTCAAATTGTCAACATAGGCCTTGTGATGCTTGCCGTAGTGGAAACCTATGGTCTTTGCAGAAATGACTGGATCCAGCGCATTGTCCGCGTAAGGCAACGGTGGCAGGATATGGGAAGTTGTATGGACGATCGTGTCGGCGCTCATCAGGATTCTCCTCTTTAGATGATGTACAGCGTCATGATTTCAGAAATGCCAGTAGATCGGCGTTGAGCTGCTCTTTGTGTGTCTCTGCGAGGCCGTGAGGGGCCCCTTTGTAGATTTTCAGGATCGCGTTCTTGACAAGCTTCGATGAGCGAAGACCAGCGGCTCCGATCGGCACAATCTGGTCGTCGTCGCTATGGACGACCAGCGTCGGCACATCGATTCTTTTTAGATCTTCGGTGAAATCGGTCTCCGAAAACGCCTTGATGCAATCGAAGGTGTTCTTNNCCGAGGGTGGAGAGAATGTCGATATTCTTATTCTCGAAGGTTCCACTGAGTGGAACTGTCGTTCCGATGATGCCCATCGAATGGTTTGTGAAGAGCGCGGCCACTCACGCAACCAATGTCTGCCAGGGTTTTCACTCCGTTTCTCGACGAGCGGACGACGACACCTTCAATCATTGACTGCAATTATACAACTGATTGCCGACAATTGTCATCCGCCAAAGGAATGAAAGAGTAGCTAATCCTCGAAAAGAGAGGGTTGTGGATCTGCAGCGATAATTGGCCCCGTGGGGCAATAGACCGACCATAGGACATTCCTCTGGGAGTTCCCGATGAAGGTCCAGTGGCATTTTTCTGTTCAAGACGCAATCGGCGGGACACACAGTAGATTTGAACAGACGCTTGCACCTTTATTCGCCTAAACCCATGGTTTAGAATCTCAAGTTTCCTCTCATATGATCCCCCCTTTGCGCTAACACTAACCCGAAATCGCTGGAACAACGTCCTAAGAACAGGAGATGGGAATTAGATCACACTCAAGTACAAGCGGCCTTTGCGATAAGTGCGACTGAAAGCTGTGTGTGGACCTGGGAACACGCGAAAATGCCTCGCAACACATGATTTGAACGCTCACAAAAGCATCTGCAACTACAGATTTGAGCTACCACTATCGGAACCGGGCCCTCATTTCTTCCGCTTGCTTTTCGATCAAGACCGCGACCGGGAATTCACCGGGAGATATCCCCCCACCGCCCTACTGAACGCGATCTTGGTACAGTTCTGAGATACGAATACTGAGATACGAATAGCAGGCTCATATTATGAGCAGGTTGCTCCTTGAGACTCGTCGCTTGACTTTCAATAAAAGAGTAACTATGTATTGAGCGCCTCGAATCGATTACCTGTGGCCTCGCTACGGTGAGGACCACGAATAGCAGGCTGGCCTGGGTTCATTACTCGACTATCACTTACACTTGACTTTGGACATATCAGGTGGCACCCAATTACATTGTCTCACGCCGGGAGGATACTCATGTTCGTAGGTCACTACGGTGTCAGCTTTCCAGCGAAGAGGCTTGAGCCTTCCATACCCCTCTGGGTACTGTTCCTCGCGGTCCAGTTTCTCGATATTCTGTGGGCCCCCTTCATTCTCCTGGGGATCGAGAAGGTCCGCATCGTTCCTGGCTTCACAGCGTCTAACCCGCTCGACCTCTTCTACATGCCATACACGCACGGTCTCCTGGCGGCCCTTTTCTGGTCCTGCGCGGTCGGAGTCGTCTACCATTTCGTCGTTCGCCCGTCGCGTTTGCGAGCGAGCTTCGTAATAGGGCTTGCTGTATTCTCGCATTGGCTCCTGGATTTCATCGTCCACTCGCCTGACCTGCCTTTGTACGACAACCACGCGAAAGTCGGCTTGGGACTGTGGAACTCCCCGGCTATTGCGTTCGTCCTGGAGGCGGCTTTGCTATTCGGAGGGATATGGTTCTATCTCCGGGGGCGTCTGGGTCGCTCGGTCTGGACCATCGTACTCGGAGTGGTCATGCTCGGCATTCAGGCCTATCTATTCTTCGGCCCGCCTCCCAGCTCCGATCGCGCTGCGGCGTCGACCGCAATCGTAGCGTACGGCCTGTTTGCGCTCGTGATCTGGTGGCTACAAGATCGCCGGGCTGCGACCATCACCTAACACCTCGTTGCAGCGGACTCGCTACGCTCACCGCTGAACTCGAAGTCGTTAGGCGCCAGAGTCAGGTATAGTCTGTCATGTCTGTCATGTGACAGTCATGTGACAGACTTCGTCATTCGTCAGCCGCCGACGCTGCGCGCAAGGCCGGGTTCGTCGATATATCGTTTTCTCAGATGGGATTGCTGAAATAGACCGGTTCTCTTCGATTCACCCATCTGGCTTCATTGTTCACACTTTCCGGACGCTGTTTATAATATCTACATGGAACCCATGTAGTTTCTTCAAAATGTGATAGGCGACACTGTCCTAAGTGCTTGGTATATGGTATATTGAATCACCATCGAACAACGCGCACCCGCACCAGCGTCATCTATGTTCGATCACTAGTTCCAAACGAACTCTGACAAAACACACTGCACGCCATGACCACGCACCACAAGAAGGCGCTCGCCGCTGCAACAGTCATCATTCTGACTGCAGCCGCGTTCTCATCCGCGCCGGCTCAACCCGGTTCGCGCGTGCAGTCTGCCGGTTCAATGAGAATTGATGAGAAGGGCACACCCCGCGCCCTGTTCAATCTCTCTGTCGCAACATCACAGCATTCGCCCGAATCCGCAGCCCGCTCGTTCCTGGCTTCCCAAAAGCAATTACTCCGTCTCACTACCGTTCAAGCCGACCTCGTCACAGATGACGTCATGAACGTGCCGGGTGGTTCCCATGTCCGTTTCCATCAGACGTTCAACGGGCTTCCTGTCTATTGCTCCGACGTTGTCGTAAGCGTCAACACGCGCAACGAGATCACCATGGTGATCAATAATGCGCACGCTGAAATCGAAGCGCCGACAACGCCCTCGTTCAACTCTGCAAAGGCACTGGCCATCGCGCGGGAACATCTCAAGACTTCGGACCGCCCCACCGGCCAGGATGACTCCGCCACATTGATGATCTTTGCCGATCAACAGAATGCGTATCACCTCGCCTACCGCATCACGATGACACGCGAAATGCCTGCCGGTGACTGGGAGGTTTTGGTCGATGCACAGGACGGCACAATCCTCCAGTCCCGCGATCTCTTCGTGAACTACGAAGAGAACCAGCTCGCCAACGGCAGTGGCTTCGTGTATCTGACAGATCCCCTGAGCGCAGCGCACCAGAAGTATGGCGCGCCGGGGTTTTCAGACAACAATGATCAGGACTCCGATTCCCTGTCAGCGTACCGGAGCCTTGTGACGCTCGATTCCATCACCTTCTCAAACGGAAATTTTTCTCTTCGCGGTCCGTTTTGCACAATCATGGACATCGAGTCGCCTGTTGACTCCGTGATAGTGTCCCCGACACCGGACGGCTTCAAGTTCAATCGCAGCCAGCAGGGTTTCGAGGCGGTCAATGCATACTATCATGTGTCGCAGGCCTACAAACGGCTCCGCGAACTGGGATTTACTTCAGACAAATTACAGAAAATCCGTATCGACCCCCACGGCTTTCAGGGGCAGGACAATTCACACTACAGCCCGAGCGGCAACTGGATTTCGTTCGGGACGGGCGGGGTGGATGATGCGGAAGATGCAGATGTGATCTGGCACGAATACGGTCACGCCATCCAGTATTCCTTCTCTCCTACCTGGGGCGGCGGCGAGACTGCAGCGCTGGGCGAGGGCTACTCGGACTACTGGGCTGCATCACATTCACGTGCAGTGAATCAGTGGACACCGGCTGACGATCAATACTGGTGGGTGTATAAATGGGATGGACACAACCCGTTTTGGGCCGGCCGCCGTGTGGATGACGCCCACACGTATCCGTTCGAAAACCCGTCCCCGCACTTAGCAGGACAGGTGTGGTCTACGGCATTGATGGGCATACGGCAAGACCTGGGAAGAGATGTGGCCGACCGCCTTGTGTTGAAGAGCATCTTCTATCTTGGCTATGGGTCAACTGCGGTCGATGCAGCGAATGCGGTGATTCAGGCCGATCGCGATCTGTACAACGGAA
>PMMO01000238.1 GCA_003162215.1 Ignavibacteriota bacterium
TCGCCGCCGAAGGCCGGCAAGACCATCATGCTCCAGAAGATCGCCAACAGCATTACCCGGAATCATCCCGAGGTCAAACTCATCGTGCTCCTCATCGATGAGCGTCCGGAGGAAGTGACTGACATGGAGCGTTCGGTGAATGCGGAAGTGGTGAGCTCCACATTCGACGAGCCGCCCGAACGTCACGTACAGGTGTCTGACATGGTGCTCGAGAAATCCAAACGCCTCGTGGAAGCAAAGCGCGATGTGGTGATCCTGCTGGACAGCATCACNNCGCATGGACGAGGTGATCTTCGAAGAGTTCAAGGGCACGGGCAACATGGAAATCGTGCTCGACCGCAAGTTGAGCGACCGCCGAATCTTCCCGGCAATGGACGTCAACCGTTCCGGCACCCGCAAGGAAGAGCTCCTTATCGATGCCGACGATCTGAACCGCATCTGGATTCTCCGCAAGCTTCTCGCCGAGATGAACACGGTCGAGGGGATGGAGTTCATGCTCGAGAAGATGCGCGGAACGAAAGCGAACAAGGAATTCCTGCGGATGATGAGCAGCTAGTTCCTGGGGATGATGAGGAGCTAGGGTTCCCGGCAAGCAAAGCGCAACTCACCCCCTGCACCGAGGGGGTGAGTTTTTTTGTTCCCTTTGTCCATCCAATTCACTACCATCTCTCCAGCCACTCCGCCTATCCAAGAGGAGACTCCATCATGGACGACATCGTCATTGCCGGCGCCTGCCGCACACCGATTGGCAGCTTCATGGGTTCGCTCAGCGCGCTGCCGGCTCCCCGCCTCGGGGCGATAGTGATCCGCGAAGCCCTTCGCCGCGCTGGCGTCGAGCCGGGCCAGGTGCAAGAGGTGATCATGGGCAACGTGATTTCTGCCGGGGTGGGGCAGGCGCCTGCCCGTCAGGCCGCACTGTTCGGCGGTCTTCCCCAATCCGTAGAGTGTCTCACGGTCAACAAGATGTGCGGATCGGGATTGAAAGCGGTGATGCTTGCGGCGCAGGCGATCCGTGCCGGTGATGCGGAAATTGTTGTGGCTGGAGGGATGGAGAGCATGTCCAACGCTCCCTTCCTGCTTGACAAGGTGCGGGCAGGGGTGCGAATGGGGAACACGGAAATGCTGGATGCGCTCATCAAAGATGGTCTTCTGGACGTCTATCACAACTACCTCATGGGCAACGCAGGAGAACTGTGTGCGCGTGAATGCGGCATTCCGCGAGCTGCGCAGGATGAGTTTGCGATCATGAGCTATCGGCGCGCCCGGGAGGCCCAGCGGTCTGGTGCATTTGCGCGCGAGATAGTTGCAGTGGAAATGGAAGGGAAGAAGGGCGGAACGGTACGCATCGTGGAGGACGAAGAGGTCCAGAAAGTGTTGTTCGAGAAGATACCAACCTTGAGGCCGTCGTTTACTGATGATGGGACGATTACCGCCGCCAACGCATCGAAAATCAGTGATGGCGCTGCCGCGATGGTTGTGCTTTCCGCGGAAAAGGCCCGTGCGCTCGGCGTAAAGCCGCAGGCGCGCCTGCTCGCCCAGGCGTCATTTGCCAAAGCCCCCGAGTGGTTCACCACGGCTCCGGCAGATGTGATCTCCAAGGTTGTGCAGAAAGCCGGAGTGACGACTGCGGATATCGACTTGTTTGAAATCAATGAAGCGTTTGCCGTAGTGGCGCTTGCCGTGAACAAAATTGCGGGGCTGGATGTTAACAAAGTGAATGTCCATGGCGGGGCGGTCGCGCTCGGGCATCCTCTCGGCGCGAGCGGGGCACGGATTCTCGTGACTCTTCTCCACGCGATGGAGTCGCGGAATGCCCGGCGCGGGCTTGCAGCATTGTGCATAGGGGGAGGGGAGGCGAGCGCGGTGATCGTAGAACGAATCGCAGGATCCTGAACATGACTCTGGAAAAAGTGGCCGTGATCGGTGCGGGGACCATGGGCAGTGGTATCGCTCAGCTCTTCGCTCACTACGGATTTACGGTTTCCCTCATTGATCTCCAGCCGTCTCTCCTGGACCGCGCCCTTTCGACAATCGGCACAAGTCTCGATCGCATGGTCAAGAAGGGCACCATCACAGCGCCCCACCGCGAGCAAACGCTGTCGCGCATCAGCGTGGGCACAAATGTGAATGGATCTGTCTCCGGGGTGGACCTCGTTGTTGAGGCAGTCTCGGAAGACCCCGCCATCAAGAAGGCCCTGTTCCGGGAGTTGGACGCCAATTGCCGTCCTGAGGTCGTGCTTGCCACGAACACTTCATCCATTTCCATCACCTCAATTGCCGGTGCCACATCGCACCCCGACCGGGTGGTGGGAATGCATTTCATGAATCCTGTTCCGATCATGCCGCTAGTGGAGATTGTCCTGGGGCAGGCAACATCACAGAGCACAGCGCAGGTGGTGAAGGAGTTGTGTGCCCGGATTGGAAAGACAGCGGTGGAGGTTGCCGATTTTCCGGGATTTGTTGCCAACAGGCTGCTGATGCCGATGTTGAACGAAGCCATGTTTGCGGTGATGGAGGGCGTTGCGGCGCCGTCGGCCATCGATACGGTGATGAAACTCGGCATGAAGCATCCGATGGGGCCGCTGGAGCTCGCAGATTTCATAGGGCTGGATGTGTGTCTGGCAATCATGAATGTTCTTCACGAAGGGTTCGGTGATCCAAAGTACCGTCCCTGTCCGCTCCTGAAGCGTATGGTTGCGGCAGGGCAGATGGGAAGGAAGAGCGGGCGAGGTTTCTACTCATATACTTGAAAGCAACGCCCGATGCTGTTTGCTCTCACAGAAACTCAGGAGATGATCCGCGAGACAGCGCGGAGGTTTGCACGTGAACACCTCGCCCCCGGGGCCATCCGGAGAGACGAGTTTGAGGAATTTCCTGCGGAACCACTCCGGGAACTTGCGAAGCTCGGATTCATGGGGATGATGGTGCCCGAACAGTGGGGCGGGATCGGATTGGACACCGTGAGCTACATCCTCGCCATGGAGGAGATCGCGCGCGTCGATGCATCGGTCGCCGTGATCATGTCCGTTCATAACTCGCTGGCATGCGGCGGACTCTATGCCGCAGGGACGGAAAGTCTCAAGTCAAAATACCTGCGTGAACTTTCTTCAGGACGGGCCCTCGGGGCGTTTGCCCTCTCGGAACCTGAAGCCGGCAGCGATGCAGCGAATCAGCACACCACTGCGGTTCGTGACGGAGACTCCTACGTGCTGAACGGCATGAAGAGTTGGACCACCAGCGGTGCGAATGCCGATGTGATCATCGTGATGGCTGCGACCGATCGGGCGAAGGGGACGAAGGGCATCAGCGCTTTTCTGGTGGAGAAAGGAACGCCCGGCCTCTCCGTCGCGAAGAAGGAAAAAAAGATGGGGATCCGGAGTTCCGACACAGTCGCACTGGCTTTTTCCGACTGCCGCATTCCCATTACCAACAGGCTTGGCGAAGAAGGTGAAGGGTTCAAATTCGCGATGAGGATCCTGGAAGCTGGAAGGGTGGGGATCGCTGCACAGGCCGTCGGCATTGCACAAGCCTCTCTTGATGCTTCCATCAAGTATGCACGCGAGCGAAAAGCCTTCGGCAAAACCCTGGGCGAGTTCCAGGCGATTCAATTGAAACTCGCGGAGATGGCGACGGGTGTGGAAGCCGCACGTCTGTTAATGTTCCATGCGGCAAGTCTCAAGGATCAGGGACGGCCGTTCGGGAAAGAGGCTTCCATGGCAAAGCTTTTTGCATCACGGACGGCAGTCGCAAATGCGTTGGAAGCGATTCAGATTCACGGGGGATATGGATATGTTCAGGAATTCCAGGTCGAACGGTATCTCAGGGATGCCAAGGTAACGGAAATCTATGAAGGTACTTCGGAGATACAGCAGCTCATTATTGCGCGCTCCTTGCTAAAATGAAATCTTCGTCATACATTATGCATGATTCCAACGAACATTCTGGAGGTCTTGTGATGAAACGAATATTGACCGTGCTTTGCCTGGCGGCAATTCTGCTTGTCGGGTCAACTGCAGCGTCACATGCCCAGAATGTGAAATGGATCGTGGGCGGTAACATGCTGTTGTCAATAGAAACAGGTGGTTTCGGGGGTGCGAGTGCCGGTTTCACGTTCGGTCCGATGGCGGAGGTGGTATTTTCAAAACAGTTTGCCATCGGCACCGAATTCAACATCAACACGCAAGCAGGAACGCCGATTGAGTGGGCGGACTATTTTAAGTACTACATCACCGTCAAGGGTTCAACGCTGAAGCCATACGCCGACGCCGGCATCAACCTGATGTTTGTCACGGGGGGTCCATATTTCGGAATTCGATTCGGCGGCGGAGTTCTCTTCAACGTCGCAAAATCCATTTACATTGGTCCTGACCTGCAATTAGGCCCGATCTTTGCGACCGGATCGACAATCTTCTTCATCCTGATCCGGGGTGGGTTCCGCTACGAAATAGGCTAATCGCGGATAAAGTGATCCGAAGGTTACCCTGTTTTTCGAGGTCAAATACTGCATCATCATTTACTGAAGGGAAGAACAGGAGCCATCTCCCGATTACGGTTGGAGCGAGATTCTAGACGTTCCAACTCACTTCATATTCACTCAGGGCCAAAGAGCAGAATATTTGAGAGGGTTGAAAAACCTGTGGGAATACAGGGTTTTTTGAGATAGCAGGAAGAACGGAAACTTGACTGAGTCCCGAAGGTTCATTACATTGTATCAGTTACCGAGGGGGCCTTCTTAGTTCACTTTAACATACAATACATGGAGCTGGAAAATGAAGAAACTTGCACTCGTTGCCATGGTAATGGCGCTTGTTATGATGATGTCGGTCAGTGCATCGGCCCAGGGGAAGATGGCTGTGAGCGTTGGACCTGATGTGATGCTCCCGATGGGCACGTTCGGCGATGGTTACAATATTGGTTTCGGCGGCACCGCGCAGTTCGATTACTCGCTGACGCCGATGTTGGCTTTGACCGGGAAAGCCGGATACCTGACGTGGAGCGTCAAAAATGCTCCTTCTGGCATTTCTGCCTCTTATGGTGGGGTTCCTTTCCTCGTGGGTGCCAAGTACTTCTTTATGCCTGAAGGAAAGGTTCGTGCCTACGGACACTTTGAACTCGGGTTCATGTTCGGATCTTTCTCTTCTAGCGGTACGGCTCCAGGATTCGGCTCCTACTCCGTCTCAGGATCCTCGACAGATTTCGCAATTTCTCCGTCAGTTGGTGTGGATATCCCGGCCGGTGCAAAGGGTGCCATCGACATTTCTGCCCGGTACTTTATGATTATGACGACAGGGAACAGCAGCGGAAACCTTGGTATCCGTGCCGCCTACAAGTTTGCGATCAACTAGTTGTACCAGTGTAGCCAAACAGGAAGCCCTCCGGGGCTTCCTTTTTTTTTAGACATCAATGTCAGACACGCATCCCGCATCCGACATGACACGTAAGAATGCTTGCGTTCTCTCTCTTTTGCTTGTGTGCAATACTATTGTCCTTTTTCCGGCTGCGTCACAGTCCACGGATTCCTCCAAAATCGTCCTCAGGTTTGCCGGCGATGTTCTTCTTGGCGGACACTATGAGCGCGTTGCCGGGGCCGATGTGGGCCTGGCTTTTCACGGGTTCACGCTTTTCCAGAATTCGGACGTTTCAATTGTGAACCTGGAAAATCCAGTGACTGCGAGGGGCACGAAAACCCCAAAAACGTTCAATTTCAGAATGCACCCGCGATTTCTGCAGGGTCTCAAGGCCGCGGGCATATCCACGGTCAGCCTTGCCAACAATCATGTGTTTGACTATGGGAGTGAGGGGTTGGAAGACACCTTCCGCTGGCTGGATTCGGCAGGAATCCGGTACATTGGTGCAGGAAGGGTGTGGGCTGATGCCCACACCCCCTACACTTTCCTCAAGGGCCGCCAGAAAGTTGCGGTGTTCGGGTACTATGGGGGACGGGAAGCGCCGGCTGCTGGTCGAAACACCGGGGGGGTGGCGACGCGCGACCTGCGCCTCATAATCCGTGACATCAAATTGGCAAGAGTCGAAGGAGCAACGTATATTGTAGTTATTCTCCATTGGGGCACCGAAGAAGCTGAAGTCCCGGATGCCTCCCAACGCTGGTTTGCTCATTCTCTGATCGATGCTGGAGTTGACGCGGTGATCGGGCATCATCCCCACGTCCTGCAGGGCGTTGAGCGCTATCGTTCGGGTGTCATCGTGTATTCGTTGGGGAACTTCGTTTTCGGCGGCAACAGTAGAAGTACGTATGACACCGGAGTATTCGAAATTACCTTGAGTGGTCGAGATACAACCTACCGGCTCATCCCGGTGGGAGTGCGGAACTGGCACCTCGCGGAGTTGACGGCAGGGGATTCCTTGCGTGTGTGGGAAAGGGTGCAGCGGCTGTCAAAGAGTTTTCCAAACACCATACCGTAACAACAAGGAGTCGTCATGAAATCAAAAGGCTGTATGATCTCTGCTGCTGTGCTCATCGTCCTCGCCGTTGTTATAGGCAGCATTTTCCTCTGGGGTCTGGGGATCTACAATAATCTTGTGACACAGGATGAAACGGTCCGCAAATCGTGGAGTGATGTCGAGGCGCAGTATCAGCGGCGGCTGGACCTCATTCCGAATCTGGTAAGCACAGTCAAGGGATACGCCACACAGGAGCAAACGGTGTTCATCGGTGTCGCCGAAGCCCGGTCGAAGGTCAGTCAGATGACCGTGACCAAAGAAGTTCTGGAAGACCCCAAGGCGT
>PMMO01000244.1 GCA_003162215.1 Ignavibacteriota bacterium
TATGTCGCTGTTACGCTTATTCCTCGTCTTTGTGATTGGTTGGCTCGTAATGCGGATGGTGAGTGTCTTCATGAAGGTCAAGCGCAGATCAGATGCACAACAGTCCGGCGGCGGGTCTGAAGGGAATCCCTCCCAACGCCGAGGTCCCGATGACTTCTCGCGCAATAACATCAAGGATGCCGAATTCGAAGACCTTACGCCATCTTCGAAAACTCCGCCGAACCCGCCAAAAGAATCGTAGAAATGCCATTCTCCATTCTGGCTGATCGGGGCGAACGGTGGCTCAAGAAGCTGGCCGTTGCGCTCGCCCGGGCGGTTGTGCGTACGCGCAGGAACACCCCGATCNNCGATCGACGCAACCCAGGTCAAGAGTATACTCATCGTTCGCCAGCATAACCAGCTGGGGGATATGCTCTGTGTTGTCCCTCTGCTTCGTGCACTTCGCGCCAGGTTCCCCGGCTCCAAGCTTGTCCTGCTGACAAGCCCGGTCAATAATGCTGTCATGCTCCACCACCGCCTGCTGGACCGGGTGGTGAACTATGACAAACGGGAATTCCTCGCTGAAGGCCGGATCAAGGCGCGAGCCTTGCGCGCGTTTGTCCGGATGCTTCGGGAGTTCAAATTTGACCTGGCAATCGTTCCCGCGACGGTCTCCATGTCGTTCACAAGCGACATGCTGGCGTTTCTTTCAGGGGCCCGCTGGCGTATTGGTCCGGGCGAGCTCGATGGCAAAGAGAATCCAGGGGCATTCCTCTACACTCACCCCGTCCAACTGAGCTGGCAAACATCCCCGGATAGGCATCAGACACTCAGGAACATGGACGTTTGCCGGGACCTTTCCCTTTCTACACCGGACCTCAGGCTCGAGCTCACTCTGCTCCCTGAGGAGTCAAAAGCAGGGCGAAGGGAGGCTCACGCGCTTAGATCGGGAGCACGACTTGTCGTCGCATTTCATCCCGGAGCCGGCAAAGGCCCAAACCGTTGGCCGGCCAGTTCGTTTTCTCAGGTCATTACCGAACTATTCAAGAACTCTGGGTGCACGATTGTTGTCATTAAAGGACCGATGGATGATGATCCGGTTAATGAACTTATAAATAGATTGAATGTTCCATACTATCTTGTTGAAAAAAGGACAATTAGGGACGTTGCCTCACTTCTTCAATCGATTGATCTCCTCGTTTCCAATGACACCGGCGTGATGCACGTCGGGGCAGCCACAGACACACCAGTTCTTTCGTTGTTCGGACCTACCAATCCATGCCAGTGGGCACCTCTTGGGCCGAAGAATCGTTATCTAAGATGCGACTCGGGTGTGATCGGAGATATCACTGTGGAAGCTGTTTTGGAAGCAGCGCGGCAGATGCTCCGGGAGCACTGAGCAAAGAAGGGGAATGAAGGGTTTGACATGGCCGACAACGAATTCGTAATGAAGATCGCGCAGCTTAAGCGCGGGATGAATGCGGTGGTTCTTGCCCATTACTACCAGGAACCGGAGATCCAGGACGTTGCCGATTTCATCGGGGATAGTCTGGACCTATCGAGGCGTGCGGCATCTACCACGGCTGATGTCATCGTGTTCGCGGGTGTGCTGTTTATGGCGGAAACCGCAAAAATCCTCAGCCCGATGAAGCAAGTGCTCATCCCCGATCTCGACGCGGGCTGTTCGCTCGCTGAAGGCTGTCCGGCTGACGCCTTTCGCGAAATGCGCCGGCAACACCCGGACCATGTGTCCATTACGTATATCAACTGTTCTGCAGAAGTCAAGGCCGAGAGCGACATTATCTGTACCTCCAGCAATGCCGAGAAGATCATTCATCAGATTCCTCCCGACAAGCCGATTTTTTTTGCTCCCGATAGAAACCTCGGACGCTTCCTGAGNNCGTTTCATCGGGTCGACGAGCGCATTGCTGAAATACGTCCAGAGCTCCCCGGCGAAGAAGTTCATCGTAGCGACCGAGTCGGGGATCCTGCACCAGATGCAGAAGGAAGCGCCGGACAAAGAGTTCATCCCCGCGCCCCCGGAAGCAAACTGTGCCTGCAACGACTGCCCCTACATGAAGCTGAACACGCTTGAAAAGCTCTATCTCTGCATGAAGAAGCGTTCGCCGGTCATTGAACTTGATCCCGGTTTGCGTGAGCGCGCCCTTGCCCCGATCCAACGGATGCTGGCGATGAGTTGATTGCCACTGTCGCAATTATTGCGTATCTTAGGCTTGCTTTCCGCATTTTTCCTCCGTGTCGTTCAAAGGCGATCCTATGAAACGCATTTGCATCGAAGAGCTGCAGCACCATATCGGTGAAACGATCACGCTCCATGGCTGGCTGTACAACAAGCGCTCGAGCGGTAAGATCCGGTTTCTCGTCATGCGCGATGGCTCCGGCCTGGTGCAGGGGGTCGTGGCAAAAACAGCAGTCTCCGAAGATGTCTTTAACCGCTTTGACCAGCTCACCCAGGAATCCTCTTTCTCAATGACCGGGAAGGTCCGTCAGGAGCAGCGTGCCCCGGGTGGTTTCGAACTGGATGTGACGGATATTCAAATCATCCACATCGCCCATGAGTATCCCATAACACCGAAAGAGCATGGCATCGATTTCCTGATGGATCGCCGCCACCTCTGGCTCCGTTCGAGCCGGCAGCATGCGATTCTTCGCGTTCGGCATGAGGTCATCCGTTCAATCCGCGATTTCTTCGATAGCAGGGGATTCGTGCTGATGGATGCGCCGATTTTCACCCCGGCGGCCTGCGAGGGTACGTCGACATTGTTCGAAACGAACTACTTCGACCTGGGGAAAGCGTACCTCACGCAGTCCGGTCAGCTGTACGGTGAGGCAGGTGCAATGGCGCTCGGAAAGGTGTACGTGTTCGGGCCGACATTCCGCGCAGAGAAATCAAAAACCCGCCGCCATCTCACAGAATTCTGGATGGTTGAACCCGAAGTGGCCTTCAACGATCTGAACGACAACATGGATCTCGCGGAGGAATTCCTCGAACACATCGTGCAAACCGTCCTCAAAAACCGCGCGCCGGAGTTGAAGATGCTGGAGAGGGACACTTCGAAACTCGAGAAGGTGAGGCGCCCCTTCCCGCGCATTTCGTATGATGAGGCAGTCGACATTCTCCACAAGAAGGGCATCCCGTTCGAGTGGGGAAATGACCTGGGCGGCACCGATGAAACCGTGGTCTCCGAGCAGTTCGATCGCCCCGTCATGGTACACCGGTATCCGTCCGAGGTGAAGGCGTTCTACATGAAGCGCGACCCGGAGAATCCCAAAGTCGCCCTCGCGGTCGACGTGCTGGCCCCCGAGGGATATGGTGAGATCATCGGCGGAAGCCAGCGTGAGGATGACTACGATATACTGATCGCGCGGATCAAGGAACACAACCTCCCCCAGGCGTCCTTTGATTGGTATCTCGACCTCCGCCGGTTCGGCAGCGTGCCCCATGCCGGGTTTGGACTCGGCGTCGAACGTACGGTATCATGGATATGCGGACTTGAACACCTGCGCGAAGCAATCCCCTTTCCCCGAATGATCTATCGATTGACTCCCTAAGGTGACTCCATGCTCTCTGTTCAACAACTGAGAAAACAGTTCACCTCTGTTCTCGCGGTGGATGGCGTGTCGTTCGACGTTCCCGGAGGATCGATCTTCGGGCTTATCGGACCTAATGGGGCCGGGAAGACCACAACGATCCGGATGATTTTGCGCATCCTTGAACCGGACAGCGGCACGGTAACATACAACGGAGCCAGCTTCACCAAAGCAACGCGTGACATCCTCGGCTATCTGCCGGAGGAGCGCGGGCTCTACAAGAAAAGCCGGCTTATCGATACGCTCCTCTACCTGGCTGAACTCCGTGGCTTGCAGCGGTCAAAGGCCAGGGTTGCAGTGATGACCTGGCTCGAGCGGCTTGGCTTGCGGGATGCCGCGCAACGCAAAGTCGAAGAGCTCTCCAAAGGAAATCAACAGAAAGTCCAGTTCATCGGGGCGGTGCTGCATGACCCCGCCATCCTCGTGCTTGATGAACCATTGTCGGGTCTCGACCCCGTCAACCAGAACATTTTCAAAGATATCCTGCTCGATCTGAAGCAAAAGGGGAAATCGATCATCTTCTCGACACATCAGATGGATCAGGCGGAACGATTGAGCGATGCGCTCTGCCTTATCAACAAAGGGCGCGTCGTGCTCGGCGGAACCGTGCGCGATGTGAAGAAGCGGTATGGAAGAAATTCGCTGCATGTGGATTTTGACGGTGATGGAACAATCCTCAACACGCTGGCGGGTGTGCAGAATGTGATGCTCTATGAACACAGCGCCGAAATGGAACTCATGCCGGGCGTCACGCCGCGCGACGTCATCACACTCATCAACCCGCACCTGGATCTGCGCAAGGTCGAACTCCTCGAACCATCACTACACGCCATCTTCCTTCAAACGGTGGGCGGCCTTGAAACCGCGCCGAAGGGAAAGGAGGGGGTCGCATGACAAAGATCCTCGTAATCGCGCGCTGGGAGTACATGGAGAAGGTCAAGAGCAAGATCTTCCTCGTGGGGTTGCTGCTCACACCACTGATCATGATCGGGATGGGCGTTCTGCCGACGTTGTTTGTGTCGCAGGAAGATGAACACAGCCGTATCATCGGCGTGATCGATCCCGGCGGCACAATCATCGAACCATTCACCCACCGGATGCAGACGCGGTACCTTCTCAAGAACAGGCAGCCGAACTATATCGTGCTTCCGCTTGCCGTGGGTACAGGGATCAATGTTGACGACGCTGTTGCCGACGCGAACCGGCGGGTCGCCTCTGATCAGATCGATGGCTATTTCTTCTTTCAAGGAAGCGGGCGTGATTCCCTGATCGAGTATCGCTCGAAGACTGTCGGCGATTTTGCCCTTCCTGCACGCATCGAAGAGGTGCTCAAGACCATCGTCGCAGAGCAGCGCGTGCAGGCCCTCGGCCTCGATCCCGCAGTACTCCGCCAGATCGCGGTGAAAATGGATGTCCGCAGCGTGAAACTCTCGGCAAAGGGGGAGAAAGAAAATGCCGGCTTTGAACGCGTGTTTCTCTCTGCGTATGTGTTCCTCATGATGCTGTTCCTCTTGATTGTCACATCGGGACAAATGCTCGTCCGCAGCGTGATCGAGGAAAAATCGAACCGGATTGTTGAAGTGCTGGTTTCGTCCTGTTCCCCGACCGAGCTGATGGCCGGCAAAGTTCTGGGGCTCAGCGGACTCGGCCTGACGCAGATGGCCTTCTGGGCTCTCATTGGCGTTGCCGCGTCACTGCAGTTCGGCATGCAACTCATCGATCCGGGCCATGCGCTCCTGCTGGTCGTCTACTTCATTCTCGGGTATTTGTTCTATGCCGCCATCTTCATTGCCGCGGGATCGCCGCTCAACACCGAGCAGGAAGCCCAGCAAATCACCTCATACCTCGTGCTGGTGCTCATTCTTCCCATCGTCCTCGCTCTGCCGGCAATGAAAGACCCGAACGCAACATGGATCAAAATCCTCACTTATATTCCATTTCTCACGCCGACCATGATGGCAATGCGCATCCCCATTCAGATGCCCATGCTCTGGGAAATACTGCTGACGATCGTCATCATGCTCATCTCGATTGCCGGTGCCATGGTGGCTGCCGGGAGGATCTTCAGAATTGGCATCCTCTCGACGGGTAAAAGCCCGAAACTCAAGGAGATCTTCCGATGGATAAAAAACGGATGACGCCGATGAACACCTCGCTTCTGCTGACGTTGGCCATGGTTCTGGCCGTGAGTTCTTCACTCGCACAGGTTGTCGTGCCTGAACGTGACGGTGCTGCCGACATGAAAAGGAGCGTATTCGGCATTGGATTCGCGGGTGGTCCGGCCTCGGGGCTCGGCCTGAGCTTCCGTTACCACCTGCCATCTATTGTGAGCTATCAGGTCATTGGCGGCATCGTCAAGGTGGATGACCGGATGTCGTACTCGATCGGCGCGGAGGTTCAGGTGGACCTTTCGCGGACCGGAGTTGTACGCGTCTTTGCCGCAGGAGGCGCCTCCTACTTCTATTCGGGCAGGGCCAGTCACAACGACATGGAAGGACCGGGTCGGCTCGGCTTCGGAATGGGTGGCGAACTGTATGCCAGCTCGGGAATCCACACGACACTGGAACTGCTGTTTACGTATTTCGACGACGGGACGGTGTTGCCGTTGCCCCAGTTGGCATTTCATTATTACTTCCGATGACCGGCTGCGGCGCCCCCGGTGAAAGCGGCAGTGTGCTTTGCTTCTCTTGGAGAATTCTTGTATGTTGACAAATTGATGAACCGCGTTGTCTTCTCGAAAAGGACTCTCGCGTGATTACTGAATTGCTGGTGTTTGTTTTCCTGGCTGCCGTCGCGGTGACCACTGCTGCTGCAATGGTTCTGCAGCGCAACCCTGTGATGAGCGCAATCAGTCTCATCGGCAATTTTTTCTGTCTTGCCGGCTTATACCTGCTCTTACGGGCACAGCTGCTCGCCGTGCTGGAAATTGCCGTGTACGCGGGTGCCATCATGGTGCTTGTCGTCTTTGTTATCATGCTCCTGAACCTTGGGAATGAGGAAAAATTGACCGAGCGGTTCGGGATGCGGACACTGCTGGCTGCCGTCGTCGTGCTCGTGTTTGCGCTGGAAATGTTGTACCTGTTCCTGGAAACACACGTCACCGACGGCCTGCAGACCATGCACCCCAATGCAGCAAGTATCGGCACGGTAGAGAGCATGGGGTTGGCGCTGTTCAGCCGTTTCCTGCTGCCGTTGCAGGCGACGGGAATGCTCTTGTTTGCTGCCGTCATCGGCGCTCTCATTCTTGCAAAGAAACACACTCCCTGAGCTCTCGCATGTCCGTTCCACTGCCGTACTACCTGGGCCTGAGCGCTGTCCTCTTCGCCATCGGCGTGATCGGTGTCCTCTCGCGCCGTAACGTCATTGTTGTCTTCATGAGCGTGGAGCTCATGCTGAACTCGGTCAATCTGACGCTGGTCGCCTACTCATCCTTCCTCGGAGACATCACCGGTCAAGCGCTCGTCTTTTTCGTTATAGCGGTGGCGGCTGCCGAAGCAGCGGTCGGACTGGCAATTGTGATCTCCCTCTACCGCAACAAACAAACAGTGAACATCGACGAAATGAATATCCTGAAGTGGTGATGACCACCGCTACGCTTGTCCCCGTTGCCGTCGCACTCCCGCTGATCGGGTTCCTTATCAATGGTCTCGCCGGCAAGTATCTGAAAAAAGAGGGTCTCATCGGCGCAATCGGCAGCGCCACGGTGGGCGCAGGGTTTGTCATCGGCTGCATGGTGCTGAACGAACTGCTCTCGCTTCCTGCGGAGGCCCGTACGCGTGTCATCACGCTCTTCTCCTGGATCGGCGCAGGCAGCCTGCAGACCGCCGTGGCCTATCAGATCGATCCTCTTTCCGTCACTATGCTGCTCATTGTCACCGGCGTGGGTTTCCTCATTCACGTCTACGCGATCGGCTACATGCATGGCGACCCCGGCTTCTGGCGGTTTTTTGCATATCTGAATCTCTTTGTGTTTGCCATGCTCAATCTGGTCATGGCAGACAACTTCCTTTTGCTCTTTCTCGGATGGGAAGGTGTCGGCCTCTGCTCGTACCTGCTGATCGGGTTCTGGTACGATCGCAATTTCGAGAAAGGCACCACCGGCGATGCGGCGAAGAAGGCGTTCATCGTTAATCGCATTGGCGATTTCGGCTTCCTCATCGGCATGTTCCTCATTTTCAAAACATTCGGATCCCTGCAGTTCCAAACGGTGTTCGGTCAGGCCGGGCAATTTGCTGTCGGATCTCCGGTGATCGTTGCGATCACACTCGCCCTGTTCCTTGGGGCGACAGGAAAGTCAGCGCAAATCCCGCTGTTCGTCTGGCTCCCTGATGCGATGGCCGGTCCCACACCTGTGAGTGCGTTGATCCATGCCGCGACGATGGTAACGGCCGGCGTCTATATGGTCGCGCGGTGCTCGGTGCTCTACGCCCTTGCGCCCGTGTCAATGCACGTGGTCGCGATCATCGGCGCGTGCACCGCGCTCTTTGCCGCAACGATCGGCCTTGTGCAAAATGACATCAAGAAAGTGCTGGCGTATTCCACCATCAGCCAGCTCGGCTATATGTTCCTCGCCCTGGGAGTGGGGGCATTCAGCGCAGGCATCTTCCATCTTCTGACCCATGCGTTCTTCAAGGCGCTGCTCTTTTTGGGCGCAGGCTCGGTGATTCATGCGATGCACGAAGAACAGAATATTCAAAAGATGGGTGGATTGAAGAGCTCCATGCCCGTGACGTACTGGACCTTCCTCGCCGGTGCGGTGGCCATCGCGGGGATCTTTCCGCTCTCGGGCTTCTTCAGCAAGGACGAGATTCTCTGGCAGGCATTCTCGGGCGGTCATCGGATTCTCTGGGCTATGGGATTCACCGGCGCTGCACTCACGGCCTTCTATATGTTCCGGCTCGTGACGCTGACTTTCGAAGGAGAGGCCCGCTGGACACATAGCGTGCATCCGCATGAGGCACCGCCGACCATGACGCTTCCACTGCTGGTGCTGGCACTGCTTTCTGTCGTCGGGGGCGTCTTCGGCATTCCGGCAAGCCTCGGTGGCGGGAATGCCCTCGATCATTGGCTCGAACCGGTCTTCCAACCGGCGCTTGACCGCCTTCCGCACACCGGAGGCGATCAGCATATGCTGGAGTATCTGCTCATGGCGATGTCGGTCGGGGTCGCCCTTGCAGGAATCCTCGTCGCACGGAAATGGTATCTGCAGAGAAAGGATATTCCCGAGACTCTGAGCGCGAAAGCACAATGGGCCTACACTGTGCTCTCCAACAAGTACTATGTCGACGAGATCTATGACGCCATAGTGGTCACCCCCATCACCCGCGTATCCGAGAAACTCCTCTGGCGGATCGTGGATGTCGGAATCATCGACTGGACCGTGAATGCCGTCGCGCGCACGACGGGCGCGATAGGACGAACACTGCGATTGGTCCAGACAGGTGTGACCCAGAGCTACGCCCTGATCTTTCTCCTCGGCGTGGTGGCGATCGTCGGGTGGATCCTGGCCCATTGACTCCCTGTCGATCATAGGTATGGATTTCTTTGCGCGAACCTGGAGAGCATGTGTATCACTTTGCAGCTTGATGTGAACGGTTATGACTGATCATTACCTCCTGAGTGTGATCCTCTTTCTGCCGCTTGCAGGTGCAGCGGCGGTGATGGCGCTGCCCGTGACGGCCGAACGGGCCGTGAAGGCAACTGGACTCATCTCCTCGATCCTGGCATTCGCCGCGTCGGTGGTGCTCTTCGTCCGTTTCGATCCGGCAATGGAAGAGATGCAATTCGTCGAAAAAGTGATCTGGATCCCCGCGTTGAATGTCAGCTATCATCTCGGCATCGATGGCATCTCCCTCTTGCTCGTTGTTCTGACAGCATTCCTGACCCCGATTGCACTGCTGGCGTCCTGGGATTCGGTGAAGGAGAGAATCAAGGGATTCGTCTCTCTCATGTTGCTCCTGGAAGCCGGCACGCTGGGAGTGTTCATGTCGCTCGATCTTCTGCTTTTCTATCTGTTCTGGGAGTTCATGCTCATCCCGATGTACTTCATCATCGGCATCTGGGGCGGACACGAACGTATCTATGCTGCCATGAAGTTTTTCCTCTATACCATGGCGGGAAGTCTGTTAATGCTCGTGGCCATCATCTGGCTTGGCTACTATGCCTCGACGTTGCAGGGTGGCCAGTTCACCACCAATCTGCTGGAGCTCTATGCCATCGCGCCGGGCATTCCCTTTGGCCTTCAGACCTGGATGTTCCTGGCCTTCATACTCAGTTTTGCCATCAAAATCCCGCTCTTCCCGCTGCACACGTGGCTCCCTGATGCTCACGTGCAGGCACCGACGGCGGGCAGCGTGATCCTTGCAGGCGTGTTACTGAAAATGGGCACCTACGGCATCGTGCGATTCTGCCTGCCTCTCTTTCCCGCTGCGACATTCGCCTTCCTGCCGTACGTGGCGCTCCTGGCCGTTATCGGAATCATTTATGGCGCACTGGTGTCGATGGTGCAACCTGACCTGAAGAAACTTGTTGCATATTCGTCCGTCAGCCACCTCGGTTTCGTGGTACTCGGTCTTGTGGCGCTGAACGAAGAAGGCATGCAGGGCGGGATCATCCAGATGATCAACCATGGCCTTTCCACCGGAGCTCTCTTCCTCCTTGTGGGAATGATCTACGACCGGCGCCACACGCGTATGATCAAGGACTATGGCGGGCTCGCGAAGATCATGCCGGTCTTTGCCGCGTTCTTCATGATCGTCATGCTCTCGTCGGCCGGCCTTCCCGGATTGAATGGATTCGTCGGCGAGTTCTTGATCCTTCTTGGCGCCTTCAAGTCGAACCTGCTCGGCAGTCCATGGTATGCCATTGTGGCGGCGAGCGGCGTGATCCTCTCTGCAGTGTATCTTCTGTGGAGCTACCAGCGCGTCTTCTTCGGCCGCCTGGAGAACCCCGATAACACATCGCTCAAGGATCTCACGGTTCGCGAATGGGCTGTGCTTGTTCCGGTGGTCATCTTCATCGTGTGGCTCGGTGTGTATCCCAAAACATTCCTTGACAAGAGTGCCGTTTCCGCGCGCCACGTTGTGCACCGGCTCGAAGAGGCGCGCCGTGGCGTCGCCGCACCGAGAGTGGTCGAGCATGCACCGGATGCAGGCAGGGGAGGGCAATGATGGTGTCCCTTACCGGTGAATCGGTGCATGCCGTGCCTGTGCAGGTCGGATGGGTTGTGCCTTTTCTCGCCCTGCTTGTGGCTATCGCGGTGCTACCGTTCATCAATCGTCATTGGTGGGAGCGCAACTATCCATTCGTTGCATTCGGGTTGGGGGCCGTTGTCATCCTGTATTACATCTTCGGGCTCCGGCATCCTGAACGGTTGTTGTCTACGCTCATAGAGTACNNCGCCCTCTGGCAAACGTCTCTCTCCTCGCGATCGGCGGCGTCATCGCAAATATCGTGGGCACGACGGGTGCGTCGATGATCCTCATCAGGCCCTATCTTCGCGTCAACCGGTATCGCGTTCGTCCGTTTCATGTGGTGTTTTTCATTTTTGTCATAAGCAACATGGGCGGGGCACTGACACCAATCGGCGATCCTCCGTTGTTCCTCGGCTATCTGAAGGGAGTGCCGTTCTTCTGGGTTCTTGAGCGGTCCTGGTTTCCCTGGGTGATCGCCATGGGGCTGGTTCTGGCTGTCTTCTTCGTGATGGATACCCTCAGTTACCGCGGGCTGACGGCGGCCGAACGGCATGGTGCTGAAGGTGCGCATGAGGAAAGCGCTGCCTCAGGGGTCCACAATGTATTCTTCCTGTTACTGATCCTTGTCGCAGTTTTCATCACCGACCCGCCGTTCGTGCGGGAGGTTCTCATGGTGCTGGCGGCGGTCGGATCGTATGTGACAACGAAACATGAGATCCATAGGAAGAACGACTTCAATTTCATCCCTATCAAGGAAGTGGCGATTCTGTTCGCGGGGATATTCGCCACGATGATTCCAGCACTGGATTGGCTCGAGTTGAATGCAGCGTCGCTGGGGATCGTGAGTGCCGGTCAGTTCTATTTCGCCTCCGGGTCTCTCTCGGCCTTTCTTGACAATGCTCCGACCTACCTGAACTTTCTGAGTGCGGCAATCGGATTGCATGTGGGGCCGGAGCTGGTCGCCGGCGTTCAGCAGATTATTGCCACAAAGGGCGCAGCCCTCGCCGGGCTCACAGGCGAACATGCTGCGGCGATTCGCGCAACGTACGAATCGCTGGTACGATATCATTATGATCTTGTCGCCGCAGGGAATGTCCCCGTTGATCAGATTATGGTGAACGCATTGCTTGCAAATCACCCGCTGCACATTCAGGCGATCTCGTTGGGTGCGGTGTTCTTCGGCGCATGCAGCTATATCGGCAACGGACCAAACTTCATGGTCAAATCCATCGCCGAGCAGTCAGGTGTGCGGTGTCCGAGTTTCTTTGGATATATTGCCCTGTATACCGTTCCGGTGTTGTTGCCGGTGTTCGTTGTCATCTGGTGGTTGTTTCTTTGATGTCCTTTCTTTATAGGTGATCGAGCGTCCATGGGTATTCCAGTGACATTTGCCGACATCGTTGCAGCCGGACCGATCAGCGTGATGTTCATCGCTGCACTGGTGGTATTGATAGTCGAGAGCATTCTGCGCAACGGGGAACCGGTGAACCGCTGGCTCGCCCTTGCCGGATTTCTCGCCGCCGGTGCCGTTGCGGCTCTGACCACCGGATGGAGCGGGCTCGCATTTGGCGGCACCGTACACACCGGCGGGTTTGCCTCCTACTGCGCGCTGGTCTTCAGTATCGCCGGTGCGTTGAGCGTTCTGCTGTCATCGGCATATCTCAAAAAAACAAAGACTCTGCGCGGCGAGTACTATGCCCTGCTCTTGATCGCCGTCTTCGGCATGATGCTCATGGGAGCGGCAAATGACCTGGTCGTCTTTTTCCTCGGGCTGGAGACGATGTCTATCCCGTTCTATGTGCTCGCGGCGTTCGCACGCAACCGGGCCACGAGCAATGAAGCGGGCTTGAAGTACTTCCTCCTCGGCGCATTCGCTACCGGCTTTCTGCTGTATGGGATCGCTCTGATCTACGGGACAACCGGAACTACAAACATCGCGACCATCAGACAAAAGGTACCGGGACTTGTCGGAACGCCCATCTTCACCGTCGGCCTTGGGATGCTGCTCACCGGCCTGATGTTCAAGATCGCGGCAGTCCCTTTTCACATGTGGGCCCCTGATGTGTACGAGGGCGCGCCGACACCTGTCAGCGGGTTCATGGCCACCGGCGGCAAAGCTGCAGCGTTCGCGGTATTTCTCATTATCTTTGCGCCGACGGTGTTGTGGAGCGCTGGAGTCGTGCGCGAGATCCTGGCGTTGGTCGCGGCTGCTTCCATGATCCTCGGTAACATCGCTGCAATAGCCCAAACAAGCATCAAGCGCATGCTCGCGTATTCCAGCATCGCGCATGCCGGCTATATTCTTGTGGGTGTCGTGGCGGCAAACGCTCCGGGCGGCAACGGAGTGCTGTTCTACATCCTGGCCTATACCTTGATGAATATCGGAGCGTTCGGCGTTCTGGGAATGCTCGAGAAGGACGGGGGAGAGAATCTCAGTTTCGAAGATTGCGCGGGACTCGGAAAGCGAACTCCACTCCTCGCCTTCATGATGGCGGTCTTCATGTTCTCGCTGACCGGGATTCCGCCTTTTGCAGGATTCTTCGGCAAATACTATGTGTTCGTCGGGGCCATCCAGGCCGGCTACACCTGGCTCGCCATCGTCGGTGTAATCATGAGCGTCGTCTCGGCGTACTACTATCTCCGTCTTGTAGTGATGATGTATTTCACACCGGAAAGCGAACCCCGCCTGGTAACACTCTCCTCCCCCGGTGTGCTCGCCCTCGGTATTTCCATCATTGCGCTCATCTACCTCGGTTTGTTTCCTTCGACCATCATTGACGTAACTTCACGATTCTTCTGATCCGGGTGATGCCATGAGGCTTCTCGCAACGGCGGAAATGATGCAGGGCTTCGATCGGACGGCGATCGAGCGTTACCGCATCCCCGGTCTTGTCCTCATGGAGAATGCCGGCCGCTGCTGTGCCGACGAACTCGTCGACGCGACGGGTGATCCGGCAGGGAAGCATGTCGTCGTCGTCTGCGGCAAAGGGAATAACGGTGGTGATGGTTTCGTCATCGCCCGCCACCTGCACAACCGGAGAGCCCGGGTTGATGTCCTTCTCCTTGCGTCTCCCGGATCCCTGGCAGGAGATGCCGCGACGAACTTCCGAATGCTCCGGCAATTGCGGCGCTCCGCCAAGGGTACTCTGCGGATCGTTCGCCTTTCCCGCAAGAGTCCTCTTCGTGCGTACGAGGATGCCGATATTGTCGTCGACGCGATCTTCGGAACAGGTTTCTCCGGTGTGCCCAAGGGAATGGCACACGACGTGATCGAATGGATCAACGGGCGTGCGGGCACGATTGTCGCCGTGGACATTCCTTCGGGGATCGCCGCCAGTTCCGGTGAAGCTTCCGGCGCCGCCGTTCGAGCGCATCTCACGGTCACGATGGGGACAGCAAAGATCGGGCACTATATCGGAGAAGGCCGGGTGTGCAGCGGGAAGGTGCACGTTGTAGATATCGGCATCCCGCGGGAGGCGATGACGCCGCCCCGGCAGCCTACCTGCCTCATTGAGGAGAACGACGTCTCCGGGCTTCTGCCGCGTCGTCCGTTCAACGCACATAAGTACAGTGTCGGTAAGGTGCTGGTCATTGCCGGCTCACGAAACTATACCGGCGCGCCGGTGCTGGCGGCTCTCGCCGCCATGAAGACCGGCGCCGGAGCAGTCGTTCTCTGCGTGCCCGAATCGATCCATGGCCTCCTCGTAAGAAAGCTCACGGATGTCATCCTCTTGCCCTGCCCGGAAACATCTGCAGGGACGCTGGGGAGTGGGGCCCGCCTGGAAATTGAGAAGAAATTGCCCTGGGCCGATGTCGTTGTTCTGGGGCCGGGTCTCTCGCGCCATGAAGAGACCGATCGTCTTGTGAGAGATCTCGTTCCGACAATATCCTGTCCGCTCGTGCTGGACGCCGATGGTCTGAATGCCATCAGCGGAGTAACGGCGATTCTCAAGCGACGGAAGACTCCTGCGATTCTCACGCCGCATACCGGTGAGCTTGCGCGGCTCGTCGGCGGAGAGAGCGCCGCACACGATCGCTTGCGGGTTGAGTCGGTACGGAGTTCTGCACACGCTCTTGGCAGCATCGTCGTGCTGAAAGGAGCACCGACGGTGACCGCAGAGAAGGGGACGGTGATTGTGAATTCAACCGGCAATCCGGGCATGGCAACAATTGGGTCGGGAGACGTCCTGAGCGGAACGATTGCGGGACTGGTGGGCCAGCATCTGGACAGCTTCTCTGCTGCGTATGCCGGCGTCTTCCTCCATGGCAAAGCAGGTGATCTTGCCGCCGAAGAATTTGGTGAGCGGAGCATGCTTGCCACTGACATTCTTTCACACATCCCCCATGCGCTAAAGTTGCTGGCTTCATGAACAACCCTTCGACACATCGCAGCCGTTTGTTCCGCGCGGTTCTACCTGCGGTTATCTGGGCCGCGCTGATTTTCGTTGCGTCATCGATCCCTTCCGAGGATATCCCTGCATCGCCCATTCTTGATTATGACAAACTCATTCACATGGCAATTTACTTTGTCTTTGCCGCTCTCATGTACAGGGCGCTCAGGTTCGGTGGAATCTCTCCCGCACTGCGGACTCGCGCAGCCATCCTGACCATCGGCATTATCACTTTGTACGGTGCCACCGATGAGTTTCACCAGCATTTTGTGCCAGGGCGGACGATGGATGTATTTGATTGGGTCGCCGATGTTGCCGGTGGTATCCTCTGCGTTGTTGTACTGTCATTCCTGTCACGCTGGAACCGGCGAAAGGACGCATCCCCGGAATCATGAGGTTTTTGCATTTCCCTCCCGTTTTTCATAATTTTGTAGATTGAAATTCATTCTGCAACATACGGACGGTGAAGCACGGGCAGGAACCATCATCACCGACCACGGCGCTATTCCCACCCCTATATTCATGCCGGTGGGCACACAGGGAACCGTCAAGGCCGTCGAGCCGCGTGAACTCGAGGAAATCGGTGCCCGGATTATTCTCGGGAACACGTATCATCTGTATCTCCGGCCGGGATGCGAGATCATGGAGCAGGCCGGCGGATTGCACCGCTTTGCAGCGTGGCCGCACCCGATCCTGACCGATAGCGGAGGGTACCAGGTCTTCAGTCTCTCGGACCTCCGGGGCATTGACGAAGATGGTGTGGTCTTCAGCTCCCATCTCGACGGGTCGTTACATCGCTTCACTCCCGAGAGTGTGGTCGATATACAGCGGGCGCTCGGTTCGGACATCATGATGGTGCTGGATGAGTGCGCTCCATATCCGTGCGATGAAGCGTACGCGTTGAAGTCGCATGAACTCACTCTCCGGTGGGCCGAACGATGCAGGCAGCGATTGCACGATACGAGGCCGCTGTATGCACATGACCAGGCACTCTTCGGCATCGTGCAGGGAAGTGTGTACGAGCATTTGCGTGAACAGTCGGCCCGCGGACTGGCGGCGCTGGAATTTGACGGTTATGCCATCGGCGGGTTATCCGTCGGCGAGCCGGCAGAAATGATGTACAAAATAACGGAGGAGTGCACGGCGATTCTTCCCCCGGCGAAGCCACGGTACCTGATGGGTGTCGGAACGCCGGAGAATATTGTGGAAAGCATTGCGCGCGGAGTGGACATGTTTGATTGCGTGATGCCGACACGTAACGGCCGCAACGCCATGGTGTTCACGCGGCACGGCAGAATGAACCTGCGCAACGCACAGTACGCAACCGACTTCACGCCGATCGATGCCGGGTGTACGTGCTACGCCTGTCGCACGTTCACGCGGGCGTATCTGCGTCACCTTGCGAAAGCGCGCGAAATTCTCGCACTGCAACTGGCCTCGATACACAACCTTGCGTTCTATTTGTGGCTCGCGCGCTCGGCACGGGAGGCGATTCTTGAAAACCGCTTTTCAGCATGGAAGGTGGCAACACTTGTCATGCTTGCTGAAGGAGTTGATGAAAGCATTACGACTGATAACTGATCACTTGCACTGGAGGTATTCGTGAAAACACTCTTTCTTCTTGCCATGTCACAGCCGCAAGGCGGAAGCCCCGAGGGGAGCCTGATCAGCACGCTGATCATGTTCACGCTGATTATTGCCATCTTCTATTTCATGATACTCCGTCCCCAGCAGAAACGGCAGAAAGATCGCCAGAAAATGCTGGATGCGGTCAAGAAGGGCGATAAAGTGGTGACTTCAGGCGGGATGCACGGTACTGTTGCAGGTATCGACGAGAAGAGCATACTCGTGCAGGTAGCGGAAAATGTGAAACTGAAGTTCGATCGCACTGCGATTGCGGCTGTGGTTCGCGAGGGCGAAACCCCCGAAAAGTAGGCGACCTCTACTGTCCAGGAGGCAGAACGTGTCCAGGGGATTCGACACCGTTGATGATGCCCTCGCAAGTTTTCGTTCCGGCAAGATCGTGATTGCGGTGGACGATGACGATCGCGAGAACGAAGGCGACTTTGTGTGTGCGGCTGAATTCGTCACGCCCGAGGTGATTAACTTTCTTGCAACCAACGGTCGCGGAATCATCTGCGCACCGTTGACGGCCGAACGTGCGGGAGCTCTGGGCCTTGAACTCATGGTCGATACGAACACGTCGCTGCACGAAACGCCGTTCACGGTGTCGGTGGATGTCATCGCGGGAACGACCACGGGCGTGTCGGCCGGAGATCGCGCGGCAACTGTGAGGGCCCTGGTGAATCCCGCAACTACACCGGCGGACCTGGCGCGACCCGGACACATCTTTCCTCTGCGCGCTCTTGACGGCGGCGTCCTCCGACGCGCGGGCCACACGGAAGCAGTGATCGATCTCTGTCGTCTCGCAGGGCTTACTCCCGCCGGCGTGTTGTGCGAGATAATGAACGAAGATGGATCCATGGCTCGAGTGCCTGAACTGCTCGCCCTGGCAGAGCGGTTCGCCATGCGCATCATCACTGTCAAGGATCTCATCGCCTTTCGTATGCGCAGCGAACACATGGTCGAGCGTCTCGTCAGCACCCGACTCCCGACACGCCATGGAGAGTTCATCCTTCACCTCTATTGCAGCCTCCCGGATCAGAAGGAACATCTGGCACTGGTGAAAGGGGAGATCCACCGGAATACGCCGACCCTAGTGCGTGTTCATTCGGAATGCCTTACCGGCGATGTGTTCGGTTCCTCCCGGTGCGACTGCAACGAACAGCTCAATGCCGCGCTCAGAATGATCGATGAGGCCGGGAACGGAGTGTTGGTATACATGAGGCAGGAAGGGCGGGGGATAGGCCTCGTGAATAAGCTCAAAGCCTACCGCCTTCAAGATGAAGGCCTGGACACCGTTGAGGCCAACGAAAAACTAGGATTCCGGGCGGATTTGCGGGATTATGGGTTCGGCGCACAGATTCTGCGCGACCTCGGGGTGGGGAAGATCCGCCTCCTAACGAATAATCCCAAAAAGGTGGTCGGCTTGGGCGGGTACGGACTCGATATCATCGAACGCCTCCCCCTCGAAATGGGCCCAAATCCCCATAACGAGCGCTATCTGCAAACCAAGCGCGACAAGCTGGGTCATCTGATCCTTCTCGACCCGGACCAGCGGGAAGCAGAGTAATTGCACTTTCCACTTGACTTTCTTCCCGGGGTTATCGTACATTGCTTCTGTAAGTGATCAATCGATCATTGTTCATAGCCACCATTCGCCTGGCGGATGATGGCTATTCTTTTTGTCGTTTTTTATTGCGCGAGGAATCCTTATGCAAGGGGATGGGGTTAACGGGACGGTTTACCTGACACGCGAGAAGCTGTCGTCGATGGAGCAGGAGTTGAGGGACTTGAAAACCAATGGTCGCAAGACCATGGCACAAAAAATCGCTGAAGCACGCGGGCACGGCGACCTGTCGGAGAATGCCGAATACGACGCCGCGAAGGAAGAGCAACAACACCTCGAACTGAGGATCGCCAAGATCGAAGGCGCCCTCTCACGCGCCAAGATCATCGAAGCCAAAGACCTCCCCAACGACAAGATTTACATCTTGACAAAGGTGAAGCTAAAAGACCTGAAGACCCAGGAACTCTGCGAATATCTCCTCGTCTCCCCCGAGGAGTCGGATTTTGACATGCATAAGATTTCGGTGACTTCACCAATTGGCAAAGCCCTGCTGGGAAGGAAGAAGGGGGAGTCTGTAGAGATCAAGGTACCCGTCGGAACACTCAAATACGAAATTCTCGACATTTCCCGCTGAAACCCTTCTGTGCCCCGCAATCTTGAACTCAAGTGCCGGATTGCCAGCAGAGCGATAGCTTGTGAGTGTGCCCGCGCGCTCGGCGCCCTGCCTCAAGGCGTCCTCATCCAGGAGGACACCTATTTCGTGATTCACCATGGTAGAATGAAGCTCCGCGAGCACCATCCGGGTGCCGCCGAGCTCATTGTGTATGAACGGCCGAACCAGAAGGGGGATCGCTGGAGCGACTACCGGATNNGGAGGCTCTGGCGCAAGCGTTGGGGGTTGCCTGCGTGGTCCGGAAAAGACGCCATCTCTTTCTTGCTTCACAGGCGCGGATTCACATCGACGAGGTCGAGGGGCTGGGAACGTTTCTTGAATTCGAGGTGACAAACGAAGACCCCGGTACAGCGGAACAGACAATGGCCGATTTGCGGAAGGCCTTTGGCCTGGAGGGGGAAGAGGGGATTGGCTGTTCTTATGCAGATTTGATGGTCAATAGCCCATAGTCCATTGACCATTGTCAATTGACTTGCCCAAGACCCCAGACCCGAGACCCTGCTGTTCTTCATGCAGGCGGGGTCAGAGCCCGACCCCCCCAGAGAAANNTAGCTCAGTTGGTAGAGCGCAACCTTGCCAAGGTTGATGTCGCGGGTTCGAATCCCGTTTCCCGCTCTGTCCCGTGGCAACGGGACAGGGAGCAGAGGCAAACGCGCCTGCGCTTCCGCTTAACTTCCTCGTGTGAATTGCCCCGCCGCCCCCAATCCCACCAGGCGGCGGGGTTTTTTTTCTGAGGAAGATCCCGGCGACGTAGCCAAGTGGCTAAGGCGGAGGTCTGCAAAACCTCTATGCATCGGTTCGAATCCGATCGTCGCCTCTCTCAACCAACAGCATCCAACGCCCATCTCCGATGGGCGTTTCGCTTGAGACCGCCCTGCCGGGGTGGCGGAATTGGTAGACGCAAAGGACTTAAAATCCTTTGGGCCGCAAGGTCCGTGCGGGTTCAAGTCCCGCCCCCGGTACAATGTGCTCTCGGTATAACCTGCCCTCGGCGTCCGTGTTTTTTGCGTTGCGTTTCACTGGGCCCCTTCGTATATTAACATTCCATGGGCGGTTAGCTCAGTTGGTTAGAGCGCTACCTTGACATGGTAGAGGTCACAGGTTCGACTCCTGTATCGCCCACGCAGAGGACGATCGTCCCCCCGGAGGGACGATTTTTTTATACCTGACATCCATATGAGCCAGATCAATATTACACTTCCCGATGGATCGGTCCGGCCGTTCGAAAGCGGCGTCACCGGCCTGCAGATCGCCGAAAGCATCAGCAAGGGACTCGCACGCGAGGCACTCACCGCACTCGTGAATGGCGATACGTGGGATCTGGCGCGCCCGATCCCGAACGATGCGGAAGTGCGCATCCTCACATGGAAGGATGACCAGGGAAAGCACGCATACTGGCACAGCTCTGCCCACCTGATGGCAGAGGCCATTGAATCGCTCTTCCCCGGCGCGAAGTTCGGCATCGGTCCTGCCATCGAAACCGGCTTCTACTATGACATCGATCTCGGTGAGCATTCCTTGACAGCCGAGGATCTGGCGAAGATCGAAGACCGGATGCGGGAGTTTGCGCAGCGCGACGCCCCCTACAAACGTGAAAACCGGGAATGGCGGAGCGCTGTGGCGTACTTCTCGGAGAAAGGCGATCAGTACAAGATCGAACTGCTCGACGGTCTGCGCGACCAGGCAATCACATTCTATCACAGCGGCAACTTCACCGATCTCTGCTCCGGCCCGCACATCCCTTCCACCGGACGCATCAAGGCGATCAAACTGCTGAGCGTTGCCGGTGCGTACTGGCGGGGGAACGAAAAGAACAAGATGCTGCAGCGCATCTACGGGGTGACGTTCCCGAGTCAGAAGGAACTGGACGA
Organism: Ignavibacteriota bacterium; assembly: GCA_003162215.1. GTDB lineage: Bacteria > Bacteroidota > Ignavibacteria > UBA10030 > UBA6906 > Fen-1255. The sequence continues at coordinate 20,910 of PMMO01000244.1, forward strand.
ATACCTCCATCGCCTGGAAGAAGCGAAACGTCGCGACCACCGGAAGCTTGGCGCCGAACTCGAACTGTTCCTGATCACACCGGCCGTGGGTGCGGGGCTCCCCATATGGCTGCCGAAAGGCACCATCATCCGCGAGACCCTCGAGACATTCCTCCGGGTGGAGCAGCGCAAGCGCGGGTATCTCCCGGTTGTCACCCCGCACATTGCGAACTTGAATCTGTACCGGCAGAGCGGACACTATCCATACTACAAGGACAGCCAGTTTGCGCCTATCCTGATGGACGGCGAGGATTTTCTGCTGAAGCCGATGAACTGCCCGCATCATCACNNGGAATTCGGCACGGTCTACCGGTTCGAGCAATCAGGAGAATTGAACGGACTGACCCGCGTGCGATCATTTACACAGGATGATTCACACCTGTATGTCCGCCAGGATCAGTTGAAAGACGAACTCTGTGACGTCATCGATCTGACGCAGCTCGTGTTCACATCGCTCGGCTTCAAGGACTTCAAAACGCGGTTGTCGTTCCGGGATCCGAAAAACAAAGAAAAGTACGGCGGTGCGGATGAGCTCTGGATCCAGGCGGAACGCGACATCAAGGACGCTGCGGACGCAATGAAGTTGAGCTATTTCATCGGGATCGGCGAAGCGGCATTCTACGGACCGAAGATCGACTTNNGCCCAAGATCGATTTCATGGTCCAGGATGCCCTGCGCCGGACCTGGCAGCTCGGGACCGTACAGGTCGACTACGTCATGCCCGAGCGCTTCAACCTCGAATATATGGGGAGTGACGGGAAGAAGCACCGGCCCGTCATCATTCACCGGGCGCCGTTCGGGTCGCTCGAACGCTTCATCGGCATCCTGATTGAGCACTATGCGGGAGAGTTTCCGCTCTGGCTTGCGCCGGTGCAGGCGGTCGTTATGCCGATCACCGACGTGCAACTGCCGTATGCGAAAGAGGTGTTGCAGGAGCTGGTCGCTTCCGGCATCCGAGCGGAGATCGACGACCGAAATGAGAAGGTCGGATATAAGATCAGGGAATCGGAGACAAAGAAAGTTCCGTACATGCTTGTGGTTGGAGAGAAAGAACGTCTGAATGGCACCGTTGCCGTCCGACGGCACCGGCTCGGCGACCAGGGAGCGGTGCCCACCGTTGAACTGATCACTCAGCTTCAGCAAATGATTCACGATAAATCACTCACTTCCTAGGAGGCGCATCCATTAGCAAGGAGAAACGCCCTCGTACCAATGACGAAATCCGTGTCCCCGAGGTACGGGTCATTGATCAGCATGGCGGCCAGCTCGGCGTCATGAGTCCGGCTGCAGCCATTGGTTTGGCGCGGGAGCGCGAAGCCGATCTTGTCGAGATCGTCCCGAACGCCAACCCGCCGGTCTGCAAGATCATCAACTTTGGCAAGTTCAAGTATGAGCTTGCGAAAAAAGACAAACTCCAGAAGAAGCATCAGCATGTGTCGCTGCTCAAGGAACTGCGGTTCCATCCGAACACCGACACTCATGATTTCGACTTCAAAGTGCGGCATGCGAAACGGTTTCTCGCAGAGGGGCACAAGGTCAAGGCGACTGTGGTTTTCAAAGGCCGGGAGATCACCTATAAGGAAAAGGGGGAGGTGCTGCTCTCCCGGTTGGTGGAGTCGCTCACTGAGTGCTCGAAAGTCGATCAGTCTGCGCACATGGAAGGCCGGAGCATGATCACGATCCTTGTGCCTGACAAAAAGAAGAAACCAGAGACGAAACAGGAAAAGGCCGACACGACACCGGTGGCGGCCGCCGGCGCGCCAGCGCCGGAAAGTAGCGCAACGTAACGAAAGGATGCTATCATGCCCAAGGGCAAGACGCGCAGCAGCGCAAAAAAACGGTTCACGCTGACTGCGTCGGGCAAAATCAAGCGTGCTGCGGCATATCGCAGCCACATCCTGACCTCCAAGAGCCGCAAGCGGAAGCGCAAGCTCCGCGCTGATCATCTTGTAGCAAAGCAGGATGAACACGCCGTGCGGAGAATGCTGCATGTCTGAGGTGTGACCCCGGACGACAGCAGCTTCACGCAGGTTACTTACTCACACATCAAGGATCAAGCGCAACTATGCCACGATCGCAAAACAAAGTTGCCTCCCACCGCCGTCGCAAAAGGATTCTCAGTCAAGCGAAAGGCTACTGGGGTGCGAGAAGCAAGGTCCTCACCGTCGCAAAGCATCACATCGACAAGGGCCTGCAGCACGCCTACCGTGATCGCAAGACGAAGAAACGGACCTTTCGCCAGCTCTGGATTGTCCGCATCAATGCGGCGGCCAGGCTGAACGGAACAACATACTCCCGGATCATTTCGGGGCTCAACAAGAAAGAAGTCGGCATCAACCGGAAGATTCTGGCCGATCTCGCGGTAAGCAACGCCGCGGCATTCGCCGAAGTGGTGAAATTCGCCCTCTCCTGAATCTTCATGCTCTTCCTGTGCACGGCATGCGTCTCACCGTCGACGCCGACGCACAGGAAGAGTTCCATTTCCTGCACAGGGGTCTCCCATGCTTGACCAGATTGCCGCCCTGAGGCGGCAGGCGGAGGAGGACCTGGCTGCCGCCACCGACAGGGCAGCGCTCGATACCTTCCGCATCACCTATCTTGCCCGCAAAGGGAAAATCGCCGAGCTGTTCGATGCCCTCCGCACCGTGCCGGCCGATCAGAAACCGCTCTTCGGCAAACACCTGAATGCACTTCGCGCTGATATACAGACGCTGTTCGATCAACGATCCGCGGGTGCATCAGATGAACACCGCCCGTCGCCGTCGCTCGACCTGACACTGCCCGGACGCCGTCTCTTCACCGGATCGAAGCACCCACTGACACAGGTGCTCGACGAGATCAAAGCGATCTTCGTGTCCATGGGCTTCGGCATCGCCGATGGGCCGGAGATTGAAGACGATTACCATAATTTCGGGGCATTGAATTTTGCGCCCGATCACCCTGCGCGGGATATGCAGGACACATTCTTCCTCAGCAAACAGGCGCTCCTGCGCACGCACACTTCACCTGTGCAGATTCGCGTGATGGAACAGCATCCCCCTCCGGTGCGCGTGATCATGCCGGGAAAAGTCTACAGGAATGAAGCGATCAGCTCCCGCAGCTACTGCCTCTTCCATCAGGTTGAGGGGCTCCATGTGGACGTGGGCGTCACCTTCAGCGACTTGAAGGGTACGCTGATCTCCTTCATCAAACAGTTCTACGGGAGCAGCCTGAAGTACAAGTTCCGGCCAACGTTCTTCCCGTTTACCGAACCGAGCGCCGACATCTACATTACGTGCTTTGTGTGCGGCGGGAAGGGATGCCGGTTGTGCAAGCAGGGTGGCTGGCTGGAAATCCTCGGTTGCGGCATGGTTGACCCCAATGTCTTCCGCTCCGTGGGATATGATTCCGAAAAATACACCGGGTACGCATTCGGCATGGGCATCGAACGCATCGCCCTGCTGCGCTATGGCATTGATGATATCCGGCTCTTCTTTGAAAACGACTTGCGATTCCTGAATCAGTTCTGACTATGCGCATCGTTCACAGTTGGCTCAAAAAATATACCGACATCCCCTTTGCTCCGCAGGAGCTGGCGGACCGGTTGACCATGCTCGGCCTCGAATTCGAGGCAATAACGAACCTCGGCGACAAGTATCAGGGTTTCGTGGTCGGCGAAGTGCTCGAAGCGCAGCGTCATCCGAATGCGGATCGCCTGACAGTGTGCCGCGTGAATATCGGCAAGGAACAACTCCAGATCGTCTGTGGCGCTCCCAACGTCGCTGCAGGCCAGAAAGTCGCTGTCGGACTTGTCGGTGCCACGGTACCGCGGAACCAACACGATCCGAACGCCCCCCCCTTCGTATTACAGAAAGTGAAGCTGCGCGGCGTTGAATCATCCGGCATGATCTGCTCTGCATTTGAATTGGATCTCGGCAAAGATGCCGATGGCATTCTCGTGCTGGACCCGAAGGCGAAAGTCGGACAACCGCTGGCGAAATACCTTGGCGTGGATGATGTCGTGTATCACATCGAAATTACTCCTAACCGCCCCGATTGGCTGAGCCATATCGGTTTCGCACGGGAAGTGCGGGTGCTCACAGGAAAGCCGGCAAAGATTCCCAGGATCCGCGTCAAAGAAGGAAAGGAATCAATCCGCAAACGCCTCCGCATCAACGTCGACGACAAGAAGAACTGCCCACGATTCGCAGCCCGCATGATCCGAGGGGTCACCATCAAGCCATCACCACGATGGCTGCAGGATTGGTTGAAACTTGCGGGATTCCGTCCTCGCAATAATGTCGTGGATATCACCAATTTCGTCATGCTCGAGTGCGGGCATCCAATGCACGCCTTCGACTACGCGTTGCTCGAAGATGGCCGGCTCGTGATCCGGCAGGCAGGGGAGGGACTCCGGTTCCGGACGCTGGATGGCCAGGAACATGACATGCCCCCGACGGCCGTCATGGTGTGCGATGGCAAGAAAGCCGTCTCGATTGCCGGCGTCATGGGCGGTGAGAACTCTGAGATTCAGGACTCGACCGTTGATGTGGTTCTCGAGAGTGCGTACTGGAATCCGTCGAGCATCAGACGTACAGCCAAAGCCCTGGGAATAAGTACGGATGCTTCACAACGGTTTGAACGCGGTGCGGACCCCAACGGCGTCTTGTATGCACTGGAGCGTGCGGCTGCTCTTGTTGCAGAGTTGGCCGGCGGAACGATTCTGAAAGGCAGCATCGACGTCTATCCCAAACCAGTGAAAGAGCGGTTGGTGCCATTCAGGCCCGCACGCGCGAATGCCGTTATCGGCATTGGCCAGTCCGCCCCGGCGATGAGCCGTTCGCTCCGGCTCCTGGGATTGCGGCCTGTGAAACAGACGAAGAACACCGTAACATTCTCTGTGCCGACATTCCGGGTCGACCTCGAACGGGAGATCGATCTTATTGAAGAGGTTGCCCGGGTGTACGGATACAACAACATTGAAGACAAGACCCGCACAAGCGTTGATTTTGTGCATCCGTTCCCACGGGTTGCGCAGGCGGACCCCGTCAGAACCCGCCTTATCGCCGAGGGGTTGAATGAAGTTATAACGAATTCCATGCACGACGAGAAGCGTGCCCGCCTGAGCGGTGCCGAACCGGTCCCCATATTGAATCCGCAGAATCAGGAAATGGGATTCCTGCGCACCAGCTTGATACCCGGGATGCTCGATGTGGTAGTCCGCAACATCAACGTCAATGTTCCCGATCTCCGGCTCTTCGAGATAGGGCACGTGTTCTGCAAAGACGCGTCCGCGACCCCCAAGCTCGTGGAAGATTTTCTGGAAGAGGAGCGGGTGGGCCTTCTAGTGACCGGAGCGGGCATTCCGGGCCATTGGAGCGGGAGGAATAGGGTCGCGGATATTTACGACCTCAAGGGACTCGTGGAGGGGGTGCTTGAAGTATTTGCTCTTGACAAATGCCGTGTAATTTCTTATCCTACCGGCAGCGGTTTAACTGAAAGCACCCTAGCTATTGAAATTGCTGGCAGTTACGCTGGTTATGCCGGCATCATCAGGCCAAACATACTGAAGTTCTTTGGTATTGAGCAGGACGTCTTCGTTGCAGAGATGGCACTTTCCGCTCTCGTGATGCGTGGGGGGGTGAAGTATCGGGCGCTGCCACGATATCCGCGGGTGCGACGTGATGTAGCGTTCGGGGTTCCTCTGGGCACCAGCGCGGGAACGGTGCTCGAAGTGATCCGGAAATCAGCGGGAGAACTTTTGGAGTCCGTGGACGTGTTTGATGTGTATCAGGGGCAGAATGTCCCTGAGGGCATGAAAAGCATCGCCCTGGCACTGGAACTCATGTCGCGGGAGAAGACGTTAACCGATGCCGAGATCGAAGCGGTAATGCAGCGCGTTATCGGTGAGGTGGAGAAAGAGTGTGGAGCAACGCTGCGCGGCGTACAATAACACCTAACAGCCACTACAACAACAGTGATAGCTTGGAAAACTCATCCGGCATAACACCATCTGTTGCTTCTGGGGATGTTCGGTCGGTTGAGAACGCACTGAAGGCACTCTGGGAAAGGGTCCGGAAGGCGGGCGATCTCATCCAGCAGTTGCGCGAAGAACGGCAGGCACTGCTCACACAGGTGGAGCAGCTGCGTACCGAAATGCAGCATTTGCAGAATGAGCTGTCGCGCAAGGAGCAGATCCTGGAGTTGATGCCGTCATCCCGTGAGGGGGGTGCGGCCAGGGCGTTCGGCAATGGTGAACGCGAAGCTCTCGCACAGAAAGTCAAAGACCTTCTTGCGAGAATCGACGCGTATTTGTGATGCGGCTGACGACGTTCGACGATGACCATGGACAAAAAAAGTATTAAGGTTCGGATATTCGGGTCGGAGTACCCGCTGCGCGGAGAGAGTGAAGACTTCACGCGCCGGGTGGCCACGTACGTGGATGAAATGATTACCAGCATCCATGACAAGATCCCCGAGCAACCCACACTGACTGTCGCCGTCCTTTCTGCGCTCAACATTACAGAGGATCTCTTCAAAGAACGCGACCGCGCGGGTGCCGTTGCAGCTTTGCTCGAGGATGAACTTGTGAAGATGTCCGATCATCTCGATGCATGTATGAAAACCGAGTAACTGTTCTTTGGTAATGTCGTCGAGACATTGACGTACGGAATTACATCCGCACCGTCAACCGCTTCACTTACACAAATAAAGAACCAACAGTGTAATCATGGGAGCCCGACTCGCGGGCGTCGATTACATGCCTCATCCCGGATTTCCGGGTTTCTTGCGATGACTTCCGCCCTGTGCGGGACGAGCGAGAGGGTGGAAGTAAAAGACGCTCCGGCTGGCACCCACTGTACCGGAAGGGTTCTTTAATGTGCCTTCCTGAAGGGTTGACGTCGTGCGGATTTTTTTTGTTTCGACCTGACTTTGACAATCGGAGGTGGTATGGAGCTTAGTGTTTGGCTGCCCGTGATCCTCGTGGGAGCCGCAGTGCTTGGATTCTCCATTGGCTGGGTGGTCACCAATAAGATGGTTGCCGCTAGGGTCACCTCGTCAAAAGAGAACGCCAGGAAACTTCTTGACGACGCGGCGAAAGAGGCGGATACGCTGAAGCGGGAGAAGCTTCTCGAGGTGAAAGACGAGTGGTACCAGAAGAAGAAGGAATTTGANNAAACGCGTCAGGAGGAGTTGGAACGCATGGTTGCGGAGGAAAATATCCGTCTCGAACGCCTTTCGGGCCTGACGCGGGATGAAGCGAAGCGGCAGCTCATCGAGAATATGGCGAACGAAGCGCGCGCCGATGCCGCCATGATGCTCAAGGAAATCCGCGACACCGCACGTGATGAGGCACGGAAAGAAGCTCAGAAGCTTGTCGTTCAGGCGATCCAGCGCACGGCTGCCGATCACTCCGTCGAAACTACCGTAAGCGTTCTGAATATCCAGAGTGACGAAATGAAGGGGAGAATCATCGGCCGGGAAGGGCGCAACATCCGCGCGTTCGAGGCNNTCCGCCGTGAAGTGGCCCGCACTGCGCTCGAGCGGCTGATCGCCGACGGACGCATCCACCCAGCACGCATCGAAGAAGTCGTCGAAAAAGTGCGCGCCGAACTTGAAGAAGAAATCCTCAAAGTCGGCGAAAACACCATGCTCGAAGTCGGCCTTCATGGCGCCCACAAAGAACTCCTGAAGCTGATCGGCAAAATGAAGTACCGTTCGAGCTACGGCCAGAATATGCTGCAGCACAGCATTGAGGTCGCGTTCCTCACCGGTGCAATGGCCGCAGAGCTGCGACTCGATTCAATGCTTGCCAAACGGGCAGGCCTGCTCCACGATATCGGCAANNCACGATGATATCCCGATGGAATCGCCTATCGCCGCTCTCGTGCAGGCCGCTGATGCGATCAGCGGGGCGCGACCGGGGGCCCGGAGAGAGTCCGTTGAAGGATACGTCAAACGACTGGAAAAACTGGAGGAGCTTGCACAGTCGTTCCGCGGCGTCTCCAAGACCTATGCCATACAGGCCGGCAGGGAAGTGNNCAGGATAGGGTGGATGACGCTCACGCCGATCAACTTGCGCATGACATCTCCGAAAAGATTCAGCGCGAAATGGAATACCCCGGCCAGATCAAAGTCACGGTTATCCGCGAATACCGGTCAGTAGCATATGCCAAATAAGCGGGACCATCTGCTTGTCGGTGTCACCGGAGGCATCGGGAGCGGCAAATCTCTCGTGTGCTCTCTGTTCGAGCATCTGGGGCGCACCGTGATTGAAGCTGATGTTGTCGCACAGGAGATTGCGGACACCAACCCGGATGTCCGTCGGGAAATTACGGGCCTGCTCGGAGCCGGCGCGTACCGCGATGACGGTTCGATGGAGAGGAAATTTGTGGCCGACAGGGTATTTGCCGATCACGCTCTTCTCCGTGCACTGAACGGCATCGTGCATCCCCGCGTGATAGCAGAAATCGAGAAAAGGGTGACGGCTCTGCCGCAGGGGCAACGGCGTCCCTACGTGCTTGTGGAAGCCGCACTGATTTACGAGAGCGGGATGGACGAGCTTCTCGACCAGGTGATCGTCGTCGATGCAGACGAGGAGACACGCGTGCGGCGCGTGATGGAACGTGACAGGGTGGGGCGTGATGCCGTGCTCCGCCGCATGACTGCACAACTTCCCGCTGCGAAGAAAGTTGCCCGCGCCGACTTCGTGATACGGAACGAAGAAAATACGGTCGCAGTCCAGGAAAAAGTACACTTTATTGATACCCTGCTCAGTGCGATGGCTCCCGCACCGTAAACTTCCCGGTTCTGGTTTGCAATTGAAAAACGGGCATCGTATATTTTCTCCGATTATTCTCGCACCAAATAACAACATCAAGGAGGATACACGATGCGCAAAGCTACAATCATTCTTCTGCTCCTGGTGCTTGCCGGCACAACTCTCTTTGCCCAGGCCAAGCCCGGTGGTATTGCCCGCGAGTTGGCTATGGGCGCGGCAAAAATCGATCGCAACATAGCGTTGAACCCATTCATCGTGATGGACCCCACATGGTTGCTTGGCAACCCGGCATTTTTGATGAAGTATTCCGACTATGCGTGGTTCGACATCGCCGGCGGCACCGTGAATGCATACGGTGGCGAGAATATCTACGGGAATCAATTCGGTGGTGCGAATTTCTCCCTCAGCAAGGGACTATCGGTGGGTGCGATTCTCTCGTACGATCCTTCGGTCACGAACACTCTCTGGACTCCTCTGAACGCCTACATTGCCCATTCCACGCGCGCCGCGGCCAACCCCGTAGGGGGAGGAACGCCGCGTGCGATCGAAGTGTTCGAGCTGTTGGGTGCGGTCGACTTGGGCGATCTGGATATCGGTGCCGGCGTTTCCTACGGCTGGACAAATCAAGATGTCAAGAACACCCCTGCTCCTCCCGCGACGAATAGCTCGGAAGGTTCTTTGGGTGCTCACATGTTTGGCATCCGGGCCGGCTTGCGGATGGATATGGGCGGTGGCTCCGCCTTTGAGGCATCGGTCGCAGCACGCTTTAACAGCGCAACTGACAAGTATACCATTGGTGGAACCGGAAACGGGACAGGCACAAGCGAGTATGGCGCCTCGGCCACCGAACTCGAGGCAGATGCCCGCCTTGTATATAAAATGTCAAAACGGTTCACGCTGGTCCCCTATGCGGCACTGCGCACATATTCCGTCGAGCCGAAAGAAAATGGCCGTCTGGAAGGACAAGCGGAGACAAAATACTCCTTGAAAAACAAAGTGACCTCGTTCAGCGTCGGCGTCGGCGGTGAAGTGAAGGTGAAGGAGTTCCTCCTCGCAGGGGGTCTGAGCCTTGCGACACGGAGTGACAAGACTGAAACAAACCCCAATGCAACGCCAACCGACAAAACAACGACTCTCACCACATCGATCACCGCGTTTCCGGTGTTCAACCTTGGTGTGGAATATCCGGTGCTCGAATGGCTGACGCTTCGCGGCGGTTATTACCGGGCATTCGCGAACCTCGGAACCAAGAATGAGGTTGACGGCGGCGCCACAAGCGAATCGAACCGCCTCATTGGCTATAGCAACGTGTCAATGGGTGGATACGTTCCTGCTGCCAATGACGAGAATGGCCTTATGACACTCGGCGTCGGCCTGAAATTCGGCGGATTCGCCATGGATGCGACCGTCAGCGAGCAGGCACTCCGTCGTGGCCTTGGCATGATCGGTGCCCAGGACAATGTGAATACCTTCGGCTACGTTACACTCAGCTATTGCTTTGAATAGCCTGCAGCCGGAATGAACCATGGGCGGCTCCGTTCTGCGGCGGCCGCCCTTTTTTTCTCATTCTCCGCGATTCTCCATGACACATCATTTTGATTTCCTCGTCGTCGGGACCGGCATTGCCGGACTCTCGTATGCCGTCAAGGCGTCGCAGTTCGGTACGGTCGCCGTGGTGACAAAGAAGGAAAAGGCGGAGTCGAATACGAATTATGCACAGGGTGGGGTCGCGGCCGTCATGTCGAAGGTCGATTCATTCGAGATGCACGTCCGTGATACGTTGTCCACAGGGGTCGGATTAAGCCATGAAGATGCCGTGAGGATCATGGTGCAGGAGGGACCGGAACGGCTCCGCGATTTGATTGCGATTGGCGCGAAATTCACATACAAAGACGGCGCGCTCGACCTCGGACGCGAGGGCGGACATTCCACCAACAGAATTGTCCATGCACACGATCTTACGGGCCACGAGATCGAACGGGCGCTCCTTGCCGCTGTGGCCGCCGCTCCAACTATTCAGATGTTCGAGAACCATGTCGCGCTGGAGCTCATTACCGAACATCACCTGGTCTCCCGCCGGTCCGTGGATTCATCGCGCGTCCATTGCTGGGGCGCTTATGTGCTTGACAGCCATGCGAGGCTCGTGGAGACGTTCCTTGCCCCTGTCGTGCTCCTTGCCACTGGTGGGCTGGGGCAGGTCTACCTCCATACGACAAATCCTCCTATCGCCACCGGCGACGGAGTGGCAATGGCCTACCGGGCCGGAGCAAAGATCGGCAATATGGAGTTCATCCAGTTCCATCCTACAACGCTGTTCAATTCGGGTTCACCTTCATTCCTGATCTCCGAGGCAGTCCGCGGATTCGGCGCAATCCTGCGGACACGCAATGGCGAGGAATTCATGCATGCGTACGATCCGCGCAAGGAACTCGCCCCACGCGATATTGTTGCCTATGCTATTGACACCGAGTTGAAGAGACGAGGGGATGAATATGTGTTGCTGGACCTCCGCCATCTGTCGCCGGACGCTGTGCGTGAACACTTCCCGTACATCTACTCCACATGTCTGACAAAATTCAAGCTGGATATTACCGCCGAACCCATTCCGGTTGTTCCTGCTGCCCACTATTCATGCGGGGGCGTGGTGACCGATATTGATGGCCGGACGAATGTCGATGGACTGTACGCGGCGGGAGAAGTAAGCATGACCGGTGTTCATGGGGCGAATCGCCTTGCGAGCAATTCTTTGCTTGAGGCTCTCGTCTTCTCCGACCGCGCATTGCGTACCTCAATTGCTGGCCGGGAGACCCTGACGGCGGAAGTTCCCGAAGTCGCTCCCTGGGATGACAGCGGGACCCTGAACAGCGAGGAATGGATTCTTATTGCGCACAACCGTCGTGAGATCCAGGAAATCATGTGGGATTATGTCGGCATCGTGCGTTCGGATCTCCGTCTCGGTCGTGCCCTCCGGCGCCTGGAGCTCATTCAGAAAGAAGTCGAAGACTTTTACAAGCGAACGAAGGTGACCGAGGGATTGATCGAATTGCGCAATATCGGCCTGTGTGCAATGCTCGTGATCAAATGCGCAATGCAACGGAAAGAAAGCAGAGGACTTCACGTCACAACAGACTACCGCAATCGAAATGATGCGGAGTTCCTCCACGACACCATCCTTCCGTAACTCCCTAGTATCAAATACGTTCCGGAGTTAATCCGGAATGGCCCGGGTTGACTCTGCCCCCGAGAATGGGTATATTTTTCCATGCCACGTGTCACACGTTCCTCTTCTTCGATACAACGTCAGGTCGAAAATGCTCACTACCGTAAGACCACGCTGGACAACGGCATACGTGTAGTGAGCGAGACCATCTCGCACGTCCGTTCGGTGTCTCTCGGGATCTGGGCAAATGTCGGTTCGAGAGACGAAGCAAAGCCACAGAACGGCATCAGTCATTTCCTCGAGCATATGGTGTTCAAAGGGACGCGCAACCGCAACGTTCGTGAGATTGCGCAGAGTCTTGAGTCCCTCGGCGGATACCT
>PMMO01000121.1 GCA_003162215.1 Ignavibacteriota bacterium
GCCTTCCGGAACCTCTTGGTCTGAGACCATGGACGCGGTGCTCGGTGAGATGAACCAGGACGAGACAAAGTAACGAAACCCTCGACAGGTGATGCCCGGGCTCTCTGATCCAGTTGGGCAGGAACTAGCGTAGAAGGAGAAGCTTCTTCGCCTGAACAAAGCTCCCTGCTTGCATCCTGTAGAAATAAACGCCGCTTGCCAATCCTGAGCCGTCGAACTTCACCTCNNTGAATGGATTTGGATAGTTCTGCCAGAGGGCGACGCTTGCAGGGAGGACTGCCGATTGCGTTCCCTCCACGGAAACGAACAGAGTCCCGGACCACTGAGCAACAACACCGTTGCTCCCCACAACCCATCCCGTCTCTCCTCCCGGCAGGAAGGAAAGCGCAGAGAGGTTCTCGGTCACACCGGTAACGGTCTTTTGCGTCCAGCTATTTCCGTCGTCCGTGCTCAGGGCGAACCCCCCGGGGCCTCCCGTCACGGCGACCGCTGTCGAGCCCAAGTATTGGATCCCACCTCCGGCCGAAAGTCCCGTGCTCACGGCAGAACCCCACGTGGCACCACCGTCGGTCGATTTTCCTACGTTCCCGTTGATCCCCTGGGCCCATCCAAGTGTGGTTGTGGCAAAAGTGGTAGAGACCAGATCGTATCCTAATCCGCTGAGAGCAGCACTTACATTCCACGTCTGGCCGCGATCTGTTGAACGGAACACGCGCGTCAGACCGGTCCCTCCCTGGGTCCCAAACCACGCAGAGTTGCCATTGATGGCGAGATTGTTGTCCGACGCGTACTCGCCCGTGAGCATTACAGGAATATTCGCACTCGCCACTCGGGTCCATATGCTGCCGCCGTTGGTCGTAGTCAAAATCATGAAGTATCCATCCTCCGGATCACCGACCATCAGCCCGTTGTCCGCATCAAAAAAGCGGACCGCATCAAAGTAGGAGTCCAAGTTGCCGGACGAGTACTGTCGTACCCAACTGCTTCCTCCATTGGTTGTCTTCCACACGGTAGAGCTATCCCAGCCCACCCCCGTAACCCATGCCGTTGTGGAGTTCAAGGACTCAATCGAGAAGAGATCGTAGGTTGTATCCGGCGCATTGCTTTGGGTCCAATTAGCACCGCCATCCGTCGTTCGAAGCACAGTCCCCGCATCGCCGCACGCCCAGGCGACACTTGCGGTCACCGCTTTCATGGAGTTCAATTGCTTTTTCGTTGGAGTCGATTGTCGTGTAAATGCTGATGCGGCAGTTGCCGTGAAAACTTTGAGTTCATAGTTGCCGCCATTGGGCGCACGGAGATGAGCAACACCGTCAGTTACAGCGACGGGAGAACCAGTTTCTCCATCGATCCCCATCACAACGATTCGATACGTTGCCGGATTCTGCAGGGTCCCGCTCCCATGCCCATTCGTTGGAAGCTTCACTGTCATGGCTGGATTCTTTCCCCGGCCTGAAGCATTGTCACTGGCACCGATGAGGAAATCCTCAGCATCGTACAGTTCCACGAGGGGATCCGGCAGTGCCGAACTGCCAATCCCATTCACAACGATCGTGACCATGGTGCCCGGAGCAGCCTGGAAGAGATACGAGTCTCGTTGGCGGGTCTGCGCAATCGAGCCCTGTTTTTGCGCCGTGATCTGTTGTTCGTTTCCCTGACGTACGTCCAGTTCGAGCGGATCGTAGGTGCCGCCCGTTTCCAGTCTCGTGAAAAACCTCCCGACCCCCGATGCATCCGCCTGCCAGTCATATCCACGTCCCAGATACCGGTAGAATCCCTGTTGCGTCAGCGCCTTGTTGATGAGAGCAGCATCCGTCCGGCCGATTTCCGTGTCGTCTCCGAAGCCGGAGTCATTCTTCCCCAGCGAAGTCCCGTCTACTCCGATCAGTTCCAGGAAGGGATCGAGCGTACCGATCGGGGACTTCAGCCTGCGCATGGTAATTGTTGCCCAGCCCACATCGGCTACGGGACCGATGGTGGGGTGGACCTCATCAACAAAGAAATGCAATGACTTCACGGCATCAATCGTCACTGACCCGGTCGTGACCGCCACCCTCACGTAGCGCGCGCTGGTGAGACCGGTGGCAGCGATGTCAAACTCCGTTTCCCCCGTGCCAGTGCCCACCGACTTGAAGTCATCAACGAACGGGGTGTTGCTCACAGCAACGTCATAGGTCCCGCTCAGGCCATACACTCTGAGATCCTTGCCTGACCCGTTGAAGATCTCGTTCCCTGACCCCATATCCACGATCAGGCTTGTGATGGGTCCGCCCGCGGGAATTGTGAAGGGAAGCGTGACGCCACTTCCATTGTTTGTTCCAAGGAGTGCAGCGACTCCCGGCGGAGAACCCGGTGCCAGAGGCGAAGCAGGAATCGGCACCTGGGCCAGATCGATCACTGTGCCGGGGACCGGAGTCGCAGCCCCCGGAGTTTGAGCACCGGGGACTGTGGGGTCAAAAATAANNCGTGATGTGGAGAGAGGATTGCCGAATTTAAAGAGCGCTGTCTCCTGAAAGTCCTTTCCTGCGAAGTGGGTCGTCACCAGGGTCTCTTCCCGAGGCGCCGGGTGATTGAAGTATGTGTCGAGCCGGGTCCCGCGAGGGAAGTCCAATGGCACACCGACATTGCCGGCAAGATGGATCTGGAACAGCGATGGGAAGAAACTCCCCGAAGCGGCTTCGACAATAATGACGTAAAGGCCGGTCTCCAAAACAGGGAATTGTTCGCCAGCATCCCCGATGCCAAGGTTGAAAATGTTGCCCGGCGAGAGATCGCTACCTGCATCATACAGAACGTTGGTCGGAGAAATCACCTTCACGAGGAGTGAGAGCGATTGCAGTGAGGTTGAAATGTGCGACACCCGGAGGGCTGCGGTCCCATCATCACTTTCCCCAAGAAACATGAATGCGCGGCTACCGATTCCTCCCGCGTCACGCAACGTCGCTTGCACGAGAGGGGGAGTCGGCCGTGTCACCTCGTCGAACAAGAGCGGTCGTGGAAAGACAAAGATGACTTCCCGGTCGCACACAAGAGCAGTATCACCAGGACTACGGACTATTCTCACCTTTGCATGGATTCTCCGGCGCGTCGTATCAGGGAAGGTCGTCTTCCCAGCACGAGGTCCGACGAGGTTCTCAGGCACTCGTGCAATCAACGAATCGGACCACGCTCTGATCACATTTGCCCGGCATGTATCGAACGTGACGATATTGTCGTCCCTGTTCGCGCTGAACCCGTGCGGAACGGTTGGGTAGAGGGGAATCTCCTGCCAGACGCACACCTCCGATGGCGATTTATCCAACGGCATCCTCCATACCATGCCGACGTCATTCCCCGCAAAGAGATAGCTCCCGTTTACGGCAAGAGCAGTAATATATGTATCTGTCAATCCGGTATTGACTGGAG
>PMMO01000085.1:0-202 GCA_003162215.1 Ignavibacteriota bacterium
TTGAAGCCCGCTCTTCTTCTGTGAGAACCAGATCTTCGTTCACGCGGACATTCGCTGCAAGTGCCTCGAATGATGTAATCCCCGGAATTGCGGTCGTCACGTGCGGATTCTGCAGTGACCACTTCAAGGCAGCGGTGCAGTTTATGGGATGCTTCCGTTCTTTGTCGTGGAACCCCCCCGCCATTGTTTTCATTGCAACGAT
>PMMO01000085.1:211-6334 GCA_003162215.1 Ignavibacteriota bacterium
CAACACGTCTCCGCGGGAAGTGACGCCGTGAAGGTACAGGATATCCACATGGTCCAGCTGCAGACGCTGAAGACTCAGGTCGAGTGTACTGAGCCAGGCTGTCACAGCCGCCTTCCCTTCTCCACCCTCCGCCGGCACTTTGGTGGCGATAACATAGGCATCGCGCTTGTAGTCTTTCAGCACACTTCCCAACATCTCTTCATTGCGACCTTTTTGGTACCCATGGGCGGTATCCAGGTGCACCATGCCGGCGGCCAGGGCTGCGCGAACGAGGCTCGGATTGTCGGCACGCATCACTCCCATGCTGACGACAGGCAGCTCAATCCCCGTGGCACCGAGCTTTCGCTTGATCAACGGCTTCGTTCCAGCGGGAGTATCCCCTATCGTCGGAGATGCGTTGGAAGACGAGGCCATCGAAAGCAGCACACCGGATGCCCCAATGAGAGAAGACCTGAGAAACGTACGGCGGGTGGGAGTGTCCATGGGCTGATCTACCTCCTGGAGTCATGAAGAAGATATTTCGTAACATCCGTCTATGCCAGCGGCGGCGACATTCTTTCGGCGGACCCGAGACGCCGGCGCATCACCTCAATAGTGCCTCCGAGACCTAGGAGCAGTCCGGCAATTATCACCAAAGGGCCAAGGTAGGGCACGAAGGTCAGTACTTGCACCAGAACAATCCCAGCTATCACGGCGAGCATCAAGCGTCCCGTGCTTGGAGGCATGAACACCTTCTGGCCGACCACGATGCCGAGAACCATCTGCGACAGATAGAGAGACCAGAAGTAGAGTGTCAACAGGAACACCCCGAGCGGAATGCCAATCAAGGTCGCGCACAATGCCACAGCGACAATCGGCGTGGCAATGATTCCCACAAAACCCCAGAGCAGACTCCACCAGGGATGCTGCCATACCGCCGATCCCGCATCCCCGACTGCAACGGGGCACAACAAGATCAGCACGATCGCGGACACAATCAGACTCAGCGCCCAGATAATTTTGAACCAGAAGTGCATGGGGGAGAAACCGAGAATGGTGCCACGGACCTCCCGTTTGTCCGTGGTGATTTCCACCGTTCCATCCACCGTTCCGGGAGCAATCTGCGCGCGGTCGGCATTCTCAAGAGTGGCATGCAGTTCTCCGCTGACCCTGGCACCGTGGATTGTCGATATTCCACCTCCGGCAAATTTCACGTCCCCCCCGACATTCCCGCTGATCTGGGCCTCCCCACCCGTCATCACAACATGATGCCCCACCACACCGCCAATGCGGAGATCGCCTCCTGCAGCCAACACACCACCGCCGACCTCCGAAGTTTTTGACAGACGGACATTTCCTCCTGCAGCGGTAAGGTTCTTCCCAATAGTTCCGCTACACTCAATATTCCCTCCCGCAGCCCGCACATCGTCGCTCACACGCCCGTTGATGATTACCGACCCCCCGGCCGCAATAAGATCACCGTTGACGGTTCCATCAACCTGGACCATGCCACCGGCAGCGTACACGTCGCCGTTGACTGTCCCAAGGATCATCACCTGGTCTCCGGATGCAAAGTACCACCCCTCGTGCACCTCATCGGCGGGCAAGACGACGCGCTTTACCACACCGCTCTTCCCATCCCCCGCACACCCCACCAACAACAGTGACGCGAACAGCACCAAGAGCATGCACAATAGCGCAGCTTTCATGATGAGATGGACCTCCTCTCGCTGTCGATGTGTTTTTGACCTAACGGAGCACAACCGATGCGGTTGTCCTCTATGGGTATACGGCAGATGGAGTCGCCAGGTTTCTCGTCGTTAACGTATTTGAGGAAAGGAAGGAACTGTATCTCGGGCGACCCATGCGG
Organism: Ignavibacteriota bacterium; assembly: GCA_003162215.1. Taxonomy (GTDB): domain Bacteria; phylum Bacteroidota; class Ignavibacteria; order UBA10030; family UBA6906; genus Fen-1255. The sequence goes on from PMMO01000085.1 coordinate 2,061, forward strand.
TGCGCAATCGACGGACATCTCTCGGGTCAGGGAACGTAAAGATGACGCTTGATCTTCTGCGTCGGCGTCTTCTGGAACGGTTCTGCCTGCTCGATGATCTTGTGAATGCGTGAATACAATGGAACACGCTCATTGATCTTCTGTTGGAGATCGGAGAGCATGCCATTGATCAGTGTGCGTATGTCGGTCTCGCCAAGTGAGTGCAGGGCTTTTTGCAGTTTCTCGTAGTCGAGATGGACGAGAGCAACCAGGCGTTTCTGGTGTTCATACACGACAGATTCGCGCACCGTGTCGAACTCGTTGATGATCGATTCCAATTCTTCAGGATAGATATTCTTGCCACTTGGTCCGAGAATCATATTCTTCGAACGGCCTTTGATGAAGACGTATCCGTCGGNNCGGATGCCATGGCTCCCAGATCGCCTGTCTTCAACCACCCGTCGTCAGTAAAGACCTCCCGCGTTCGTTCCGGGTCCTTGTAGTAGCCACGCATGACGGTTGGACCTTTTACCTGTATCTCCCCTTCGCCCGTTTCTTTCTGGGGATCGGCAATACGGATCTGTGTTCCCGGAAGCGCCGGACCGGTGGAGCGGTACCGGGTGTTGGAAGGGTGCGTGCCTGCGATAAGTGGCGCAGTCTCGGTCAGACCATAGCCAATAGCGTACGGGAATTTGGCTTCGCGCAGGAACAGCTCGACGTCCGGCGCCAATGGTGCCCCGCCAATCGCAAAAATCCGAAGTTTGCCTCCGAACGTTCTGAGGAGTTTCCTGCCTGCTATGCGATGAAGCGCTTTGCGAATAAGAGGAACACCGTGGAGCCGCCGGAGGAGAGGTGTGCGGGTAAGCTCCTGATAGATCTTTGCCTTGTAAATCTTTTCTATGATCAATGGCACCGACAGCATTATTGTCGGCCGCACCTTTTCGAGCGCGGGTAGTAGGACGGCCGCGGTCGGCGGCTTCTGCATATAATAGACGGAGGCACCGACCATGAGTGGTGTCACCAGCCCAAGAGTGCACTCATACGTGTGGGAAAGGGGAAGTACCGACAACATCCTATCGTGCTTTTCCAAAGGCACGATCTGAAGCAATGCACATGCGTCGGAGACAATATTTCCATGGGTCAACATCACACCCTTTGAGTGCCCGGTTGTCCCCGATGTGTACACGATTATGGCCAGGTCACCCGGAGCGGGGGCGCCGGCCGGCGGCCCGGCTTCCACGTCTTCACGAAGCACGGGCTGACGATCATGACTGCCAACGAGCGTGAAATCGTCGAGCAGGACTATCGGTCCCGTCTCTTGCGGGTTGAGCTCGGCGAGTTTGTCGTAGAGGCGCGACGTCGTGAATACCGCACGCACTTCTGCATGACGGACAATGCGCCCGATATCACCCGCTGGAAAATCGGGCAGAATTGGCACTGCCACCGCTCCCATCATGGTGATGCCAAAATAGGTCATCCCCCATTGCGGCGAATTCTCCCCGATGATGGCAACGCGGTCTCCGCGCTGGACACCCACCGATGTCAGATACGCGGAGATCTGACGTGAACGACGAAGAACGAACTCGTACGAATAGCTTTCGCCTTCGATTGTCGCCAAAGCAAGCCGGGCGGGATGGTTCTGCACGGCGCGCTCGAGTAACTCGCGCAACGTGGCAGGCATGGTGCCAATGGATAGAGGAGGCATGTTGCTATAAGATACCAACATATGCAGAAAGGGTCAAGGGGAAACCAGGGATTTCAACCAGTCATTCGCGAACGTTCGCGAGGTTTCTGTGGCCTCTTTGCCCGCACGAAACGCAAGTTTCCACTCACCGGGTTTGTTTTCGTACTCCGCATTGGCAAAGACCATGATCTTCTCCTTCTTCACCAACTTTGCGCCGAAATCGACGCCTTTCGTCTTCTCGAGAAACGCCTCAAGACGCCGACGGATGAGCGGGCGCGGATCCCCTTTGGGATATTCACGCTCGAACTCTGCAAGTTTGTCGGCGTATTCTTTCTTTGCCGCAGCGTTCATCTGCACGATCATCTGCTCCATCTCTGCATCTTTGGACTTGTCGGCCCCTTCCACTTCCTTTAACGATGACTTCAAGGCAGTGAGGATGTCATTGAAAAGTCCTTGCTGTGACGCCGGAGCACTCGAAGCATTTTTTTCGGTCTCGGCGATCTGTTTCTTCATCGAAGCGATCTGCTCGGCGCGGGATTCCGCCATTGACGGCGTCGGCGTGGGAGCACCGGGCTTGCGTTGATCGCGAAATTCATTGTACCACGATGCAAATGCCGCCGTTGTGGTGAACGATCGCGCGAACTCCCACGCTGCCCGGACAATCGCTGCTCGATGTGCATCGGGGATACGGGCACATGCCGAGGGATAGACAAAATTGCCGTAGCCCATGTTGTCCTGGACATAGCCCTCCACGTGTTTCATCGTCGTTTTCATTTCCGTGAGGTAGTCCTGTATGCCTGCCCCGAGAGTGATCAGCAGAATGGCAAGACCAGCCAGAAGTTTTTGAGTTTTCATCCGGATTTCCTCAATGGGAACAAGGTAGGAACTGAACGAAAATACAATTTCCCGGAACAAGAATCTACAAAAAAAAGGCCCTCGAAGAAGTGAATATCTTCCGGGCCTCATCGCATTCGACGAGTTCTCCCATCTCCTCTGTCATTTCCCCGCCAGATTCCAATAGGGCAATCAATCCCCCCGACGCTGGTTGTCCCGGTCGGTGGCGTTTGAAGTATGTTTCACCAACTTCGCTTCCACCAGGAAAATCACACCTTCTGCGACATTTGTGGCGTGATCAGCCATGCGCTCCACGTGGTGAATCAACATGAGTACATGGGCACCCGGCTCGAGCAGCGTGTTGTCATTGCGCATCGCCCGGACGATTGTCTCGAACGTATCGCGTCCGAGGTTGTCAACAACATCATCGCTGGAGATTACTCGCTCTGCAAGCGAAGACCTGCCCGTCATGAAACTCTCCAGGCTGTCATGCACCATGATCCGTGCAATCTGCATCATTTCCTGCAGGGGCAGACTGCGGAGAAACGTCGTGAAGTCTGAGAGAGCATCTGTTCGTTCAGCAATATTTACAGCAATATCCCCGATGCGCTCAAGCTGTGTGTTGATTTGCAGTGCAGCCATAAGAAGCCGGAGGTCCACCGCAACCGGTTGCGCAAGCGCCAGGATTCTCTGGCACTGCTTGTCAATTGCACTGTCCATTGTGTCAACCTCGCCGTCGCGCTCAATCACTGTGCGGGCAAGGTCACTCTTCGCGCTGAACAACGATTCACAGGCATCCTCAAGCTGATGATCCACGAGGGCACCCATATCCACAAGGCGCTGCTTGAGATCCTCAAGCTCTTTTTCAAAATGACGTTCCATGCGCTTTCCGTTGTTATCTATCCGAATCTGCCGGTGACGTAGTCTTCGGTCTGTTTGTTCCCGGGGGAGGTGAAGATCTTTCGTGTCTCATCAATCTCGATCAGTGCTCCCATGTAGAAAAAAGCCGTAAAATCGCTCACGCGAGCCGCTTGCTGCATGTTGTGCGTCACGATCACGATCGTGTACCGGTCCTTGAGCTGGAAGATCAGCTCCTCCATGGCCAGCGTCGAGATCGGGTCGAGGGCGGAGCAGGGCTCGTCCATCAGCAGGACCCCGGGTCTCACCGCCAGGGCACGGGCGATGCACAACCGCTGCTGTTGTCCCCCCGACAGGCTCGCGCCCGATTTCCCCAGTTGATCCTTCACCTCGTCCCACAAAGCCGCCTGGCGAAGGGCCTGCTCGACGGTGCCTTGGAGAATGCCACGATTCCGGACCCCGCCCAGTCGCAGACCAGCGGCCACATTCTCGAACACCGACATCGTCGGAAACGGGTTCGGCTTCTGGAAGACCATGCCGATGCCCCGCCGAATCTGGACCGGATCCACGGTGGGGTCATACAGGTCCTCGCCGTTCAGCAGGACCTGGCCGCTGGCCCGCCCCCCGGGGACAACCTCGTGCATCCGGTTGAGGCAGCGAATAAAGGTCGACTTGCCGCATCCCGACGGTCCGATGATCGCCGTCACGGCCAGAGGCGCGATGGCCAAATCAATCCCGTGCAGGACATGAACCTGGCCAAACCACGCGTGGAGTTGTCTCACCAGGATGCCGTCCGCCATTGTCATCTCACCCCGCCGAAACGGCCCTTGGTTGCGATGCGGGCGGTAAGGCTCGTCAGGAAAATTAGTGCGATCAGCACGAGGGCTCCAGCCCAGGCCTGCCGGTGCCAGTCGTCGTA
>PMMO01000152.1 GCA_003162215.1 Ignavibacteriota bacterium
TTGGTGATGACAAAAATGTTTTTGATGTTTTTATTGATCTCGCACAATTTCACGTGCCCCTTGTTCTTGGAGAACGTCGTATGGGCTGACACCAGCACACCGATTGCCGTGCTGTTCAGATACGTCACCTTGCCAAGGTCGATGATGAGCTTCTTGGTTCCCTGTTCGACAAAATCGGCAACGGCGCTGCGGAGTTCATCGGTCTCCTCTCCGCCTACTAGCGAACCCTTCACTTCGATGACACCGATCTTACCGCTCTGGAGTGTTGTCGTCTTGACGGCCATGGTTCCTCCCAAGGACTTGAGAAAAAGGAGAGTGGGGTGGTTGTTCTATCCTGTGCAATGCAAACGGGGTGCCACGGTTGCTCTTCTCCTGCGCACACCACTAACTCACCACCGCATCAAAGGTTGCTCCGACTACCTCAATTTTTACTTCGATAAGCGATCCGCCTCTATCCTGCAAAATGCACGATTTCATAAGTCGAAGATCGACAATGATGGCTAAGAGACTGAAAATCATTCACTTACATCATCGTGCAAAATGCAACCCGATCACAACCCGTATTTCTTTCTCTTCCGCCAGAGCGTCGCCGGATCAATCCCGAGTATCGACGCGGCTTCATCAAAATCCTTGGCAATGCGCAAAACCTTGATGATGTGCTGCTGTTCAATGTCTTCCAGCGACATGGCACCGTTGGCTGGTGCCATAAGGACCTGAAACTCTTCGGGCAGATGGAACAGCTGGATTGTCTCGCCGCGTGAGAGGATGACCGCACGTTCCATCACGTTCTCCAATTCCCGCACGTTGCCCTTCCATGGGTATGCCTGTAGCGCGGCCAACACACCTGGAGCTATGTCCGCACTATAGTGGAACTTCGTAAGAAAATGCTGCGCAAGAAGAGGGATATCCTCCTGCCGCTCACGCAATGGAGGCAGTTTGAGCTTCACCGCGTTCAGGCGATAGTACAGATCTTCCCGGAACGAACCGGCCGTAACAGCTTCTTGAAGATCGCGATTGGTTGCCGCGATCACCCGCACGTCGACCCTGCTCGTCATCGTCTCTCCGACCCGTTCGAACTCCCGGTTCTGGAGAAACCGGAGGAGTTTCACTTGCGTCGGCGGCGGAATCTCACCGATCTCATCCAGAAATACCGTCCCGCCGTCTGCAGCGGAAAATCGCCCCTGCCGGTCTTTCACCGCACCCGTAAAAGCGCCTTTCACATGACCGAAGAGTTCACTTTCGAGCAACGTTTGTGCAAGCGCTGCACAATTCACGGTTACGAACGGTTTCGCACTGCGCGGACTGTCATCGTGGATGAGGTGCGCCAGCAGTTCCTTGCCGGTCCCGCTTTCACCTTCGATCAACACAGAAATTCCGGACGACGCGACCTGCATCGCCAGATCGATGATGCTGCGCATTTTCTCGCTCCGGGTCACCAGCATCCCCGTATCGCGGGTGCGGCGCAATTCTTCCCTGAGCAGACGTACCTCCGTCTTCAGACGATGGTGATCGTACACCTTCTCAACGAATTGCTGCAGTTCCGAAAGCTCGAAGGGTTTCTGAAGATAGTCGAATGCGCCGAGCTTCATGGCTTCCACTGCCGAATCGATGCTCCCGTGCGCCGTCATCATCACTACCGTCATCTCCGGCGAGAGCACGCGCGCTTCACGCAACAGCTGCATGCCGTCAATGGGCTGCATCTTCAAATCAAACAACCCGATATCGAAGCGTTCCTCCTTCATCGCTTCCACAGCCTGAAGGGGATTCAGAAATGCCGTCACGCCAAACCCGCCTGCTTCGAGGGCGATGCACACGGTCTTCTGGATATTCTGTTCGTCATCCACCAACAGGATTGAGGCTTTCATGTCGTTGCTCCCGGCACCGGTGCAGGCATGTGCGTCGAGCGGACCGGTAACACGAACGAGAATGTACTCCCCTTCCCAACTTCACTCTCAACCCAGATGCGGCCGCCATACATGTGCACGATCTCCCGGGCGATCGCAAGGCCGAGTCCGACGCTTCCCGGTGTGGTGCCCGACATCTGTTTCACCTGAACGAATTTGTCGAAGATGCGGGTGAGAAATTCCTGAGGAATCCCGACACCGGTATCTTGGACCTCAAGGCGGAGGCCCCCGTCGTCCTGTCGGCCACGAACGGTGACTGTTCCGCCGGCCGGTGTGTACTTGAGCGCATTGGTCACAAGATTCGTAATAACCCAGGAAATCTGTTGCTCGTCGGCACGCAACGGCGGGAGGTCGTGTTGAACATCCGGGACCAACTGGACGTTCTTTTCCTGGAATTGAATCTGCAAGGGTTTCAGCGAAGATTCGATGACCTCTTTGAATTGAAGCTCTTCTTCACGCAGCTGAATTCTTCCGGATTCCATTTTGGCCAGTTGCAGCAGTTCCCGCGCGAGTTTTGTCAAACGGTGACAGTCTTCTTTTGCCGATGTTACCAGCTCTTTCTGCCGGGTGGTGAGCGGACCGAGAATCTCCTGATTGAGGATATCCACGCTCATATTGATCGATGTCACCGGTGTCCGGAACTCATGTGACACCGTGGCAATGAACTCCGATTTCATCTGATCCAGCTCTTTGAACTGAGTGATATCCTGCAACAGCGCGAGGATGCCGTACAGACTCCCCTCGCGATCACGCAATGTGGTCAGTTTCGGACGGAAGTACAGCGTCTTGCCCTGCCGCTCAAATTGCAGAAATGTGATCGACTGTTCCTGGTCCGTAGTGCGACTGCCGGACGCACGCGTAATCAATCCCAACACCCGCGCATCCGGAACGACGTCCTGCAACGGTTTCCCTATGGCCGACATTTCATCGACACCGAAGAGATCAGCAATCACTTTGTTGACATGAATGACTTGCATCCCCGCATCAACCATGATCAGGCCGTCGGTAATGCTGTCAACGATGACTTCGGATTTGCGCTTCTCTGACAGCATCTTGTCGATGTTCATTTCGTCGTACTGGCGCAGACGCTCGGTCATCTTGTTGAATTCCCTGCTGAGCTGGCCGATTTCGTCGTCGGAAAGCACATCTATCTTGAGATCAATTTTCCCCGCGCCGATCTGTTTGACCCGGTCTGTGAGCCGCTCCGCGGGAGTAATGAACGACCGTATGAGCCATGCCGTGGCAAGAATGCTCAGGATCAGACCCACGATGGAGGCCATCATCGAAGCGAACGCTGTCTTGTTTGCCAGAGAATGCGTTTGCGGAATGGCGTTGGAGAGGCCCGTCTGATTGATTTCAAAGAGGCGAAAGCACAGGTCACGGAGTTGATCGGACACCGGGCGGACACGCTGATAGTAATAGTCCTTTGCACCTTCGAATGCGCCCTGCTTGATCCGCGCGCTCATGGAGTCGCCGAGGAGCGTGTACTGGCGATAGGACGCTTGAATGGAATCACGCAACGGCTCCTGCGCGGGAAGCGCCACCGACCGGACCGCCTGGTCATACCAATAGAAGAAGAGATCCCGATTCTCCGTCCATTTCGTGAAAAGATCCCTGTTCTCCGTGAGACTGCTGTCTGCCGACGGCATTTCGCCCTCACTCGCCACCAGCAGGGCATTGTCCTGACGCTCCAGAGATTTCATCATGTTCTCGGCGGCCAGGACGCTCTGATAATTCTCCCGGATAATGGTGCTGACGCCGGTCGCGATTCCATAGAAATTGTAGATCGCCCAGTAACTGCTGGTCAGGTTCAGGACCACCAGCACGGCAAATGTCCAGACGATCCTGGCGCGAATGGTCTTGATCACAACAGCACCCCGAGGTATGGCCCATGGGTCGTCACCCGGTAGTTCAGCCGGCCATCGGCGAGACTCCAGGTCTGGTGACGGAACCGATAGCCCACCACGATGCCATCGGCGATGTGGATTGTGCGGAGGATGAGCGATACCTCGCCGACCAGCGCAACCGAAGAACCGTTGCCGGTATTAAACCCTTCAAAGCTGTAATGGTAGATCCCGACGGCATGAGCACAAAATTCCGTACCCGGGCTCATCAAACGCAGCTTGAGTCCGGCTCCAACGCCGATACTTGCCACATTGAAGTGATCGCGCTCGGTGCCGGGAGATTCCGCTTTGGTGTAATCCAATGACAGCATGATGGGTACGACGAGCGCGGCGGGCCGCTCTCTGACGAGCGGCAGCTCGTTGCTCAGTGTGGCGCCGAAAAAGATCGCAGTGCGCGTTTGGCCCTTCAACGCATACCGCGTATAGCCGAACTGCGCATCCAGCGTCCCCTGATGGTACCCGATCATGGGCATCCATGAGGTGAAAGCGATGGCGAGCGAATCACCACCGGTGTATCCTGCGCGGGGGGCGAAGTCACGCACCATCGCGCCCGCAGAAAAGTATCTGGCTTCCTGCAGGGTGTATTCGCGTGGCGTTTCATACTGCGCATAAGCGACGACGGCCAGCATCGCACATGCTGCAATCACAAGGGTCGCCTTCTGCATCATCCTCATCCGGTCTATTCCTCCACGTGAATGTCCGCCACCGATTTCCGCAGGCGCAGACTCTTGATCTTGATGCCGTCGACCGCCTCGACGATCCCCTGCCATTGCCCGATACGCAGTGACGTGCCGCGTTCAGGCACCCTGCCGAGAATGTGTATGACATACCCGCTGACCGTGACGACATCGGTGGATTTCGGGACAATGGAGAATTGACGGGAGAAATCCAGCAGCGGCATGGTACCGTCGACGATGAACTCGGTCTCACTGATTTTCTGCACATAGATCCGCTCCACATCAAATTCGTCACGGATCTCGCCGACGAGTTCTTCCAGCACATTCTCGAGCGTTACCAGCCCCGCAGTTCCGCCGTACTCATCGACAGCGACCGCCATTAACACACGCTTCGCCAGGAACGTGTTCAGAATCCGTTCGAGCGACATTGTTTCGGGCACAAACGGCATCTCGCGCTTGATCTCCAGAAGGCGCGTACCCGGACCGGTCTCCCTCTTCAACTTGATGAGATCCTTCAGGTGCACCATGCCCACAACATTGTCCATGTTCTGGTCGCACAAGGGGTAGCGTGTGAACTGGCTGTCAATCGCAAGCGCCAGGTTCTGTTCGATCGTCTTGTTGGTATCGAGCACGACGACGTTGGTACGCGGAACCATCACCTGCCGGACAGTCCGATCCCGGAGTTCGAGAGCACGGAGGGAGATGCTTTTACCGGTGGTGGTGATCGCTTTCCCCTCGCTGAGCAACATGCGCAACTCTTCTTCAGAATGACCGATCTCCTCTGCTCCGGTCGATCTGCTCCCGATGAGGCGCAGGATGCTTTTTGCACTCGCATTAAGCACCCAGATGAAGGGGCGGAAGATTCTGAAGAACGCGTCTAGCGGGGCGGCAAACCTAAGCGCCGTTTCCTTTGCATGCTGAATCGCCAGCCACTTGGGCGCCAGTTCGCCCAGCACAATATGCAGGTACGTAATAATAGTGAACGCAACAATGACCGCGATTGTGTGCGTGAGGGCTGGCGTGAAGACTCCAAGAAGCGCAAAGAGCGGTGCGATGATATCTGCGACGAACGGCTCTCCAACCCACCCGAGACCGAGGCTGGTCATCGTTATTCCCAGTTGTGTCGCCGATAGATAGGAAGTCATGTGGTTGACGATGTGCTGGGCCAGCCGTGCGCGTCCGGACCCTGATTTTACAAGAGATTCAATTTGCGTGGTACGGACCTTGACAATCGCGAACTCCGCGGCAACGAAGAAGCCGTTGAGAGCCACCAGCGCGAGGACACCGACGATGCTCAGGAAGATCTGCGTAACGCTCATTGCGTTCCGACAATAGGGTGACGGGGAAAAAACGCTCTTCACTCGAAAGTTAAGCGAATTGGCGGGGGAAAGCAAGGTGACGTTCGAATAGAAACGTACGTGAGGCAACGAGGGTGACGAGGAAGGCAATTGACAGCAAAATGTTGACAGCCAATGCTGTCCGACGTATATTACAGCATGATGATGCGCATCCCAAGATCTTTTCCCATAGTACTCCTCGCTGCATGGACAATGCTCTCACTCGCTGAGGCCGGTCAGCGGAGAGGGCATCGTTCTACCACCGACATTCCACAGAATGCGTTTGAGTGCTACAAGTATGTGCTCAACCATCATGCTCCACCGGCAGGCCATATCGGTGGCCGCGTTTGGCACAACCGGGAGAAGAAATTGCCACGGAGTGGCAATTACCACGAATTTGATGTCAATCCCAAAGTGCGCGGCCGAAACCGGGGCGCAGAACGGATTATCGTCGATTACGATACCGGTAAGGGGTGGTATACCGCCGACCACTACCGAACATTCATCTCCATTCCGCGAGGTCCCTGACGTGGCCGAGAAGATTGACTGGAAGAACATACTGCACGGAGCATCCGGCGGCGTGCACGTCATCACCTGTGAGGAACACGACCTTGATGATGTTGTCCTCACGGTGCCCAAAGGCATGATGGCACGCGTCGTGCGAGGGCAACGCTGCGTCTCAAAAGAGCGAACCCTGCAGGAATGGGCGGCCGCACTCCAGTTCCCTTCGTATTTTGGAAACACCTGGGACGCGTTCGAAGATTGCGTAAATGATCTTGAATGGNNAGCTCGATGCCGGTCGCATCGTTGTCATCGTGACCCGTTCTGATGAGATGCTCCTCCGTTCACCCAAAGATTTTGCGACGCTTCTGGACATCCTCGTCGCTGCAGAGAAAGAGACCTCGTTGCGGGTGGCGTTCCATTGCAACCCCGGGAGTGCGGACGAACTTCGTCGTCGCATCAACAAAGCGCACAAGCACTCTTCCGGACGATAGGCTCTTTCCCTATTCGCCGGGACCATACACAAACAGTAATGCCAGAAATATCACGGTCACAAGCTGCACCCCACGTCGCCACCCCTCCCCTCTCCTCTTGATCCTTTCCCACACCAACGCCAGTCCATACATAAGAAGCAAGAGCACCCCGGACCAGAGGAATACCTCCCCGTACCCGAATGTCTGGTTGATCTCTTTCCGGAAGTTGAAACCGGAAAACGTCCCGTAGATCAGAAGGAGGTGCACCGTATAGACAAGAAGCGATTCTCTTCCCATGAGTGTGACGGGTGATGTGGAGACAACACCCTTGCGCGTCTCATACCAGTACATCAATGCGCAAAGGAGTAGCACGATGCCGATCCGTAACACAACAAAACTCGGACTGAAACCCCACTGGTAGGTCGGGTAGACCCAGGCAAGGGCCATGAGCGGGAAAGAGACGAGCATCAGCCCGCCACCGGCCAGAAGGAAGCGGCGTAGCACCAGCGCACCGAATTTCTCCGCACCGGTTTCTCCCGCAGCGGCACGTCCTTCGGCGAACAGATATCCTGCAATCGCCCCGGCGAAGAGAAAGACCGCCCAGGGGAAAAGTGGAAAGAGCGAATGGTGCAGGCCGTTCATATAGGCGGCAATGGGAGCCGGAAAGATAGTGAGAAAATCGTAGCCCCACATCAGGGGAGTGACTACGAGCATGGCGAATGCGAGGACGGCGGCAGCGCGATATAGTCTTCGCTCGGTCCTGAGCATCAGGAGAAGAATCTGCAGTACGAGCAGGCTGACCGCAATGCATTGCAGGACATCCGCCTGAAAAAAGACCGACCACTCGCCGGGTTCAACCTCATGAGTGATCTCGTAGAGCTGAAAGCGTGGAAGATGAAGGCTGTACCCGATGAGCAACACGAGCACCAACCGGCCGAACTGCTGAAAGAGAGGAAATCCAAATGACAGGTAAGAGTCAATCTTGCGCCTCGTAGTTACCGCATAGGCCATTCCCGATGCGAACAGAAACGACGGGGCGACAAGCCCGTTAATGAAATTGATCACGGTAAACAGCGCGGTATCGCGGATCTCAGGAATGATCGTCGCATTCATCATGTGCGTTTCGATCATCACAATCAACGCCCATCCGCGCAGCAGATCAATGAAGGCCAGGCGTTTGGAAGGGGCCATTGGTGTCTCGGAAAGACCAATGAAGAGCTCTGAACTGAGAACTCAGAAGCAGAATTCTGGGATCCTTAAAACGGCTGGTAAGGATGACGGCAAACCCGTGCATGAAATCGAGGGACGGTATGCGATGTGGTTTGGAATACACGGACTTGATAATCGATGCAGAACGTACCGGGGGAAGAGCGCCGGATGTGTGTGTTGGATGAAGGGATTGTTACTTTTCGCCGATTTTGTCTTTAATGATGCGTTCCAGCTCGTCAATATCCACCGGCTTGGTCACATAGGCCGCGCCGCCGATCTCTTTTCCGAACTTCTTGGCATAGTAGTCATCCACAGAAGTCAGGAAGACGAACGGCAGCTTGGTGAACTCTTTTACTTTCTTGACTTCCTGAAACAATTCAAACCCGTTCGTACCGGGCATGACGAGATCCGACACAACGATGCTGGGTTTCAGACTCTGAATGGCCTTGATCGCATCTTCAGCACCATTCGCGGTTTTCACAGTGAAGCCACGATCGGCAAGTTCGGCCTTTGTGGTGCTCAGGATTGTCGGCTCGTCGTCCACAAGGAGCACAAGCTTGTCTTTCAGCATGATTGCCTCGGTTTCTTGGCCCTGTTTCATCGCTACAAATCGCTACAATATGGCCATTCCCAGATTCAATTGCAATGAAACCGCTGCCAGCCGGGCTGCACGCTGGCCGCTGAGGATCGCCCCCTCTATCGTTGCAGGAAGGCCTGTGTCAGTCCAATCCCCTCCGAGAAACAAATTGGTTACACCGGTGGCGGGTCCGGGACGCGTGCGTTCATTCCCCGGAGTAGCGGCGAATGTGGCCTTCTTCTCGCGGATGACCACGGCATGAGACGGGTCTTGCACGGCCTTTCCGAACACGCTGCGGAGGTCCTCGACGGCAATGGCGGTCAACTCTTCGTTGCTCAGGTCGACAAACTCGTATGCGGCGCTGATCACCAGGGAGAGGTGACGCTCACGGCGGAACACCCATTGAATGCGTCTGCCGATCAACCCCAATGCCTCACGATCCATACACTGATGATCCATCCACTGATGGTCCATCCAGAGATGGATGCTGATGATGGGAGATGCCGCGGCGTCTGCCATGGTGGACGCACCGGTCCCGAACGCTTCGGGGAGCAGAAGAGGCAGTCGCCCCGCGGGAACGGTAAGGATCACGGCCGAGCATGGCAAGAGGGTCCCATCCTTCAACACAACCTCCGTCGCGCGACCATCATGCAGAGCAACGCGCACGACATCGGCATTGCATCGCACTTCTCCTCCGTGTTGCTCGACATAGGCTTTTGCCGGGTCCGCAAAAAGACGGCTCAGCCCGACACGCGGGAAGACCAGCGCCGCATCATGCCGGTGACGCAGGAATGCCTGCCGGAGTGCATCGAGGAAAAGGCACGCGGGTGCGCGGTCTGCACGTTCGTTCATGATGGCAACTGCCAGCGGTTCCCAGAAACAGCGGCACACTTCCCCGGGTTGACGGTGAGCACGCAGCCATTGGGCGATCGTCATCCCTGCCGCCATCTCCGGCTTCTCCATCATGAGTGCCGCTCCGCCGCGAAGCAGGGCGTAACGGTCATGGAGAGAAAGCAACGGCGTATGCAGAATTCCCCAGACAATGTGCAGCGGCGATGGAAGATGAGGGAGGCGGAAGTCCACGAAGCCTCGTGCGGGATGATGAAATTGAAGAAGGGGCTGCCTCTGCACATCAACAAGGTGACGCGAGCCAACGCGGTCGAGAAAGGCAAGCGTGCGGCTGTACCCGGCAATCAAGAGGTGTTGTCCGTTGTCGATCTCGTCGCCCGTGACGGCATCACGAAAGGAGCGCGCACGGCCGCCGAGCACGGGTTTTTGTTCCAGGAGGAGAACAGGGACGCCGGCAACAGAAAGCTCAACGGCTGCTGCAAGCCCGCTGAGTCCGCCGCCGACAATTATGACAGGCTGGCGCCCGCGCGTTTCCACAGGGGACCGCGTTTCAGCCAGGAGTACTTCAGCTTGTGGCTCAGCCAGTAGCGAAAGGCAATCAGCACTTTGAGGAGCTTTGGTATGGAGATACGCCGCTCGAACACATTATAATTGGAATTCGTAATACGGTTGAGCGTGTGGGCATAGATGGACCACATAATGCGCGCTGCAAAGAAGAATCGCTTGTCTTCATCTTTCAAGGCATCACGCGCGATATCGAAGTAGCGACTTGCCCGCGCACATTCGAAACGCATCAACTCGACAAAAACCGGTGTATAGCGAAGGTTGAGAATGTCCTCCTCGGTGACCCCGAACCGTTCCAGATCCTCGAGGGGGAGATAAATCCGGCCGCGACGCGCATCGTCTGCCACGTCGCGAAGAATGTTTGTGAGCTGCAGGGCAATACCGAGGTTGACGGCATAGTCCCGGGTGGATTCATTCCGGTACCCGAAGATCTGTCGGCACATCAAACCTACAGACGATGCAACAAGATAGCAGTATTCCTTCAGCTCGTCGAAGGTGCGGTAGCGCGTCTTCGTAAGATCGATTTCCATCCCATGGATGAGCTCGTAGAAGTGCTCGACCGGAATGTTGAAACGATGGGCAGTCGCACTCAACTGGTTGAGCAAGGGTAAGGTCGAGACACCGCGCATCGCTCGGCCCAGCTCCATCCGCCATTTCCGGAGAAGCACACCCTTGATACGCGCCGGGCGTTCTTCATCAACGATATCGTCCGTGTAGCGGCAAAACGCATAGACGGTATGGATGGCCTCTCTTTTCTGCTTCGGCAGAAGAGAGAACGAATAGTAGAAGCTGGTGTTGCTGCTTCGCGTTATGGCGGTGGCTGTTAGGCTCATGGAGCTCGTCCAAAGATCGCGTCGAGGACAATCCTCGCCTTGTCGGCAGTTC
The DNA here is from genome assembly GCA_003162215.1 of Ignavibacteriota bacterium. GTDB lineage: Bacteria > Bacteroidota > Ignavibacteria > UBA10030 > UBA6906 > Fen-1255. Next base: position 10,881 of record PMMO01000152.1, read on the forward strand.
GGAGGGCAGGGCGCTGATGCAGGACATCGTATCCCGCAGCTTCTATGCGCCGCAGAATCCCCAGCCCTCCCCGCAGTGTCAGCGCCAGCTCACACCGAAGCCGTAATCCGACCATGCCGGGTAACGACGCCCCGGCCAGGAGATAGTTCCGTGCCCTCTCCACCTGGAATTTCATCAAGGCGCGAAAGCGGTCATCCAAGAAACCTTCCGCGATCTGCCCTTCAGTATAGCCAAAATGCCTGAGATCCTCAAGAGGGAGATAGAGCCGGCCCTTTTCCCAGTCAACACCGACGTCCTGCCAGAAGTTTGCAAGCTGCAAACCCGTGCAAATTGAGTCGGAAAGGGCAACTGCTTCCGGGCGCGCCTGGTTGAAAAGGTGCAGTACAAGTTGACCAACGGGATTTGCTGAATATTGACAATAATAGAGGAGCTCCTGAAAAGTGGCAAACCGTTTTGTAGTCACGTCCATCCGGAAAGCATTCAAGAGAGCCGAGAGTGGGGGCTTGGGAATTCCGGTGCGCGCTATGGTTTCAGCAAGTGCGATGAACACAGGATCATCGGCATCCCCACGGTAGGAAGCCTCAAGGCGACGTTCCCAATCGTCGAGCCGGGCAAGCCGTTCTTCTGCGGAGACTGTCCCCTCATCAGCGAAGTCATCCGCGGTCCGTGCAAACGCATAGATTGCGGCGACATACGGGCGCTGTTGCTTCGGAAGCAAGAGAGATGCTACAGGAAAGTTTTCGTAGTGCGTCCTCGCCACCTGTTCGCAATACGCAAATGCCGCCCTAACGGTATCCTGAGAGTGCACAGCCATGGTCAAATGTAACCAACCTCGATGTGATACTCAAACAACACAGCTTCCTTGGTCTGTCACATGTCTGTCACTAGTCTGTCACATGTCTGTCACTAGTCTGTCACATGTCTGTCACTAGTCTGACTAGTCTGACATCTAGCCCATTTGATCTCCTCGACCTTATCTTGCTCTTCTTCCCTTTTTCCCGTATATTTTGTGATCCCTAACGTGGCGGGATAGCTCAGTCGGTCAGAGCAGTGGAATCATAATCCACGTGTCGGGGGTTCGAATCCCTCTCCCGCTACTTTTCCATTTATGGACGGGTACACAACTTTCTCTGCCCGCTTTCGCGAATTTGTGCAAGCCCGTAGTCTCCTGCGGACGGGGGATCGGCTCGTTGTGGCGGTGAGCGGGGGCGTGGATTCTGTTGTTCTTTTGCATTTGCTTGTCCAGGAAGGTACGCGTTGGAGTCTGGCGATCTCGGTCGCGCACTTCAATCACGGCCTTCGACCTGGAGCTGCTGACGAGGACGCGGAATTCGTCGGCCGGTTGGCCGGGCTCTGGGGTCTTCCTGTTTCTGTCGGGTATGGCTCGGTTGAGGAGGAAGCCCGGAGGTCAGGCCGGGGAATCGAAGATGCCGCCCGCACTCTGCGGTATGCGTTCCTCGAGGAAGTCAGGGTGGCAACGGAAAGCAATCGTATCGCCACAGGCCACTCCGCTGACGACAACGCCGAGACTATTCTCCTCAATCTTCTCAGGGGGAGCGGAGTACGGGGGTTGTCGGGAATCCCGGTCATGCGGGGCGATGGACGGATAGTACGCCCGCTGCTCTTTGCCACACGAGAAGAAATTGTGGGGTATGCCGGCGCAGCTGGCTTGAAATGGCGGGAAGACGCCTCCAATGCCACAGACGCCTACCGCCGGAACATCATCCGGCATCATCTTCTTCCCCTGGTGCGGGAGAAGATAAATCCGGGTGTTGCTCGCACGTTGATGCGCTCGGCAGGAGTGTTTGGCGAAATCGACCGGTACCTCACGCAGAGTGCGCGCACCGGCCTTGACCAGGTTACTCTCTGTCGCACCGGCCAGGAGGTCCGCCTCTCGTGTTCCCGCCTCCTCACCTATCCGGCAGTGATTCAAAGCCTGATGCTGCAGTTGGCGGTGCAGGAATATACCGGACAAAGGCTGACGTTCGACCGCGTCACTGCCCTCTCCGGGGTGCTCCATCAACAGCCGGGCCGTACTGTTGAACTTGGCGGGAACTGGGTGGCGACCCGCGCTGCAGAAGAGATCGTTATCGCCGCCGTGGAAACGCCGGCGCCCTATCTTCTGCCTGTGAAGGTCGGCATCCCGTGCAGGATTCCGGGTGGCAGCATCGACACGAAATTCGTGGATCCGCCTGCCACACTCGACCATCACGGCGCGGAAACGGAGTACGTCGACGCCGATCGGACAGGCACAGAAGGTTTGGTGGTGCGGTCGTGGGAAGAAGGCGACTCTTTCATTCCACTCGGCATGAGCGGCCACAAGAAGATCAGCGATCTCTTGAACGAGGCCGGAATTCCCACGCTGCGAAAGGCGGGGCACCCGCTTCTGGTGGCCGCTGACGGAGAAATACTCTGGGTGTGCGGCATCCGCCTCGGCGAGCGTTTCAAAGTGCACCACGCGACCCGCCGAGTGCTCCAACTGACATTTCAACGATCCGTGGAAGATATGCATGGCGAAGCAACTGAAGATCAATGGTGACGTCTTCGTCCCGATGATCAGCGAACGAAAGATCAAAACGAGGATCAGGGAGCTCGCCCGGACAATCAGCAAGGCGCACCGCGGCACGGTGCCGGTGTTCATCGGGATTCTCAATGGGTCGTTTATCTTCTTCGCCGACCTCATACGGGAAATCACCATCGAATGCGAGGTCGATTTCCTGAAGCTGTCGAGCTATGGTGATGCAAAGATCAGTTCCGGAAACGTGCATCTGTTGAAGGATCTGAATTGCCAGGTCGAGGGTCGCGACATCATCATCGTCGAAGATATCGTCGATTCCGGCCTTTCCATGCAATATATTCACGATCTGATCACACGTCAGAACCCCGCTTCGTTCAAAGTTGTTACTTTACTATATAAACCCGAGTCCGTGAAGACGAATGTGCAACTGGACTATGTGGGCTTTACCATCCCCCCCGATTTTGTGATTGGGTACGGGTTGGATTATGCCCAGCGGGAACGAAACCTGAAATCGATTTACAAGCTGAAAGCCTGAACGCGGTATGGATGATCCCAAACACAACGATACCGGCGGACGCCGGCAACCCGATCTCGATCGGCGGCGGAATTTTCCCCGCCAGCAACGCAACAAGAAACCCGGCCCCCCGGTCCGGCCTGAAGACGATTTCAACTGGAACAAAGTCCTCAAGGTCGTCCTGAGCTGGTCGGCAATCATCCTGGTGGTGTTCCTCCTGATGACGCTCTTCAAGAGCACGGAACCCACCGAGCTGGAAGTCACCTATACCGAGTATCAACAGTTGCTGCTGGGCAACCACATTCGCCGGGCGACCATCAAGAAATCGGAGCTCACCAATTTCGACTTCCATGGTGAGCTCAAAGAAGCACAAACCGTAACCCGGAACGCCCGCCAGGTTCCTGTGACACGCTTCGTCCTCACGCTTCCGATCCTTGACAGCGCGGTGATTAAAGAATGGAACGAACGCGGCGTGGACTTCACCGTGGAGAAGGAAGATAACACCTGGATGAGCATGCTGATCAATGCATTGCCATGGGTCCTTCTGCTTGTGGTCTGGTTGATTATCATGCGCAGGATGCAGGGAGCGGGACCGAAGGGCATCTTCTCTTTTGGCAAGAGCCGGGCAAAATTGCTCAACGAAGGCTCGCCACGAATCACGTTCCTCGATGTTGCCGGCGCAGACGAAGCGAAGATGGAACTGATGGAGGTCATTGAATTCCTCAAAGAGCCCACCAAGTTCCAGAAGCTCGGCGGAAAGATCCCGCGCGGCGTGTTGCTTCTGGGCCCCCCCGGAACCGGCAAGACGCTGCTCGCGCGTGCCGTTGCCGGTGAAGCGGCAGTACCCTTCTTCTCCATATCCGGTGCGGAATTTGTGGAGATGTTTGTGGGCGTGGGCGCAAGCCGCGTCCGCGACCTCTTCGAGCAGGGCAAGAAGAATGCTCCGTGCATCATCTTCATCGATGAGATNNATGTTTGTGGGCGTGGGCGCAAGTCGCGTGCGTGATCTTTTTGAACAGGGGAAGAAAAGTGCACCGTGCATCATCTTTATCGATGAAATCGATGCCGTGGGCCGTCACCGCGGCGCCGGTCTCGGCGGCGGGCACGACGAACGCGAACAAACCCTGAACCAGCTGCTCGTCGAGATGGATGGCTTTGAACAGAACAGCGGTGTCATCATCATCGCCGCAACAAACCGCCCTGACGTCCTGGATCCGGCACTCATGCGCCCGGGACGTTTCGATCGCCAGGTCGTCGTGGACCGCCCCGACGTGAAGGGACGCGAAGGCATCCTGCGCGTGCATACGAAAAATATCCCGCTGGCTGACGACGTGAAACTCGAAGTGCTGGCGAAGGGTACACCCGGACTTGCCGGTGCAGAGCTGGCAAACCTTGTGAACGAAGCGGCTCTCCTTGCCGCACGTCAGAATGCCCGTGCAGTGACCATGCACCACTTTGAAGAAGCAAAAGACAAAGTGATGATGGGAATGGAACGGAAAAGCATGATCATCTCGGAAAAGGAACGCAAAGTCACTTCCTATCACGAGATCGGTCATGTCCTGGTTGCCAGGATGCTTCCCGAGGCCGATCCGGTACACAAAGTCACCATCACTCCGCGCGGCCGGGCATTGGGGCTGACCAACTACCTGCCGATTGACGAAAAACACACCTACTCCAAGGCCTATCTTGAGGCAATGATCACGTACGCCCTCGGCGGGCGCGCTGCGGAGAAACTGATTTTCGGTCAGCTCACCACCGGTGCCGGGAATGACATCGAGCGCGCCACAGACCTGGCGCGAAAGATGGTCTGCGAATGGGGCATGAGCGACAAGCTCGGACCGCTTTCGTATGGTCAGAAGGAAGAAGAAATTTTCCTCGGCCGCCAAATCATGCGGCACAAGAACTACAGCGAAGATACGGCGATCGCGATCGATGACGAGATCAAAAAGATCGTTACCGGCTGCATGAAACGGGCGGAAAAAATACTGAACGACAATCAGGAGGTACTCCACCGTCTGGCAGCCGCGTTGCTGGAGCGGGAGATTCTGGACTCAATAGAGATCGATACAGTGATCCGCGGGGATCAACTTCCTCCCGTTGAAGGACGGTCCAACGGGAAGGACACCCCGGCCGGTGCGAGTGCTCCACAGACCGATGCCCCCGCACCGAAACGATGAACGTGTTTGCCGGCGTTGAGGAGAGCTACTCTGCCGAGCTCATCCGCAAGAGCATCCATCTCTGTTCGCTCTCCATCCCGGTCGTCTACTACTTCATTTCCCGGGAAACGGCGCTGACCATTCTCCTTCCGCTCGCACTCGCGTTCGGATTATCTGACATCGCCCGCCTTTTTATGCCGTCGGTGGGCGCCCTGTACAACAAACTGTTCGGTTTTCTCCTCAGGCGCCATGAAGTTCGGGCAACGAAGCCCCGGCTCAATGGCGCCACGTTCGTCCTCCTTTCCGCACTCATCTGCATCTGGCTCTTCCCGAAAGTGATCGTCATTACAGCATTCGCCATTCTCATCATCTCCGACACGGCCGCCGCATTGATCGGCCGCCGGTTCGGCCGCCATCCGTTCCGCTCGAAAACCGTTGAAGGAACAACTGCATTCTTTGTCACCGCCTTGCTCGTCGTGGTGCTTGCGCCAAAAATCGACTTCCTGGCAACCGAATACCTCATCGGAACCATCGCCGCCATTCTGGGCACATTCGTCGAGGCCGTCTCCGGTGATCTCATCGATGATAATCTCTCGGTTCCGATCAGTATCAGCATCGTCATGTGGATCCTCTACGCGCTATTGCTGCCAACGGTCAATGTGTGGGGTTTGGATCGGATCTACGGATGAGATACTACCTGTCCGGCGGAATGGAATATGCCTCTGATGAAGGCCGCGACTGGCGGAGCATAATGCAGACCTGGCTCGAGTCGGAACTCCGTGCGACGGTCTTCAACCCGAACATTGAGAGTGACAGGGTGTTCACGAACCGTCATGCCGGAGTGGATTTCCGCGCCCTGAAATCGAGTGACCCCGCCCGCTACCGGAAGATCGCCGCAGAGTTGGTGGATATCGATTGCCGGGAAATCGCCGAGCGATCTGACGTGGTCATCTGCTACTGGGATGCCTCAGCTATGCGCGGCGCCGGCACTAAGGGCGAGCTGACAATGGCACGGTACTGCGGCAAGCCGGTCTATATGGTGACAGCAATGCCCGAAACAGAGATCCCGGGGTGGGTACTGGGATGCGTAACGAGGATGTTTGGAGGGTTCGAGGAGCTGAAGGAGTATCTGAAGAGGGGCTAGGGTCTGGGGTCTAGTGCAAGATGCGCCCCCAAGACGAGTTAGACAACTAGACCCTAAACCCCAGACCCTAGACCCTTTTTCTAGCCCCCAGACCCTAGCCCCTATCTTTGTAACACCTCACCAACCGGCACTACCTTCACATTCTCCCTCTTCACCGGCACTGGAAACACCTCAATCTGCTTGTCCACATTCAACACCGATTCGGGCTTTGCAGTCTTATAGGTAATCGGGCTCGGCGTGCCTGCCACAAGCGCATCGCGGAACCCAGCGCCGTTCCTGGTGATAACGGCAATGTGCATGTTGCCGAACTGCCAGTGCTTCCGGATTGATGCGTTCACTTCGTCTCTCGTGATCTCTCCCATCATTTTCCGGAAGGTCTCGAGATGACTGCCATTGATTCCGTAAAACCGGTCATCCAGCGCATACCCCAGGCGCTGCATGGTCGTGGGCGCATAGTGCAGCACGTAGTTCCTCAGGAAACTGCGAGTCAATGCGAATTCGCTTTCGCTCAGCCCGTGTTCGACAAGATGGTTGAACTCCCGCAGAGCCGCCCTCAGGGCAAAATATCCGGCTTCGCGTGGAACGGGACGGATCCAGATCTCGAAGATCTGCTTTCTCCGGGCAGCGTTTTGCGGCGGCATCTGAGCAAAACCTCCCCGCGGGAAATGCTCGATGTACGAGTAGTCGCCGTAGTTGAGCCCACGCTCCTCACGGATGACCTGGTACAGATGTGAACTGGCGTTGCGGTGCTCACCCAGCCATGAGTTGGCAATCGCGAGTGCATACCATTCGCGTGATCCGCGCAGCACATTCATCGGAAAGCCCATGCTGATGGCAGTCGCCGGCGCATCTTTGTCGACGATAGTGACGCGGAATCCCTCGATCGTTCGTGGTTCTGCAACGGGCACGGCCGCCGGACTTCCGGCCGGCAGCGCCGACAGATCGCGGGCCAGGCGATCGATAAGCTCCTGGTCAAATCCACCACCGATGCCGGGAACCACATTCTCACGCGTGTAGTGTGTCTTATAGAAGGCCTTCACATCGTCCAGCGTAATGCTCTTAACCCCTTCCACGGTTCCGGCGACGATGTGACCATACGGCGTTCCGGCATACACTTCGTTGTACAGAACGGCTTTGCCCAGCTCTTCATCACTGGCATACCGGAGCGTGGTCTCCAGATTGTTGAGTGCCTGGCTCTTGATCCGGTCAAGATCTTCCTGCAGGAACGCAGGCGCAAGCACTGCATCCATAAGCAGCGGGTAATACGCAGCCAGATTGTCTTTGTGCACCCGTCCCGAGATGATCGTCATCTCGGTTGACACCGAGGCAGTGTAGCCTGCTGCGAGTGGATAGAGGCGATCAATGACTTGCGCGTAGGTGTTGTGCGTTGTGGATGCATCCGCGAGCATCTGGCCGGTGAGTGACGCAAGCCCTTCCTTTCCCTTCGGGTCGTTCTGTGATCCTACCTTGAACCAAAGACGGAATGCAATGGTCGGATCGTTCTTTACAGGAAGCTGAACAAAGGCGCGGGTATCCACTGGTTGACCTCCCATCATGGCTGCAGGTATCAGGAAGAGCACAAGGCACAACGCAAGCATGGCCTTCATTGTAGAGATCCTTTCAGCACCACGACGGTTCGCCCTTCGGGAACAAAGTACCGTGTTGCAGCCGTGCGGATATCCTCCAGCGTGACGGCGTCGATGGCCGCGTAGAGCTTTTCCACGATCTCAATGCCGCCGGTGATGGCGACAAACCGCGCAAGGCCTCCGGCCACCCGGTCCGGCGTATCGAGATTCATCAGAAATTGATAGCGTTGGCGGCGCTTCAGATCTTCGAGCCGCCGGGCATTCACGAGGGTCGTTTGATATTGCAAAAGCGTGGCGTATACTGCCTCGCGCACCGCATCCAGATCAGCCTCCTTCTTGACCCTGGCAACAATCTCGAACAGGGGCGTGTCGCGTTTCACCGGAATGCTTGCATCAAGTATGTCGACCTTCTGTTCCTGAATATACAGCTTCTTGTACAGCTCGCTGGTTTCGCCAAAGGCAAGATCCCCAAGGAGCAACGCCGCAACATAGGTGCGATTGTCGGGATTAAAGCGATCGCCTTTGTAGGCAATGTCCAGGACCGGAAGTGTCCTGCCGGGATAGGTGACGCCGGCAGACCGTTCTCCGGTCTGTGGCGGTTCTGCATTGATCGTTGGCGGAACGTATCCCTTCGTCCATCCTCCATAGTAGGTCCGCACGAGCGCAAGCGTCCCCTGCACTGCAATGTCCCCGGCAATCACCAGGACCACATTCTCGGGGCGATAATACCGTTGATAGAACGATTTGCTGTAGGCATATCCCTCAGGCATCTTCTTGATGTCCGCCTCAAAGCCGATCGTTGTGTGCTTGTAGGTGTGCATATCATAGGCGACATCCTGCATCTTCTCGTTCAACAAGGCAAACGGGCTGGTGATGCTCTTCCGGTACTCGCCGTAGACTGCACCCGCCTCTGTCTGAAAGTCGCGTTCGGCATACGAAAGGTTCTGGAAGCGATCGCTCTCCAGTTCAATCACCTTTTCGAGATCGTCCTTTGCAAAATTCAGATGATAGGCCGTGTAGTCATCCGTCGTGTAGGCATTGGCGTCGGCACCGATATCCGTCATCAGGCTGTCATACACCGGCCCCGGATATTTCTCCGTGCCGCGGAACATCATATGTTCGAAGAAGTGCGCAAATCCCGACTTGCCTGGTTCGTATTCGTCCCTGCTTCCCGTACGCACGATGGAGTAGTACGCGACAAGCCCGGGGCTCTCCATCGGAATGACAAAGATCGTAAGTCCGTTGGGCAGGACTTCCTTTGTGTATGCGTACGGGAAGAAGGAATTTGCCATGGCCACGCTTCCTGTCAGAAGGAGAAGGATAAGACAATAACCGACGATACGTTTCATGCAGGCTCCAAGTTTTTCCGACTCTTACCGGTCTTACTCAGTGTCTGATACTCACGTCCACGAATGTCATTGAGAAGCAATCCCTACCGCGCCAGCGGCATGGCACCGTTCACCTGAATTTCCGTCAGTAGCGCGATATGTTCCAGGGCCCACTGGCCGAGCTGCACCAGTGTAGGACCGGTGAGATTCACGCCGTGATGGGGTTCCACATGTGCATCTCCGGAGTACGGCTGCCCGGCGACTACCGTCCCGGCAAACGCGTCTACTTTGCCGCGCAGTGCAAGAATTGCAGCCTGTAATGTGGAACAGGAAACGGGCGGATTGGATTCGCCGTACACCACGTAGCCCGGGGGAAGCGTCGCATGGTGAAGATAGCCGTGCCAGTGGGCCAGCGCCAGGCCCGACTGCGCAAGGGTTGTCGCAAACGGCTGGCCGGGCTGCAAGCGATGCTGCACGGCTGCGACCAGGGCATTCCCCACAGCATGCGAAAGAATCGTGAGCGTGTCATATGACGGCTTGCAGTCGGTTCCGGGTGTCACACCGCGGGGTGTGATGAAGACGATCTTCCCTTTGGAGAGACCGAGCAACACCAGATCGCGGTGTGGATCGATGTTCGATTTGTCGCAACCGGAACGGGTCAGCAGCACCCACACATCGGGAATGTGCACGTAGAGAGGGGGTTCACCGACGTGAAACGCAATCCAGGCGCCATCCCGTGTCGGAATCACCTCGGGAGTCTTCTTGATCTGTTCGGCACCGACTTTCTGGATAGCCTCGTTCAGGGTCATTGTCGCTGCAGGGGGGGACGCCATCTGCCTGGCGAGAAAGCCATAACTCATTCCCGACCGGTTGTCAAGATATGCCGCGGCCAGGCGCCTGTAGTACTTGTTGCGAAATTCCAGATCCTTGAGCGACGTGTGGAATAACATCAGTCCCGTATCATGCCAGAGCTTCCCGCTTTCCTGAAAGTCTTTCACGTACGATGCGTAGCGAGGATCCTGCAGGTTCAGTTCTCCCTCGCGAACATCAAAGTCACTGGAGTGCGGCGGCACAACAGGAGCAGCAAGCTTGGGGATAAGAACACCTGCGGTGTCTTCGAGCATGGTCTTCCACGAACACCGGACGACTGCGCCGTTCATTGTGCAGACTGTCCATGTATCCTCGTCGACGTAGATGGTTACCTGTTCGATGTTCCAGGCAAGACGTTTCACCACGCTGTTCAGCTTTTCCTGGGAACGGGTCGCCGTTTCCGCAGGGCACGGTCCGTCAACGACACCCACGATCGTTGCACGACGCAGGTTGGGTACGTGGTCGACCGGAAGGTCTCCCGTATCGAGATCCCCCTGAGAAATCACCACAATGCCTTCTTTCAGTTTGCCGGTTGCGGGATCAGCCTGGGCCTGCGTGTACCGCAGAATCTTTGCTCCGCATCGCTCGAGAGCAGCCCTCAACAGGTCGGCAAACTGTGTTACCCTGTGCGACGCGTGCTTCACCGGATAGAATGTCACATGCAGACTCTTCGCCATATCATCCGGGCGAAGGGGGACGCCAGATTGCATCCCCAGAATAGCGTGGATCGCTGTGTCGTGGAGTGCGGGTCGTCGTTCTGTTGTGTTCGGTGACTGCACGGTGCTATCTCTCCTTGCCTTCAAGTTTCAAAAATCGAACGAGCCAGTCCCCCGCTCCGGGCCAGAGCGCGCTGAAGACAATCAGCGCTTTCGGGCCGATGAACGGGATCACGATCTCGCGGCGCCGTCTGCGCACAGCGCGAAGAACTGCGCGGCCTACGCGCGCGCTCGAGATCTTGGCTGACGCAAGCGGCACATCAAGCGTCGCGATCATGGGTGTGTCCACCCGTCCGGGCAGGACGGTCGAAGCGAATACTCCTGTGCCGCGCAATTCCTGACGGACGACATCCATGAACCCTGTCGCAGCAAATTTTGAAGCCACGTAGGCCGCATCAGGAGGCAACCCTTTCCGGCCATCCACCGAAGTCACTGCCACGATGTGTCCGGATCTCTGTGCGAGCATCAGGGGCAGCACGGCACGGATGAGGTGTACAGTGCCGTAGAAGTTCACATTCATGCACCGCTCAATGGCTTCAAGCGGAAGATCCTTCGCCGCCCCACGGATGTAGATCCCTGCGTTACAGATGGCGATGTCCACGCGCCCGAAACGCGCTATCGCCTTATCCACGAGCTTTCTGACATCGGCCTCACACGTGACATCTGTCGGGACCGCCAACACCTCGGCACCGCGGGTCTCCAATGCCGACGTCAACGCTGCAAGCCTTTCCGATGAGCGCGCAGCCAGCACGAGTCGGGCACCCGCACCGGCAAATGCCTCTGCCGTTGCCCGGCCAATTCCACCGGAGGCACCGGTGATGATCGTTACGGCATTCTGGATCCGGTCCTGAGGCATTATTCGGGTGCGATTCCGGTATACCGCTCACTCAATTGCCACAGTCGCGTACGGACAGCGGCATCGCGCACAAGGGGCGACGGTTCCGCCTCACGTTTGTTCACGAAGTACTTGCCGGTCACCCCCTCAACCTCGGGAGACACCGCAAGGTATACCGATGTCTCGGCGCCACGATCTGTCGACGCTGCACTCATGCTGCCGAAACCGGCACGCAGAAGCTTGGTCGCCACCACACCGGGGTGAAGGCAGGTCGCGGTGACTCCGGAGCCGTGAAGACGCTGTGCCACTTCAACGGTGAAGAGCACATTGGCAAGCTTCGAAAGACTGTAGGCATTCCGCCCATCGTAACGCTTCTCCCCCTGAAGATTATCGAACTCGCACCTGCAATTGACGTGGGTGGTGGAGCTGACGGTGACGATGCGCGCAGGTGCACTCTGCCGGAGAAGTCCGCTGAGAAGGTGCGTGAGAAGAAAGGAAGCAAGGTAATTGACGGCAAATGTCGTCTCAAATCCATCAACTGTGAGTAGCAACTCCTTCATGAACACACCGGCGTTATGCAGGAGCACATCCAGGCGAGGGAAACGTTTGATGATCTCTTCGCCGCAGGCCCGAACCTGGGCCAGAGAAGAAAAATCCGCCTCAAGGGTCTCGATACGGGATCCCGTCAGAGAATGGATTTCCGCCGCTGTCTGTTGAACCCGCTCGGTGGACCTTCCATGGATAATAACATGTGCACCCAGTCTGGCAAGTTGGAGCGCAGTCGCCTTGCCAATCCCGTCGGTCGCACCAGTGACAAGAATCGTCTTGCCGTTCGTTCGGACGGAAGAAACCAGAAATGCCCTCTCTTCTCAATGTTGTGGGAATAATAGTGTACAAACTCAGGTTTTCAAAAGCAACGCGCCGTGAATCTCGCCTTGAATCTCTGGCGGACCGGAGGTATATTGGCGATCACCATGAACTCACTCGACTTTCCAACGGTGGCGAAAATGCTCCCCGGCATTGTCGCCGGATTGACCTGCCACGAATTCATGCACGGGTTTGTGGCTCTTCGTTGTGGCGATCCGACGGCGCGGGATGAAGGCCGGCTCTCACTCAATCCGCTGCGTCACATCGATTGGCTGGGATTTCTCTTCATCGTGGTCGCGGGATTCGGATGGGCAAAACCGGTCCGCATCAACCGGGAGTACCTTCACCACCCGCGCAGGGATGAGATCCTGATTTCTCTGGCCGGTCCGTTCGCAAACCTCGTGCTGGGGCTTGTGGTCTCCGTTCTCTTGCGGCTGATGCTGTGGATTCGACCGTTTGACGGGGATCCGGTGTACAATGTCTTTCTGGATGTCATGATCCTCGGCGCGTACGTGAACTACGGTCTGTTCGTCTTCAATCTGCTTCCCCTGCCCCCGCTGGACGGATCGCATGTGTTCTTCCAGTCGTTGCGCTTGAGCGATGCCACAATGGCAACGCTGTACCGGTACGGCATCTTTATCCTCTTCGGCATTCTGATCATCGAGAGTCAGGCCAACATCACGCTTCTCCCCGTCGGTGCTGCCGTCCGATGGATTGCCAACAGTGTGTTCACCTTGCTGGGATTTTCGATGTGAACCCGGTCGGGAATTCCCACCCTCATCCGTACACCACTTCCCCATCAACCACCGTCATGGTGACCTGCACGCTGCGGATTTCTTCCCGAGGGATGGTAAAGATGTTGTCGGACAGAACCACCATGTCCGCAAGCTTGCCGGGTTCAACGGATCCCTTTAAGTGCTCTTCGAACGAAGCGTAGGCGTTATTCACCGTGTAGCATCGCACTGCTTCTTCCACGGAGAGTCTCTGTGCGGGGACCCACCCTTCCGGCCGCTTCCCGTCTAACGTTGCGCGTGTGACCGCGGCATAGATCCCCTGGATCGGATCAAGCGGCGCAACAGTCCAATCGCTGCCGAAGCACACACATACGCCGGCATCAAGGAGAGATTTGAATGCATAGGTTGTGGCGGCGCGGACCGGCCCGATCCTTTGCTCTGCCCACACACCGTCATCGATGCAGTGATAGGGCTGGGCGGAGACTACGATCCCGAGCGAGGCAAACCTCTGGATATCCTCTGCGCGCACATGCTGGGCATGTTCGATGCGGAACCGACGGTCCCATGCCGGATTCTCCCGGACCACATCCTCAAAGATCGTCAGAACAGCATCATTCGCCCGATCGCCGATGGCATGGACCGAGAGCTGCAGGCCATGCCGGTCGGCTTCGAGCGCCCATTCCCGCAAACGACCGCTCGTCAGCACTTCCATTGCGAGGCCTGTTGTCGGAGCGTTGAGATAGGGCTCGAAGAACCAGGCGGTGTTTGATCCCAATGATCCATCAGCGAATGCCTTCAGGGATCCCACCTTCACGAATTCGGTTCCATGCGCGCGGCGGATCCTTTCGCGGACAAGCTTCGCGATGCCGGCGATCGGCAGCCGCGCGTAGATCCGGCAGGTAAGCCTGCCCGTGCCTTCGAGTTTGTGATAGATGGGAATGTGCTCTTCTTCCGCAATGTCATGAACCGAGGTCACGCCATTTCTGCGTGCCACGTCGAGCGCCTGCAGCACGGCATGTTCGAGTTCACCGGGTGTGGGACGCGGCATCACCCGGGTCACCAGATCCATCGCTGCGTCTTTCAGAATGCCCGTGGGTTCGCCGGTTGCCGGGTCGCGAACGATTGTCCCTCCGGGGGGGTCCGGCGTTTCCCGGGTGATGCCCGCTTTGTGCAGGGCTACGCCGTTGGCAAGGGCCATATGCCAGTCGAACCGGTTCATAAACACAGGCGTGTCGGGAGACACCGGATCAATCAATGCCCGCACCGGCAACCGCTTGACTTCCCACCCCTCCTCATCCCAGTCGCCCCCGGAGATCCACGCCCCCCGGTGCGTGTTGACGTAGGCTGCCACTGTTTCCACGACCTCAGCAGTCGACGTACACTGCCGCAGATGTAATCCGGCAACCTGTGAGCCTCCGAGGACCAAGTGCACATGATCATCAATGAACCCGGGAAGCATCAGCCTTCCATGCATGTCGATCACTTCAGCTCCCGGCCCGGCAAAGCTTTGCGCGCCCCGCGATGATCCGACGTAGACAATCCTGCTTCCTTTGCTGACGACGGCTTCAGCGAGGGGATGCGCCGCTTGCAGGGTATGCACGACCCCGTTAACGAAACACTTCATGGTGACTCTCTCACTGTTCGACGACGATGGGCATAGTAGAAGTAGATCGGCAATCCCGACAGGATCAATCCAAGCGATGCAAGGATCCCTCCGGCAGGATACGCCAGAAACGTCCCGATGGCAACATACAATTGCGACACCATTGCCAGCGCAGCCATCACTCCCCACCAGGGCGCCCGGTATGTCGGCATGTAGTCGGCTCTGCGCCGTAAGAAGAAAATCGCACCGTACACCAGTCCGTTCTGCAACGCGTACGACAACGTGAAATACCCCATCATGTTCTCGATGTCGCCGAGGAGAAAGAGCACAATGCCCAGCGCCGATTGGATGAGAATGGAGTAGTCAGGTGTCAGGTATTTCGGGTGGAGGTGCCCGAAGACGCTGAAGAACAAACCATCCCGCGCAATCGCATACTCCAATCGGGGTTGTGCCATGATGCTGGCATTCAAAGCACCGACCATGGAGATGAATGCCGTAACAGCGAAAATTGCTCCCGCAAATGTCGAGGCCACTCCCAGATACCGGAACGGGTTGATAAAATCACCCTTGGCCGCCGTAAGGTCATCGAACGGTACGATTGCCGACGTACACAATGCGATAAGCGTGTATGCGATCATCACGAAGAACAGCGATCCGATGAGTGCAATAGGAAGTGTGCGTTCCGGACGCTTCACCTCGCCGGCCATATACAGGATATTGGTAAACCCTGCATAGGACCAGAGTGTTGACGAAATCCCGGCCGTGATGACGGCAAACACCGGGCCGGTACCCGCAACCGCCGACACCCCTGACAGGTGTCCGGATCCGAAGTAGAAGAAACCGATCATCACGATCGACATCAGCGGCGTAAGTTTCGCTATCGTCAAGGCAATCTGCAGGTTTCCCCCGGTGCGGACGCTGCGATAATGCAACAACGAGAGGAGGATGATCAGCACGGACGCCAGGAGGCGTGCCACCAACAGATTCCCGAAGAGCGGAGAGAAGAACGTCAGCGCCGACATCGCGCCCAGGGCAATGATGGTCAGTGTGGGTGTATCACTCGTGAGAAAAGCCGTCCATGTGTAGAGAAACGCCAGCAACGGCGATCCCGCTTTATTCAAATAGAAGTACGCCCCTCCCTGAATGGGATAGGCCGTACCCATCTCTGCGAGAATCAGAATTTGCGGAATCCACACAACCCCCCCCAGGAACCATATGAGCACGGACATGAGCGGACTGCCGCCAATCCGTGCAACAATGGGCAGGCTCAAAAACACACCTGAGCCAATCACCGTACCAACGACGAGTGAAGCGGTTTGGACGAGAGAGAGCTGGCGCAGCGGGGCGGGCACACTCATAATGAAGTCAAAGTAGTATAATCACCGAAGAGGTGCAACGGGATCCTTGCGTTTACACGAACTTCTCCCTATTTTGGCCGACAGACCTGCCGGGAAGATTTGTGCGCTAATCCACCGTTCCCACATTTTCACCGAAAGACGTTCCCACATGCTAGTGCCCCTCCAACTAGATGATTCTACACAACGAGGGGCACAGTGCTCGTTCCAATAAACGAAATTGTGATGTTCTGTACATTCATTTTGTTGGAACGGCGCTAGTCATCGTCAAGGATAGCTATGATCTCAGTCGATCCACGGTATGTCCACATCCCCATGGGGATGGCAAAAGACGTGGATGTCTTCTCCGAAAAGTGTTCTAAGGCCGTGGAGAAACCATCATGACGGAATCGCTCTGCATTTTTGAAGGCGTGCACTACGAACGCCTCCTTCCACTTGTGTACATGCGGCCGACGTGGGATCTCCGCTGCGGTATCCTCACCATCCGGGAAAAAATCCAACGTTGTTATCCGGGCGTTCCGCTTCAGCTGCACTGCCGCGGCTATCTCACCGATCTCATCCGCGAGCAGAATCCCGGTGTTCCGGTCAACACCATCAACGCCAAGAGCTGTCTGTTTATTGACGGCCGCGTTCTGCCGGACGCACAATTCGCAGCACAGGTGCCGTTGCAGGGTGACGACACGCTCTACGTCGACGGGGAATCCATCATCGCTGCACGCGTGAGCGGGAGAAATCTTGAACGGTTCAAGAGCCGCCTCACGGATGTGTATGATTTCCCGGACTTCGAAGGACTGGTGCGCAAAGAAGTCAGGGTTACAATGATCCGCTATCCATGGGATCTGGTCGGCAACAACGGTGCACAGCTCAGAACTGACTTCAGCGCGCTGACTGCCGGCATGTCGGAGAAAATCACCGGCACGATGTACGAAGGAGTGCATCTTCTTAACCGTGAGGCCATCTGCATCGAAGCAGGCGCAACGGTAAAACCCGGCGTTGTGCTCGACGCAGAAGAAGGTCCGATCTACATCGGCAAGAATGCCAAAATCTTTCCGAATGCCACAATCGAGGGACCGGCATGCATCGGTGAGGGATCGGTGATCAAAATCGGCGCCAAGATCTATGAGGATACCAGTATCGGTCCTGTCTGCAAGGTCGGCGGCGAAGTTGAGGCATCCATCATACACGGCTATTCCAGCAAACAACATGACGGATTCCTTGGCCATGCCTATCTCTGCAAGTGGGTCAACCTTGGCGCAGATACCAACAACAGCGACCTCAAGAACAACTACAGCAGCGTCCGTGTGCATATCAACGGCGAGGAGGTTGACAGCGGGTCGACGTTCGTCGGATTGACGATGGGCGACCATTCCAAGAGCGCCATTAACACGATGTTCAACACAGGAACGGTGGTCGGTGTGTCGAGCAACGTGTTTGGCGCAGGGTTCCCTCCCAAATATGTTCCGTCGTTCGCCTGGGGCGGCGGCGAAACCTTCACGACCTACGATATGAACCGCAGTCTGGAGGTTGCCCGGCGCGTGATGGGACGGCGGAAGGTTGTTATGTCAGCAGCTGAGGAGAGCGTGTTCCGCAAGGTGTTCGAGCTCACGCATGAAGAGCGGCGGAAGGCCGGCATGCCAAAGTAGACCACGCACAACGGGGGTGACTACTAACCGTTTTCGCAAAGCGAGATTGAGACGAAGATTGAGATTACGATCGGACTTCAACGTTTGGGTATCCAGGCCATGCATATCCCCGAGCTCAGGTCCCAGGCATACTTCCCCCGGCTTCCTTCATAGAGCAACACAAACCAACTTCCGGCATCGTACAGAGCCGGAGACCAAATCGCTCCGCCATCGGCGGTGGCATGTGGCCCGGCGCCAAAAATCGGATTACCGGGATGCCGTTCCCACCGTAGCAAGTCGCGTGATCGCGCCAGGCCGAAGAACTCGGGTTCATCAACCCGATCCGCACTCCCGCCATAGAAGAGATAGAACCATTCGCCCGATTTCCATATACGCGCAGTGACAATCGAGTGTGCATCCCAATGACCGGGTTCACCGGCAAATATCGGCCTTTCACCCATCGGGAAGAACTTCACACCGTCAGTCGACGTGGCGATGTACACCTTGTATCCGGCGCCGTCGCGCTTGTGGTAGATGAGATAGAGAGTATCTCCCACCGCAATCACATCGGGCGCGCGGCCTTCGATCACCTTTCCAACCTTGGTGAACTGTTCACCGTTCGCACTTGTTGCCAGCCCGATACTGTTGGGGCCATGACCTATGGCGGTGTAGTAGAGGTGGACCCGCCCCTTGAACCACACCACTGCGGGATCCAGCACACCTTCGTCATCGAATTCCCCCGGCTTTCCGACATCAACCACCGGAGAACCGTTATTCAGATCGCGATAGGTGAGTTGCATCGGGCCAAGCGCTGAAATCTCTGCAACGCCTATCCGATCGTGGTAGTTCGTCCCCTTCCCTGGCATGATGCCGTTGCCGCGGTAATAGAGCAGTATGCGGTCGGCGAGCATGAACAGTTCCGGATTGGCAGTCCAGCGGCTCTTCCATGTCGATCCGGATCGAGGAATGACCGGGTTGCTGTTATCGCGCGTCCACGCCAGACAATTTGCCGGGTAGTCGTTGGAGAACGTTTCCCAAAAACTCTGTGCCTGGAGTGACGCGACGCAGAACAGCGTGAGTCCGCAGGCAAATCCCATCCGGCCCATACTCACCTCATAAAGAGCTTAACGTGCGCTGAATCTGTCGAGGAACGCTCGCTCGTCTTCAGAAAGACTTTGGATGCCCTGGGTTTCGATTTTGCTCATGATCCTGTCATATTCCGTCCGGTTGACCTCGTGCAGCGCCGTGCGGTTGATGCGTCGCCAGCGCTCGACGGTGTTGCGGTTGACCGGCGGTGGCGTGAACTGTCCCTTGAGCTGCCGCGACGGCAAACGCCATTCGCGAAATCTGAGGAAGAGATACCCTCCGAGAAACCCGCCCAGGTGGGCAAAGTGCGCAATATTCCCCGTTCCGGATATCCCTCCGAAAATCGATAGAACGGTCATGATGACAACCAGGTATCGCGCCTCGATCGGCACGATGCCCCATATGAGCAGCCGGTCGCGTGGCCAGAACCGGGCGTACGCCAGCAAGACCCCATACACGGCGCCCGATGCCCCCACGATTGCCACGTAGGGAGTGATGCAGGAGAGGAGCGCGCCGGTGATGCCGCTCATAAAATAGAGCAGGAGAAAATCGCGATTTCCCATCTCCGCTTCGAGTCGCGGTCCGAAAAACAGCAGGCCAAGCATGTTAAACAGGATGTGGAAGGTGCCTTCATGAAGAAACATGTAGGTGACTACGGTCCAGGGTCGCGCGAGCGTGAGTGCGGGAACGAACATCAGACTCGTCATGATGTCATGCCGCACTGAAGTGAGAACAAACATCACCACGTTTGCCAGGATAAGACGGGACGTCCAGGAATTCATCACGTGCGCTGTTCCTTCATTATGGAATATTCACCGGACATCGCGCTACTGTGTAGCTTGCTTGGGCCTGTCCGACGATGCCTGGAACCAGATGCCTGCCGCCGCAAGGACGATAACGAGTGTTGCGGCCAGACCCGTCGAAAGCTCAAATGCACCCACCAGAAGATATGCACCCACAACCGAAGAAAGCACGATCAACGCCCACTTGAGAATGAAGTGCGCAAGAATGATACCAAGGATCACGCCAATCACAACGGGAATCCAGGGGAATCCCTGATGCAGCCATCCCATGTACTCTGCCAGCGCATATCCTGCGTACCCTCCGCCAAGTGCTCCAGCGAGGACGACCGCCACTTTCTGAATGAAAAATGCTACGACGAAACCGAGGATGCCGCCGATGATCAGCGCGGCTATCAGTACTCCGTTGGACGAATGCTGAAAGTACATGCTGGCCAGAGCGACACCCGCCATCGCGCCCAGAGCACTGAGGAACAACCCCAGCCCCTTACGCCCGAACGCAAGAAGGGCGGCACCAATTACCGCCTGAATGATCTGCATGACTTATCTCCTTTGCAGGTGAATGTACACAATGACACGCTCCGTTGCATCAGGCGGAAGGCCCTTCCACCGCTTCGAGGAGAAGCTCTGCAATGTCTTTAACCTCCACAGGCGTGGAGGGATTTTTCTCTTTGACGCCGTCGGTAAGCATGGTCATGCAGAACGGACATCCAGTCCCGATAACTCCCGCACCGGTACCAAGAGCTTCTTCGGTTCGTTCGATATTGACCCGTTTGCCCTCCCGCTCTTCCATCCACATCCGTCCGCCGCCGGCGCNNAAACTCCGGTCGTGCGACCGCGCCATCTCCACCTGCTCCAGGCCGTCGACAGCCCCCAGAACGTCACGCGGGGCTTCATAGATGTCGTTGTAGCGCCCCAGATAGCAGGGATCGTGAAATGTCACCTTTCCTTTGTGCCCGTGCGCGGGTGTGAGCTTGCCTTCGCGGACCAGATCGCGCAACAACTCCGAATGATGCACGACCGTATAGTCGCCACCGAATTGCTTGTATTCTTTCCCCAGCGACTGCAAGCAGTGTGGACAGGTGACTACGATCTTCTTCACGCCATAGCCGTTCAGTGTTGCGATATTTTCGGCCATCAACGTTTGGGCGAGGTATTCGTTCCCCATCCGCCGCGCCGGATCGCCCGTACACTTCTCCTCGGTACCCAGGATGGCGAAGTTGACTCCAGCTCTCTTCAACAGCCTTACAAACGCCCGTGCAACCTTCTGATAACGGGCATCATACGATCCCGCACATCCCACCCAAAACAGCATGTCCGCCTTCCGCACATCGGCCATCAGCGGCACATCCATTCCCAGTGCCCAATCGGCGCGCGATGCATGGCCGAACGCCCATGGTGTGAAGTTCCGTTCGAGATTCGTGAATGTCGTCTTGAGTTCATCAGGGAACCGGGACTCGTTCAGCACAAGGCCACGGCGCATTTCGACGATGGCATCGACGTGCTCGATCATTACCGGGCATTCCTGCACACACGCCATGCATGTCGTGCATGCCCAGAGCTCCTGCTCTGTAATGAAATTGTCAAGAAGCTGGTGGCCGAGAAGACGGTCGCGTTCGTCCTGGTTGAGCGGATCTCCGCCTTTCAATGCTTCCGCCTTTTCCATCGTACGGGCACGGAGATCCACAAAGATCTTCCGCGGACTCAGGAGCTTGCCTGTGGTATGTGCCGGGCAGGCGTCGCTGCACCTGCCGCATTCGGTGCAGGTGTACCCGTTCAGCAACTGCTTCCAGGAAAAGTCATCGACATCGGTTGCACCGAATTTCGTGGCTGTCTCATCGACAAGATGTATCGGCGTAAGTGCACCGCGCGGACCGAGGTTCGAAAGATACACGTTGGGGATTGAGGTAAGCACGTGCAGATGCTTGGAGAACGGCAGATAGTTCAAGAATGCAAGCACGATCAGGATATGTGCCCAGAAGAACACCGCATTCCATACCCGCAACGTGGCCGGGTCCATTCCTGCACAGAGACCGGCAAGCCGGGCGGAAACGAACCGGCCGGCTCCGTACTCCTCCCCTTTCAACGCAATACCGGTGGCGCTTTGACCGAACATGGTAAGCATCACAAACAGGATCAACCCAAGAATCAATGCCGCGTCCCATTTGGCATGGCCTTCAACATCGAGCCGCGGAGGTGGAGCGACAAACCGGCGCAAGAGGGAGACAACGACAGTGATGACAACAATCGACGCGACAGCATCCTGAAGAAAAAGCAAAGGCTTGTGCAATGGACCGAGGAACGCGAGGGAGAAACCCGGCGCAAACCCCTGTACAATGGATTCGCCCACCGCTGTCAGCAGAATGACGAATCCCCAGAAGATGAAGAAGTGCAGGATTCCTGCAAAAGGCTCACGGAGAAGCTTGCTCTGTCCGAAGGCGATGCCGGCCACGCGCGCCAACCGTTTGCCCGGTCGATCGACACGGTTCTCCTTCTTTCCCAACCGCAGGATGCGCACAAGCCTCCGCACATTCCAGGCGAAGTACAGCATCGCACCAATGAATACCAGGGCAAACACTACTCGCGCCATACTCTCTATCCTTTGTTAGCGCACCCGCATCTCGGTTGTGAACACCGTCACTGCACGTCCGCTGATTTCCACTTTAGAAACCCTTCCTCCCGCGATGTCGAGCGTGATCTTCACCCGGCCCCGGCGGCCAATGGCATCACCCTGCTCGCCAATGATGCTCACGCTTTCTCCATGGGTCTTGATAAGACCCTGCTCAAAGAGGTAGACGCCGAGCGGGCCGTTTGCCGATCCGGTGACAGGGTCTTCGTTGATGCCATCCGCCGGGCAGAAGAAGCGGGAATGTACTGCCGACTCCCGATCCACGGTATCGGTGGTGAACACACAGATGCCGCCGACCTGATGGTGGCGCTGGAATGCATCCACCGCTGAATAGTCGGGATGCACGCCAAAGAGCACGCGACGGTCAACCACCGGAACGTACAGATATTTGTCGACAAGGATGGGGAGCACGGGATCCAGCTCATGGCCGTGCAGGTTCAGCATTGAGAGAATTGCATCGCGGTGGTGATGCCCCTGCTGGAAATGCGAAACCGGAAGGCCGAAATGCACCGTGGCACCCGTGGTTTCCTGCTGAACGGCTATCGGAAGGATACCGGACCGCGTTTCCACACGGAACATCCTCCGCACCTGCTCTCCCGTCCCGTGCAAACGCTCCTCGGCAACCGCGTGAAATGTAGCGATCGTCGCATGCCCGCACAGCGGGACCTCATTCGAAGGAGTGAACCAGCGGAGGCGAAGGTCGGCTCCCGTAGCGGTTGGGGGCAACAGATAAGCCGTTTCCGAAAGCGCCATCTCCTGCGCTATCCCCTGCATCATGGCATCGGTCAATCCTTCAGCATGAAGCACGACGGCGGCCGGATTTCCCTGGAGCGGGGTGTCTGTAAAAGCATCTACGTGTTTTATCGAAATGTTCATATGCATGTTCTTTTCACAGTGAATGCCGGGCTAGAGTTCGACTGCGCAGAGCGTCGCACGTTCTCGGATATAGAACAGCATGCCTTCATGAATGAAAAATGCGTCCAGGGCAACACCCTTTGCCGCCGCGACGAGAGTGTCCTCATAGAGAATCTTCCCCGTCTCTGCATTGTGTATCTTGAGAAGATGCTTGAGGGAAGCATCATCGCTGCGATCACTTTTGACGTGGGCTGCAACAACGGTATGGTCGCCCTGATCCGCGGTCTCCATTGGACCAACGACAACATCGATGGGCCATTTTGCCAAAGCCACATTCTGCGCCGATCCCGGGTCGTGCCGATCGTGCGCGACCGGGAAAATTGCCTCCCCTGTAGACTCTCCACCGGAGAGAACCACCCCGGCATTGGCAAGCGCTGTTTCGTCTCCGGTCCAGTCCGCATCCGACCAGACTACCGCACCTGTCAGTATGTTCACCACGGTGACACCGCGCGGGACGGGAAAATCCGGAGATCGGAACCCATGGAGCACCAGTGTGTCACCCACAACGCGCTCAATGGCAACCCACCAGGAATCGTGCAGTTCACGGTCGCGCCAGAGGCAGACTCCCGTTTTCGCAATGAGGGCGAAAAATGATGCACGCTTCGCCTCCGAGTCGCGTACCTCCCCTATGATCCTGCCATTAACGGGAGGGTGCAGGCGCCACACGGGCAACCCCGGTGTGAATTCCCAGGCGGGGCGCAGCCTGCGTAAAAAGAGCGCTACCATTTTTCCCGCCGGAGGAATTCTGAAAAATTCTGGAATGCCCGTGCGCGATGGCTCAGCGTATTCTTCAGTGCAAGGTCCATTTGGCCGAATGTCTCCGCGTAACCATCGGGAAGGAAAATGGGGTCATAGCCGAATCCTCCCTCCCCCTCTTCCTTCTCAATAATCACGCCGGGGCAGATACCCTCAAACAGGTGATGCGTACCAGGTGACGAAACAAATGCCACAACTGTCCGGAACCGCGCGCCCCTCCGCCGCGGCGGGACTCCACGCAACCGGCTCAGCAGTGTCCGCCGGTTGTCGGCATACGTTGCATCTTCGCCTGCATAACGGGAGGAAAAAACTCCGGGTGCCCCGTTGAGATAGAACACCTCGAGGCCTGTGTCGTCGGCCACGGCCGGGATACCCGTTGCGCGAAAGGCTTCTTCCGCCTTCTTCAGCGCATTGCCTTCAAGCGTATCAGCATCTTCCACGGTCGGCGGGATGGCAGGAAAGTCTGTCAACGGAACAAGTGAGAGATTCATGCCGGCGAGAATTCCCCGGATTTCTTCCACTTTGTCATTGTTGTGTGTTGCGATGAGGAGTTGTGTCATGAAATACTTGTCCGTTGGAGGAGTGCGCGCAGTTCTGTGTCTGCATCATACTTCGCCCGGTCTACATCGAGCATGGTGTATTCCCGTCGCCGGTACACCCACTGGCCGTCGATCATCACGGAGTCGACATTGTCCGGCGAACACGCATGGACGACCGTAGCGACGAGAGCATCCGGTGTTCCTGTCACCGGCGCACTCCATGGCCGCCGGAGGTCAAGCAGAATAATGTCGGCACGTTTGCCTGCAACGATGCTGCCGGTCTCCCGCTCGATCCCGAGCGCGGCAGCACCTCCGGCGGTTGCCATCTTCAGCACTGTACGGGCAGGCATGGCTGTCGGCCCATAGCCCGGCTTCTGAATCAGCGCTGCAAGGTGCATCTCCGCGAACATGTCAAGCCGGTTATTACACGGCGCGCCATCCGCTCCCAGAGAAACCCGGATGCCTTCATGGAGGTACCGCGGAATGTCCGCGATGCCGGAGCCGAGTTTCAGATTTGACGACGGGCAGTGCAACACGCATGCGTCGCGTTCCCGCATTGCTGCAATCTCGTCATCATTCAGCCAGACGCAATGTGCAAGGCAGGTATTGTTCTGCAGAATTCCGAGGTGGTCAAAATAGGCGACATTGTCCATACCGCAGCGCGCACGAACAGCCTCAAGTTCGTGGCGGTTCTCGGAGGCATGCATATGGAACAGCATGCCGGCGAAGTCGGCAGTCATCGCATGAGCTTCACGCAACAGGGCATCCGTGCAGGAAAGAATGAACCGGGGTGCGACGGCATAGCGGATGCGCCCCCCGGCGCTGCCATGCCATTGCTTGGCCTGGCGCAGTGTGGAACGCAGCGCCTCGTCCGTCGGCTCTTTGAGCGGCGGATGCATGGTGTTGATGTCCATCATCGCCTTCCCGACAAACGCGCGCAGCCCGGTTTCCGTAATCGCACGCACCACTTCTTCTTCGTGGTGAATGCTGCCCATATCCATAATGGTCGTCGTCCCGCCCCGGATCAGTTCCGCAATACCCAATCTTGCGGAAGCATACATCGACGACGACGTAAGCGCCGCTTCGAAGGGGAATATCCTTGACTGCAGCCAGTCCAGAAGCCCCAGATCCTCCGCAAGACCGCGGAAAAGTGTCTGGCAAAGGTGGACGTGCGTCTGAATGAAACCGGGCAGAGCCACAAGCTCTCCGGCATCGACAACCACATCGACCACCGGTCGTCGCACGGAGAGTTCCCCGGCGCTGAGCACCCGCGTGATTGTCTGGCCTTCCACAAGAATGGCGCCCCCGCGGAGCAAACGGTCGTCGCTGTCCATTGTCATCACAACGCCAGGAACGATCAGGGTCGTCGTCATCCCGCCTCTCCATCCTGCTGGAGTAATGCGCGCATTGCCTCTTCGATTGTTTCCACTTCGGTAAGCACAAGGTTCTGTCCGCTGCGGATCTGTCGTGCATTGTTCCGGGGCAGGATGAGGTTTTTGAAACCCAACTTTTGCACTTCGGCGATGCGTTTTTCGATATGATGGATCGTCCGGATTTCCCCCCCGAGACCGACTTCTCCAACCACTGCAGCATCGGCACGCACAGGAACGTCGCGGAGACTCGAGGCAATCGCCACCGCCATGCCAAGATCGGCCGCGGGCTCGTCAATCCGCACACCGCCTGCAACGTTGACGAAGACGTCATACTGGCCGAGGCGCATTCCCACGCGTTTTTCAAGAACCGCGAGGAGCATCTGCAATCGCCGTCCATCAAATCCCGTCGCGGTACGCTGGGGAACACCGTAGCTGGTGGGCGCGACCAGAGCTTGCACTTCCACAAGCAGCGGGCGGGTTCCTTCCATCGCCGCTACAACCGCCGAACCGGAGGCATCAGCTCTCCGTTCGGCCAGGAACACCGCAGACGGATTCGTAACCTCGCGCAGACCACCGTCGTGCATCTCAAAAATGCCGATCTCATTGGTGGAGCCAAACCTGTTCTTCGTGGCCCGGAGGATACGGTAGGCGNNTCCTTCGAACTGCAACACTGCGTCCACCATGTGCTCGACAACACGCGGGCCCGCGATGATACCCTCTTTCGTGACATGCCCGACCAGAAACACCGATACACCCTTTGCCTTTGCATAACGCATGAATTGCGATGTCACTTCACGCACCTGGCTCACCGTTCCCGGCGCGCTTTCCAGTTGCGGATGGTGCATCGCTTGAATCGAGTCCACGATGATCAGGTCTGCAGCAGCATGTTCGAGTATCTGCCCCACCACATCCACATCGGTTTCGGCNNCCGGGCACGATGCCGCCGCCCAGCACCCGATCGAGTTCGGGAATAGCGGTCGCAATCCGCACTCCGGCAGTGGTTTCCACTTCAGTAATCGGTATGGGTTTGGCCCTTACATTCTTCTGGTGTTCCCGTTTGGACGTACCCGCATGCGTGCGCACTTCTTCCACAAGGCTGTTCCACTCACCGCAATTCGGGCAACGCCCGACCCAACGCGGAGATTCGTAGGCACATGCCTGACACACAAAGATTGACAGATCTCGGGACATAGGAATGTGGTCCAATATAGCGAAAATGTGTATATTATTCTGTCCAAATTGTTGCCTGACTGGTTGCTCTGTCACATGTCTGTCACATGTCTGTCACATGACGGAGCAGTCACACGGAGCAACGTGCTGCAACGTGCTTGCCAAACCGTAAAGATGGAAGTCTATGAAGGTTGTCCGAATCGCTTCTGTTCTTCTTGCAACGCACCTGACGACACTGCAGGCGCTGTCGTTGCCTCCATCTCTTCCTCTCCCGCCTAAAACCGAGGTTCGCGCGGTATGGGTAACCACCGCCACGGGACTCGACTGGCCGCAGGTCGCCGGCAAGGAGAGACAACAAGAGTCCCTCCGTCGCTTGGTCCACGAACTTCACGAAGCGCGCTTCAACACCATCTTTTTCCAGGTACGACCGCGCGGCGACGCCATGTACAGGTCCCGCTACGAACCCTGGGCGGAAATCCTGACCGGAACACTCGGCAAGGACCCGGGTTGGGACCCATGTGCTTTTCTTCTCGCCGAAGCACATGCGCTCGGCATGGAAGTACACGGATGGTTTAACGTCTTCAAAATCCGCGGATCGAGTCCGGCGGGCCCATCCGCACCGGAACATCCCTCGCGTGCCTATGCCGACTGGTGCGTTGAACGGAACGGGGAACTCTGGCTCGATCCCGGCCGTCCCGAGATCCGCACCTATCTTCTCAACGTTGCGCTCGACCTCATCCGGAACTATGATCTCGACGGGATCAACTTCGATTTCATCCGCTACCCCGGAAAAGACTTCCCCGACAGCGAGACCTATGCACGATACGGCAAAGGGATGAAGCGTGACGATTGGCGCCGGAGCAATATTACGGCGTTCGTGCGGTCATTCGCCGCCGAGGCCGCAAAGATTAAACCGATGATGAAGATTGGTTCCTCACCCTTCGGACTTCATCGCGACGACTCCGCGAACCGCGAGAGGGGCAGCTACTACTGGGTCTATCAGGATTCCTACGCGTGGCTGGAGAACAAATGGCAGGACTATCTCTCTCCACAGGTGTACTGGCTGATCGGGCGCGGAAACGGTGAGCCGGATTTCGCACAGGTGATCCGGGACTGGCGCAAACTGACTGCAGGCCGGCATATCTATGTCGGCATCGGTGCTTATCGAAAGGAAATCCGGTCACGGCTCGGGGAGTATATTGACTCCTGCAGAGCCACCGGGAATCCCGGTCACGCGTTCTTTCGCTGGGAAGACATCGCCGAACCGCGCATGCTTGCCGGACGCTATCCCACGTGGGCCCTTATCCCACCCATGCTCTGGAAAGACTCGATTCCGCCCCTCGCACCGGAACGCGTGAACATTGTCCCCACCGGACCACGCAGCTGGGACGTGCACTGGGACACCCCCCCACCGGCACGTGACGGCGACACCGCCCACCAGTATGTTGTCTACCGGTGGACTTCGCGCTTCATTCCTTTCAGCAATCCCTATACCATCGCTGCAGTGGTACCCCCCACGCAGCATCTTTTTGCCGATTCCCTTGAGAACGGGAACGATGGCGAGTACTTCTACGCCATTACTGCATGCGATAGGATGCAGAATGAGAGCGTGCCATCGACCATAATCTCTTCACGACCCACACCGGTCGCCCAAAAACTCCCGCCCCCGCAGCCGCCGACCGACATCTCGCTCAGCGTCTCATTCGTAAACGCCACCGGCCGCCCCGACGCCGCACTCTATACCATTGCCACGCGAACGCGCGTTGCCCTCGATGTATTCCTCAAACGCGAGGGTGCACCGGATACCCTTCAGGCAAGACTCGTGCGTGCAGTACAAGAAATGGGAAAGTACAAGGTGCGCCTCGATAGCAACGGGTTCATACCCGGCACATATCTCATGCGCTTGACGACAACAGAAGGGATAATAGAGCAGGCAGTGGTGGTGCGGTAGGGGAAGAGTAGGGGCTGGGGTCTAGGGGCTGGGGTCTAGACCCTAAACCCGAGACCCCAGACCCTGCTTCATTAGACCCTA
>PMMO01000081.1 GCA_003162215.1 Ignavibacteriota bacterium
CAGGAACTCGACCCTTGTTCTGATTGTGTACACGATTCTTGGTGAGGAAGTGCGGACTCTCTTTGCGGGGTCTCTCGAACCGGGACATCACTGGTTTGTGTGGGATGGGTGTAATGCCCGGGGCAGGCCGGTCTCTTCTGGTGTCTATCTGATCCGACTGACCACTGACGGCGGTCAACGATTTACAGGCAAAATGCTTTTGACGAAATAGTGTTCAGCTCAGGTGCTTGAGATAGCACCGCCGCCGTTTGTGCTGGCGTCGCTCGAAGTTTCTCCACAGTGCCTGCACAAGTTTGTTCTCTTCCAATTCCAGGTTGGACTCGGCGGAGATGATATGGTTACGAATGCAGGTTCGTGCGAGTTCACTCATGAGAAGAGCATCAACCCCTTTTCCCTGGAGATCGCGGCGCACGGCTCCCAGATAAAGGTCGATGTATTTAGGGCGTTTCAACGCGATCAACAGATGCATGAACCCGAACGGAAAAAGCCGGCCTCGTGCTTTCTGCAATGCCCGTGAGAGCGAGGGCATCGCAATCACGAAACCCGCAACCCGATTCTGACCGTCAAGCAGGAGCTTGACATAGTCAGCAACGATGTTCGGAAAATAGAGCTTGGTGTAGTACGTGATCTGTGTTTCGGTGAGCGGAGTGAAGCTGAAGAGATCGGCATACGTCTCGTTAATGACATCGAAAATCTGATGGGCGTATGGAAGAAAATCCTTCGGTTTCTTCGCGTCAAGAACGTGCACCCCGCGGCGACCGGCAGTGATCTGCGCGATCCGTTCAGCCTTCTCCGGAATGGTGGCCGGAACTTTGATCTCATACTCCACCCAGTCGGCTTCTTTGCTATAACCGCGGCTCTCTGTGTGGACGGGATAGTATGGATAGTTGTAGAGGGCGGCCATGGTGCCGAGTTCGTCGAATCCTTCGACGAGCATTCCCTCATGGTCCATGTCCGTGAATCCCAGTGGACCATGAACCGCTGCCATCCCTTCTGAGAGGGCCCACCGTTCGAGCGTTTCGAACAACGCGCCAGAGACTTCCCTGTCATCGACGAAGTCGATCCATCCNNGAATCCGAAACGGGCGTACCGGTATCCCCATTTCTTGATGTAGGCGTTGTTGATGATCCCGGCGATCCTCCCCACCACTTTGCCTTCCCGTCTGGCCAGCCAATACCGCGCTGTACATGTTTCAAAGGTCGGGTTTCTTTCACGACTGAGCGTCAGCAACTCCTCCGCGATAAGGGGAGGAACCCAGTACGGGCTCTTGCGGTAAAGGTCAAACGGAAACCGGATGAAGGACCGAAGATCTCTCTCCGAAACCGCTTCCAGAATCTCAATCGCCATCGGGTTGCTTTCCTTTAAGGCAATACGCACGCAAGCTCATCGTCCCCCGATCCATTATTGATTTGGGGTATTTTCCCGCCTTCGGACCCACCCGTTTCTTGAGCGATAGTATACGGTGCCCGACGGAGCTTGTCAAGCGTCAACAGAAGGAGATACCGTCGGAGAGTTACGAGGCGAAGAGGGAATTTCGTCCAGACGTGGAAGATGTTGAAGAAGGCTTCCATTTTACCGCGGGAGAAAAAGCGATGATCCAAGTAACGCAGCGGCCCCCTCTTCTCCCGCATGGTTTGCTCGATGATGAAGAGGGGGCCGTCAGGGTAGGCAACCTCCTACTCCCGCCCCGGGGCGGTGACATCCTCGTATCCCTTGATACCCATTTCCGGAAGATCCAAACCTTCAAACTCGGTCTGGGCAGACACACGCATGGGGACGACGAATCTGTTTGCGATCTTGAAAAACAGGTACATAGACGTAAAGACAAACACAACGCAGGTTACGGCACCTATGATCTCCGCGACAAATTGCCCCGCATCACCGTAGAACAGTCCACGCACAGTTCCTGGAACACCGTTCCAACCATCTCCGTACGATCCGTCCGCAAAGAGGCCCAGCGAGAGAACTCCCCAGATCCCATTTACTCCGTGGACGGCGACAGCACCTACCGGATCATCTACATGGAGTTTCTGGTCGATGAAAAACACGGCGGTTACCACGAGGAACCCGGCTACTCCGCCGATGAGTACCGCGATGGGAGCATTCACAAAGGCGCAGGGTGCAGTAATCGCCACCAGGCCTGCAAGCATGCCGTTTGCCATCATGCTCGGATCAGGCTTCCCGAATCTGAACCACATATAGACCGTGGCTATCAAAGCGCCACTCGCCGAGGCAAGCATCGTGTTGGTGGCCACAACGCCGATGCGCAGGTCGTTGCCGGCAAGCGATGAACCGGGGTTGAACCCAAACCAGCCAAATGCCAGGATGAATGTACCGATGATAGCCATGGGGATGTTGTGACCGGGGATGGCATTCGAAGAGCCATCCTTGTTGTACTTCCCGAGGCGCGGTCCGAGGACGAGCGCTCCTGCAAACGCCGCCACTCCACCCACCAGATGTACCACCGATGATCCGGCAAAATCAACGTGCCCATGGCCGAGTCCGAAATTCGCTCCAAGTCCCGCTAACCATCCCCCTCCCCACACCCAGTTCCCGTAGATGGGGTAGACGAACATGGAGATGAAGAAGGCATACACGAAGAACGACGCAAATTTCCATCGCTCCGCCATGGCGCCTGTGGGAATGGTCGCCGTTGTATCCATAAACACCATCTGAAAGAGGAAAAGCGTGTAGATTCCAACGTCATAAACGGTGTTGTTCAGGAAGAAGCCCTGGAAACCGAAAAGACCGAACGTTTTGCCGAAAAGGGATATGGTGAACTCGTTAGTCAGCCCTGGTGTCCCTCCCAAAGAGGCAACCCCGCCAACACCTCCGAACATCAGCGCAAATCCGCAAATCCAGAAGCCGAGAACACCGAGGGCGTACACGAGGAAGTTCATGCCCATTGTATGCGCAACATTTTTCGACCTTGTGAATCCGGTTTCCACCATTGCGAACCCCGCCTGCATGAACATCACGAGAAAGCCGGTGATCAGCGTCCACACGATATTCAGCGATATGCGGCTATGACCGATCGCGTCGGCAACTTCGGCCAATGTCGGCTCACCGGGTTTTGCCGCCGGGACATCCGCAACGGTTCCGGTTTTGGTACCGGTGGGGTCTGTTTCGGCGTGGGCAGAGTGAGACATCCAGAGAATGAATGCAAGAAGGAGAGCAGTGAAAAGGACATGCCTGCCTGTGACCATTGATCGCACCATTAGAAAACCTCCCTTGTTATTCTTGATTCAGAAATGTTTTGCCAGTCTTAGAAAGTGACAATACCTGCCAGGACAATTCGACTCTGATTCTTTTGCGACGCGTCACCATCACTTCCATCAAACGGGTGCGCCGTGGACCAATCGTACCGGTACTCTGCGCGAAGGATGAGGGCACCAAGGATTCGCTGTTCATATGTGAGTGTCATCTCCCCAAGATCCTGGGCAAGTGCGGTGGTATACCCCTCCGGGTCGCTGTAGAGCTCGCCACGCGCACTAATCGCAGAAGTCTCTGTAAACAGATATCGCCCATACAACGCCGCACCCTTCCATGTCGCCGTTCCCCACGGTAGTTTCTCGATTCCATACGTGCCGTCTATTCCGAGAGCAAGCCTGTCCGATGCCTGCACTGTGATCACGCCCTCGACAACATGCCTGAAATCCGAACNNAAGGTCTTGCCGCTGTTTGCCGAGACATTGTTCCATCCATTGCAGAGATGCACTGCTGCCGTGAGATTTTCGCGCAGTGGATAACTTACCCGGATCCCTGTATGGTAGTACGGAATCGCCCATGCAAAGAGAAAGGAACGGCTGTAGTTGAAGTTGTCTTTTGCTTTGATCGTTTCGAATCCCATATGAGTGACGAATTTTCCGGCATCAACCGTCAAACCGGCACCAACGGGGATCACCCCGGTGAGATATGCCTGTTGGAAGAGCTTCGCACTTTCCGAGCTCCCCGCATTGATGATATCAACC
>PMMO01000178.1 GCA_003162215.1 Ignavibacteriota bacterium
TGCAGGAGCTCTTCGGGAAAGTTGGCGTTGATGTCAAGACCATCAAAGCGGGGAAGTTGAAAGATGCCGGTTCATCCACGCGCAAAATGACAGACGCCGACCAGCAGTATTTCCAGGGTTTGATGGATGAGGTCCACCGCCAGTTCATAAGCGTTGTGGAGCGCGAGCGGAAGCTCAGTCATACGGATGTCGTAGCGGTTGCCGATGGCCGCGTGTTCACCGGTGAGCGTGCGCTTGAACTCCGCCTGGTCGACACCCTTGGTACATACGAAGATGCCATCGAAATCACGGCAGCGATCGCCGGTATTCAAGGCCGCCCGTCGATTGTGAAAGAACGCAAACGTCACGGTCTGCTGGATGCCCTGACCAGTGACGTTGCAGAAGGTCTGACATCGCTCAAGCAAGAACTTCTGGAACGGCCGGTACTTTCATATCGTTTTGCCGGTCCGCAATAATCCGGCCAGAGAAGGCCACGAATATCAACCACTTGAGGAGGATCATCGGTGACCAAGGCAGACATTGTTGACACGATNNCATGGCGAGGAACCCGCGGACCGGTGAGCAGGTGATGGTGGATGAACACTGGGTTCCGTTATTCAAGGTGTCGAAGGAAGTGAAAGTGCTGGTCAACGACAACATGAAGAAGTCGGGCCAGCAATAACCGAAGGGACTGGGAATGGCATCGGTACGGCATGCGTGTGGTGAGTGCGGCGCTGAGGTGCAGCGGACGGATGTACGGTGCAGGGTGTGTGGGAAAGATCTGGAGTGGAGGGAGACGCGCCCGGACGTGTCGAGGCCATCGCGAGTCAAACGTTCGCAACAGGCGAAAACAGACGAACCGGTTCGCCGCCGCGTCGAACCCTGGCAGGTGATCTCGTGTATTGCCGTCGGTGCGCTTATTGTTTTTCTCGTCTGGACGGAACTCTCCCGCGAGCATGCTGCACCCGCCACGACGGCGGCGAAGCCTTCCATGCCGCTCGAGTCTCCTCTGGCCGCAGCCAGGGTTGACATTGCTCCGCTTGAAAACGCAGTGAAAGCGAACCCGAAAGATGCTGACGCAATGCTTCGTCTGGCCAACGCACTGCACGATAACGGGATGCTTCCCCGTGCGATTGAGCAATACAAGAACTATCTGTCGATGCACCCGGAAAACCCCGATGCAAGAGTTGATCTCGGTATTTGCTACGATCAAATGGGCATGATCGACAGCCTCAGGTCGGCACAGTACTATGCACTTGCCATCAAAGAGATGGAGACGGCGCTCAAAGGAAACCCATCACATCAGCCGGCGGCGTTCAATCTCGGGATTGTGAATCTGCACCGGGGGAGTCTTGAGGAATCGAACAAGTGGTTGAAGAAAGCGGCTGCAATGAACAAGAATTCGAACCTGGGGATGCGTGCACAGCAGATCCTCCAGCAGCATTCATTTACTCCGTAATCGAAGAAAGGAGGCAGCATGCCCTGCGGCAAAAAGCGCAAGCGCCACAAGATGGCGACGCACAAGCGCAAGAAGCGGCTGAGAAAACAGCGTCACAAGAAGAAGCTGCGCTGATGCAGCTGCTATGCTTCCGGGGGTGACCCAGAGGGGTCCCGCCATCGCCCCGCCAGAATGCGGCTCGCGATGATCATGGAGTCCTCTTGGGTCACCCCCAAAGATTTCTGGGTGAATGTCCATCCGGTTGCTTTTTTACGAGCTTCTTCCTATCATAAAAGTCCACAATGTTGCGATCGTTTTCCACAGGTGCGAGGCACATTATGACGAAGAATGAAGGCACGTTGAAGGGTCTCGTGATCGGCTTGCTTGCGGGCGGAGCCATAGGGGCGATCCTTGCCCTGTTGTATGCACCCAAGAGCGGCAAGGAATTGCGTGCGGAGATACGTGAACGCGCTGATGAATTCCGGGATGATGCAGAAGAGTATATCAGCTCCGTTCGTTCGAAGGCCGGCGATATTGTTACTGAAGCAAAGAAGCGTTCCGAAAATCTGATCACTGATGCGAAACGCAAGGCAGACACCCTCCTGGTGGATGCCGAGAATGTTATCAAGGATGCGCGGCAGAAGGCGGGTCCGGTGGCGGAAGAAGCCGCACGCGTAAAAAATGCCGTTAAAGCCGGGGTGGAGACATTCCGGGAAGAGCGCCGGCGTTCCTGAGTACACAAGCATTGCCATAGGAGGTGTTTGTGGAACTTGTACTCGTCATTGCCCAGATTATCGCACTACTGTGCCTCTCCGCACTCTGCGTCTACATGATTGTCGTTTTACTGCGCGTCCGTGATACCCTCAGTAACATTGAAAAGGATGTCCGGGAGATCACCAGCCGCGCCCTGCCCGTTCTGGACAATATGGAATACATTACTGCGCGGGTCAAAGGTATTACCGACAGCATCGATGACCAAGTCATGGCGGTGCGCGATTCCATAGCATCCGTGAAGCAGGTGGCAGAGAACGTCGTAGAGATGGAGCGGAAGGTTCAGGAGCGAATTGAAGGACCGATTCTCGAGACCGTTGCCCTGGTGTCGGCGGTCTTCAAAGGCATGCGCACGTTTTTTGATCGTGTGCGTGCCTGACTTCCCGGGCGCCGTGCAACATGNNCCGGGACGTGTGGTGCCGCTCGATTCGGGTCCCTGCCCACGGCTGTTCCCCCACGCTATGACTGTTCTTACCAACCATCGCCGACGCGTCCTGTGACGGATGCCCATGCCGGCGCACCCATTTTGTAGGAGCGAACGTACCCATGAAGGAATTTGCAGCAGACCACATCCGGAACATCTGCCTCATCGGACATGGAGGCGCAGGGAAAACCATGATGGCTGAGGCACTCTTGTACACCGCCGGTACCATCAACCGCCTCGGCAGGGTCGAGGAAGGCAACACGGTATCCGACTACCGGAGTGATGAGATCGAACGTCAGATCTCNNCGCTCCTCTTCTGTGAATGGAAAGGGAACAAGATCAATATCCTTGACACCCCCGGATACACGGATTTTACCGGCGATGTCAAGTCCTCCCTCCGTGTCAGCGACGCCGCCGTCCTCCTCCTGAAAGCCGTCGAGGGTATTGAAGTCGGCACGGAACTCGTATGGCGGTATACGACGGAGAACCGCAATGCGGTGATCATCGTGATCAACAAGCTGGATCAGGAGAATGCGGACTACGAGAAGGTTGTCCGCCAGGCAAAGGAAATTCTGAGCCATGATGTGCTCCCGGTGCAGTTCCCCCTTAAAGCGGGATTGGGATTTGAAGCCATCGTGGATGTGGCGCGCATGAAGCTGCTGAAGTTCGCCCCCGGAGGCAACGGGAAATATACAGAAGAAGAGATCCCCGCGGACGTACTGCCGAAGGCCCAGGAGTTGCGCCAGCAGATGCTTGAGCTGATNNATCGCCGAGACCGACGAGGCGTT
This sequence comes from Ignavibacteriota bacterium, assembly GCA_003162215.1. Lineage (GTDB taxonomy): Bacteria > Bacteroidota > Ignavibacteria > UBA10030 > UBA6906 > Fen-1255. The sequence goes on from PMMO01000178.1 coordinate 3,401, forward strand.
GCTCAACAAGTACCTTGAGAGCGGCACGCTATCTCCCGAAGAGATCAAGCAGGGCTTGCGCACCGGCATCCGTCAGCGCAAACTGTTCCCGCTGCTGTGCGCGGCAGCTACGCAGAACGTCGGGATGTCGGGGTTGCTGGACTTCATCGGCGAGTACGCACCGGCCCCGCAGGATATGGGCCCGGTCAAGGCGAAGAACGCGAATGGCGGTGAACTTGCAGTACAGCAGGATTCGAACAGCCAGCCGGTAATGTTCGTCTTCAAGACGGTATCGGAATCCCATGTGGGAGAGTTGTCGTTTTTCCGGGTCTATGCCGGCAGCGTCAACCCCGGCCTCGACATGGTCAACAACACGAACGGCAAGTCGGAACGGCTGGCCCAGCTCTTTGTGATGGTGGGAAAGGACCGCAGAGAAATCGGCAAGCTGGTTGCGGGCGATATCGGCGCCGTGGTGAAATTGAAAGACACGCATACCAACGATACGCTCACCTTCAAGAGCGCCTCCGTGGTTGTTTCGGCCACCGTGTTCCCCGAACCGGTATTCAGCATGGCCATGGTGCCCCGGTCGAAGGGTGACGAAGACAAAATCTCTTCTGGGATGCACTCACTGCACCAGGAAGATCCCTCCTTCACATTCCGAGTTGATCCCGAGTTACACCAGACGATCATCAGCGGTCAGGGAGAGGTGCACCTCGACATCATCGTGAAACGGTTGAAGGCACGGTACAATGTGGAAGTGGATCTTGTAGAGCCCAAGGTGCCATACCGTGAGACCATCAAGGCTGTCGTCAAGGATTCAGAATACAAGCACAAGAAGCAAACCGGCGGGCATGGTCAATACGGGCATGTGCACCTGCGCATCGAGCCGCTCAAGAGGGGCGGCGGATTTGAGTTCCTGGATGAGATCGTCGGTGGCGTTGTGCCGAATAAATATATCCCGGCAGTGGAGAAGGGTGTTGTGGAGTGCATGAAGGAAGGGGTAGTGGCCGGCTATCCGGTGGTCGATGTCCGCGTTGCGTTGCACTACGGTTCCTACCACGATGTCGATTCGTCGGAAATGGCCTTCAAGATCGCCGGGTTGATGGCATTCCGCAAGGGATTCATGGAGGCAAAGCCAGTGCTGCTGGAACCCATCTGCAACCTTGAAGTACGGGTGCCGGAAGATGCGATGGGTGATGTGATGGGCGACATCTCCTCCCGCCGCGGGAAAATCGCCGGTATGGACTCTGAAGGCCGGTACCAGATCATTCGTGCACAGATCCCCGCTGCTGAACTGCACCGATATGCAACGGTGTTGCGTTCGATGACCGGGGGCCGCGGTGTGTTTACCGCGTCTATGTCGCACTACGAAGAAGTCCCCCGTGAGGCGGCCGAGAAGATCATTGCTGCGTCCGAGAAAAACAAGAACAAAGAGCAGGAGGCGTAACTCTCCTCATGAAGCGCATGTGGTCGCCCTGGCGATCGCAGTACATCGCCTCGTTCAAAAAACCGTCACGGCAGACAAAGAACACGGATAGTCTTTTTACCGCTGCGCGGAAAGCCAGGGATGATGACAAACATTTTATCGTCTGGCGGGGAGAAACCTGTTTCGTGATCATGAACCGGTACCCGTACAATAGCGGGCACCTCATGATTGTGCCGAACCGGCAGACCACGACGCTTCAGGACCTCAACGCTGAAGAGTTGACCGACATCATGAAGACCGTCCAGCGCTCGATCAGGGCGCTGGATGCGGTCATGGGCCCGCAGGGGTACAATTTCGGGGCAAATCTGGGGCGTGTGAGCGGCGCAGGTGTCGACAATCATGTCCATTTCCACATTGTTCCACGGTGGAATGGCGATACGAACTTCATGCCCGTTCTCGCCGATACGAAGGTGATATCGGAAGACATGAAAGAAACACTCAAGAAACTGCAGAAATTCTTCCGTTCAGAGGAGGTTTGATTAAACGCCCCCGTCCCAGGGCTGTCTAATATCATGGAGCCGTTGACCGATCTCGAACTCATCGAGGAGGTGCGCAGCGGGAAACGTCAGGCGTTCACTGAGTTGATGCGCCGGCACCAGGAGCGCATCTATTGGGCGGCACGCAGAATACTTGGGGATCATGCGGACGCGGATGACGTGACGCAGGAGACGTTCGTCAAGGCCTTTCTGAGCCTGGGGGATTTTCGCGGCGACGCGAGTTTCTTCACCTGGATTTACCGCATCGCCATCAACCTCTCTCTGAATGCCCTCCGCAAACGTCACCTCGTCAGCTACCTGAGGGAAAGCGAAATCGCTCAGAAGGTGTTTCCTTCGCACGAGGACCCGCACAAGGACCTGGAAGCGAAGGAAATGGCGTCGTTGGTTTCCCGTGCCGTTGCCACGCTGCCTGATAAGCAACGTGCGGTGTTCGTGATGCGTTACTACGACGAAATGTCGTATGAGGAAATTTCTTATGTCCTGAAGACCTCGGTTGGCGGGTTGAAGGCGAACTACTTTCATGCACTGCATAAGGTGCAGGAGTATCTGAAAAATGCGACTGCGTCATGATCGAAAAACGGTGACCGACGAGGAAGAAGAAGCCCTTGAACGGTCGGTACGGGAAAGGGAAGGACCGGCAATGGTGCCGCCGCCTCCCGCTGCGTTCTGGTCCAGACAGATCGTCGAGGTCAACCGTCGGATCGATGAATCAACAAGCGGCGTTGCCCTGTCGTTGAGCTGGGCCGCCCGCGTGGCAATTCCCGGTGTGGTGGCAGTGTTGTCTTTCCTGATCGGATTGAAGTACTACGCCCCGGAGCGGCACGCAGCGGAATCACTGCGGCAGGCAACATCGGCGCTGGCATCTGCGACCGTGGAATCATTATATGTTGCCTCTGTCGCCGCCTCGGACACCGCGGTGATCAACGATGTGAACAAAAGCCTTCTTCCGTTCAACAATGTTCAGGCAGAAGAGTTCTACGTGGAGAACGCCGGGACAACGACTCTGGTGGAGGATCTTTCTGACCAGGAGTTGCACCAAGTGCTGGCCGCTTTGAGTTCTGTGGAAAAATAGTCGAGGAATACCTATGCGCATTTCGCGAATACTTTCTCTGGTCGGGCTGCTCCTGTTGCCGGTGATTGCATCCGCCCAGCCACCCGGACCGGGTTGGGGGCAGGACAAGCCCTCGTTTGAGCGCATCCAGCAGCTCATGAAGATGCGCATGGTGGAAACGCTCGATCTCAAGGAAGAACAATCGGTGCGCTTCATTACGCGATTCAACGAACACGAAAAACGCCGACGCGAGCTGATGAAACTCAAAGGAGAGGCACTGGACAGGATCGAGAAGTTGGTGAAAGACAGCGGTGACGAACGGGAGATCGAAAAGTCGTTCCCCGATGCCCTCGCCATCGATGTGCGGATGATGGAAGAACGGACGAAATTCTTCAACGGGTTGTCGGATATCCTCACGATTACCCAGAGGGCGAAGCTTCTGCTCTTTGAACGGAAGTTCGAGCGGGAGCTGCGGGATGCAGTGCGGGAGACCCAGCACCGCCGGATGAAAGGAGAGGAAGTCCGTCCCTAGCCCGCTGATTCCTAAATTTGGAGCAGGTTTCCTATTTGTGGAAAAATTGGCTCTTGAAGTGTTGATAAAATCAACATTTTCGTCCTTTGTTCTGAATTAACTATTCGAAAAGCTTCGAAATTTGAGCTAAAAACGCATTTCAATCGAGTCATATTCCCACCCTCTCCTCCCCCTGATTGGCACAGCACTTGAAACATGAGAAGTGCCGATTCCTGATAGCCGTTCCTCGTTCTGTCGGTAAAGCTCTTACGTCCTTCGTATACGGGTCTGCCGAGAAAACCCTATCCACGTGGTAGTGGGTGCGGCTCCTCACCGCCGGACGCGGGAGGGAACAAGTGGAAGGCAGAGGGTAGGTAATCGTCTCAGCGATGGGATGGGGTTTTCTCAATCACCATAAACACACAGAACAGAAAGGTAACACCATGCCGCGTTTCGGTACTGTGATTGGCGTGTTGCTTATCGCCGCGCTGCTGATTGCACCAATGTTCGACGCTTCGGCGGCGATCACGGTGAGAAGGACCGCACGGTCGTGGAACGAAATTGCTCCTCCGAGCTCGGCTCCGTGGAACATTCAGAATGGTCTGCGGGCAGTCGGCGTTGGAAGCCGTTCCTACTTCAAAGCAGATACGACAGGATCTGGAGCTGTTGGAACTCCGACCTGGACGATTACTGGGAAGCCCGACGGCTCAGCCCTCGCAGCGCTCGATAGCATAAACGGGAAGTGGATCAACAGCATTCGTCCGGATGTGGTCGGTGAGTATATCGTCAGTGCCACGGTGGGTGGACAGACTGCTAGCGACACGATTTTCGCGAGCACATATACCGGTGTTGGAACGGATGTGACCGGCGGCTGCTTCTGCCATATCATTGCTTTTCCGTCGGCACCATCGACGGCCGCCAAAATCAAGACCAGCTGGTCGACCTCTGTGCACGCGACCATGTTCAAGGATGGCATCACTGGAAAACTGGAAGGTGGAGTTGGCTATGGTCAGTATAACCCCAGTTGCGCCAAGTGCCATACGACCGGCTGGGATACCACAGCCGCCGCCGCGAATGGTAACTTTGGAAGAGTGGCAAAGGGGTACGGTTGGGATACCACCTGGTACAAAGGCTACCAGAAGTTCGGATCGGACTATCTGATACCGAACGGTGACACCACGAAGTGGATCACCCAGAGAGCATCACAGTTAGGTCTTGCGACTATCGGTTGCGAGCAGTGCCACGGTCCGGCCGCCGACCACAAGTCATCCGGCGGCGACAAGATGAAGATTGGCAAAACCCTGGATCCGGGCGTATGCAACCAGTGCCATGATGGCTCAAGCCGTCACAACATAGGTACCTTCTTCAGGCTCTCCGGCCATGCGATCGGTGACCTTGCCACGCCAGCTGAGGGTGGCCGTTCAAGCTGCCAGCCTTGCCATACGGGCAAAGGCTTCGTCTACTATATGGATCACGACAAAGACACGACCGGCATCGCGGCTGTGTGGAATACCGCCACGGATCCCACCCCTATCACCTGCGCTGTGTGCCACGATCCTCATGGCTCGACCAATGAGAAGTTGCTGCGCACGATGACGATGAAGGGTGACACGCTGCGCAACGGGTACAAGATTCCGGCAGCGTACAGGACCGGTGCAGGAATGCTCTGCGCCAACTGCCACTATTCACGATCCTCTGTTGCCGCAAAGGTAACGAACAAGGCACCGTTGTACGGCTACGGCAGCCACTATGGACCTCATGGCAACCCGCAGGCGGACATGCTCTTCGGTTCCAACGGCTACCAGTTCGGTGATACGAGCTTCACGGGTGTTGGAACGCACACGGGCCTCGATGGGACCTGCGTCGCATGCCACATGCAGCCCCGTCCGAACAGCCTGAGCAAAGGCGCCACGTCTCTTGCCAATCATACGTTCCATTTTGACACAACGTATGCCGGTTCGTACTACAGGCCGACGGACGCATGCTCCCGCTGCCATGGCGAAATTGAAGACTTCAACGACATCAAAGCCGGCTACGACTACGATCGTAACGGCAAGATCGAAGGCACGCAGACGGAAGTTGCCGGCATGCTTGCAAGGCTGAAGGCCACTCTCCCGAAAGACACGACCGGTGAAGTTATTGGTAACGCCAATGCGACCTCTGCAGATTCTGCTGCAATCGCCGCCGGCGGACAGATCCTCATGGGCAAGATCTGGAACTACTGGTTCGTGACGAACGACAAGAGCATGGGTGTGCACAACACGAAGTATGCAGTCGCCCTTCTCTATAAGAGCCTTGGTTGGGCTCCGCTGTCGGTGAAGGATGTTCCTGGCGTGCTGCCGAANNCGAATCCGTTCAACCCGTCCACGACCATCCGCTTCTCCCTGCCGCAAGAGAGCAAGGTCAAGTTGGTGGTGTATGACATAACCGGTGCGGTTGTGAAGACCGTCATGGACAATGCCCTCAGTGCAGGCAACAAGGAAGTGACGTGGGATGGCACAAACAGCAACGGTGCAAAGGTTGCGAGCGGTATGTATCTCTATCGCATCGAAGCCGGTAACTTCTCTGCAGTCAAGAAGATGCTCTTGTTGAAGTAACGGTTTCACTCGGATCCCGGTGTGCCGGGACCGGAAGCTGTGTGAAGGCAGGCGGCGATTGTGCCGCCTGCTTTTTTTTGCTTGGAAAAGGAGAACGGAATTACGCACATTACACTCACCCCCCTTCACTCCGGGGTTGAGGGTAAGACGCAGGATCATGAAACAGCCCCCCCGACATAGAAGCCTCTTGCTTCATGCAATAGTTGTCGCAAGCCTGTTGTTTTCTGCGAATGCGTCGGCCGAAGACCGGTATCTCCAGTGCGGCCTGCAAGCCAACCCGCAGCTCATCCGGCTACACGAAGCGACAGGCGGCAAATACATCACCGCACATGGGACTCTGCGCATCCTGATTGTCTTCGCAAGCTTTCCCGATGATGAAACACCACATCCGTTCTGGCCTGCCCATCAACCGCCCTTCTTCATGCACCAGTTCATCGATCCTGATACGTTGACCCGGTCGACCGAATCATTCAACCTCACCAACTACTTTCGCCAGATGTCTCTGGGACAATTCAATCTCATCGGAGATGTTCTCTGGGTCGAATCTGCCCGGTCGCAGAATGAATACCGCAACTGGCCGTACGGGCGCGCTAACACCGACATCATCAAAGAGCGCCTGGATTCTGTCGATTTCGCACAATATGACCAGTGGACCAGGATTGAGGACTATAACACTGTGAACGTTCCGGATGGCATTGTGGATATGATCGTGATGGTCTGGAGGACAACCATGTATATGTATCTCGGGGAGGCGTCTCTGGGGTACATGCCGCCGATACCGGTTGACGGGAAACTGATCCAGATGGGATTCCCCGAGAGGTTCGATATGCCGCAGGGTTCCGGTGTAACATGCGAGTATCCATATGCTGATACTCCAGCACTCGTCATGCGAACAATGGCTCATGAACTCGGCCATTGGCTTTTGGGAGGCCCACATCCTTACAGTACTCAACTGGCAAGCAAGCATCAGTTCTGGGGAATCCTTTGTGCTGGAGAGCGTTTATCATCGTGCGCGAATGCGTATGAACGCGAAAGATTGGGCTGGATCACCGTGCCGGAGATTGATCCCGATCGCGATATCATGCTGGGCGACTTTGTGCAAACCGGTGCTGCCCTGAAGTATCACCCCTCAAACGGGGAGGATCTCGAGTATTTTTATATTGAGAACCATCAAAAGCTCTCCATTTTCGATGATGCGACGCTCAATCCCGGTGAAAAAGGCGTTTGGATTCTGCACCAGCAGCTTCCCTACCTGGATCTGGATAATCTGCGCATCAGGCCGTCAGATGGGAACTGGAAATGGGAGAACGCCGGTGTGAGTTCGGCTTGCTTCAGCCAGGAACTGCCCGTGTTCCGAAAGGGAGTCCCCCGGGTCATGACCGGCGAATCGCACCGCGACCAGATCCCCACGCAATCCAGCTCCATCAACTGGCTTTATGCATTCCAGGGAGACACAGGGTCTGTACAGTGTGGCATCTTTCTCGGCGGGGAGGGATTTTCCGGGGCATTCGACACGGCAACTGTTGCCGTTTTCTCTCCATCAAGTAATCCGAGCAGCAGCACCTGGAGCGGTCAGCCAACAACCTTTTCGCTTGAGGTTGTCAGGATGGTCGATGGCGTGGCGACTGTTCGATCTCCGGCAAATCCTCTGGATGCAGCGCCGGCGCGACGGTTCCTGGGAATTGATCCAACTGTTCAGGAAGTTCTGCCGGGACATCTACCGATTGCATGGGGAAGTCAATGGGGAGAAGGGCAGCCTCTGGAAACCGATGTCACGATATCGAGTCTGCAGCGGCGGATTGCAGGCGGTTCCTGGGAAGGGGTATACGATGGGCCGTCGACGCAATGGATCGACGAGAGTTGCCATTACGATTCAACCGGGCCGATCCTGGTGGCTTTCCGCGCCAGAGTTCAGGACAGCCAGGGGAAACTCTCCACATGGTCGAATACTCTCACTGCTCGCGCTTCCGGGTTCTCAGGAGTAGTCGCAGAAGAGGTCAATGTGCCGTCATCCGCAGCGCTTGAAGACTGCTATCCGAATCCATTTAACCCCGTTACCACCATAGGGTTCCGGGTTGCGGGTTACGGGTCACAAAACCCGGGGTCACATACACGGAACTCTGAACCCGGAACCCTGCTCGTGAAGCTCGCAGTGTACGATATACTGGGTCGTGAGGTGTCCGAGCTGGTGAACGAAAGAAAGGAAGCAGGCCACTACACTGTGCATTTTGACGGTTCGGGGCTTGCGAGTGGTGTGTACCTCTACAGACTGCAATCGGGCAGTCACTTGGAGACCAAGAAGCTCCTCCTGATCCGCTGAAAGGCTAATCGAAGATCGAGAGACATGGACAGAATATATCTTGACTATGCGGCGACAACACCCGTAGATAGGCGCGTGCTGGAGGCGATGCAGCCATACTTTACCGGAATCTTCGGCAATGCGTCGTCAGTTCACGCCGCGGGTCGGGAAGCGAAGGCGGCGCTTGAAGAAGCACGGGCGACAATCGCCCGCAGTATCGGGGCGCAACCGGCTGAACTGGTATTCACGAGTGGCGGGACGGAATCCGACAACGCGGCCATTGCTGGTGTTCTCCACGCAGCACCTGCAGACGGTCTGCGGGGAATTGTGACGGCAGCAGCAGAACATCACGCTGTTCTCTCCCCGTGCGAAGAATATGGACGATCCGGCCACCCCGTGTTCGTACTGCCGGTGAACCGTTACGGAGTGGTTGAGCACGAATCGCTGCACTCCGTACTGAAGAGGAACCCGCTGCTTGTTTCTCTGATGTACGGGAACAACGAAGTGGGTGCGCTTACCCCCCTCCGCGAAATTGCCGCACAGGTGCATGCGACCGGGGCGCTCCTCCACAGTGATGCCGTGCAGTGTCTCGGGAAGATTCCGGTGGACGTCAACGAACTTGGTGTTGATCTTATGAGTCTGACGGCTCACAAGCTGTACGGGCCGAAAGGGATCGGTGCACTCTATATCCGGAATGGCACACCGTGGAGTCCATTCCTGTTCGGTGGTGGACAGGAACGAGGGCGGCGACCCGGTACGGAGAATGTTGCGCTGGCTGTCGGCTTTGCCAGGGCCGTTGAACTGGGAGTGGGAGCCATGCCCGAAGATCGCTTGCGCTTGTCATCAATGAGGGACGAGCTGGAAAAGAGGGTCAAAGAGGAATTCGTGGGAGTTCTGGTGAACTCCACTTCCGCCGAGCGCCTCCCGAATATCCTGAATGTGTCATTTGACAGCTCGCAGATGCCGATGCAAGGGGAGATGCTGATTGTGAATCTGGATCTGGCGGGTATCTCCGCGTCGAGCGGTTCTGCCTGTACGTCAGGCAGTGTGCAACCGTCTCACGTTCTGACGGCGATGGGAAGAGACACCGCAACAGCCGCAGCGTCTGTGAGATTCTCGTTTGGGAGGATGAACACAGAAGAGGATGTAAAGAGGGTGGTGGTTGTGCTGAAAGATATTATCGCACGTATGAAAACCAATTGACAATAGTCCGTTGGCAATCGTCAATCGGTCCTCGCGTCCCGCAGCACCAACCCGTACCGCAGTCCTCTGTCGCTTACCGTCACGGCATCGAACCCGAACCGGTCCATCACCCTCCGCAGAATCAGCGTGCCCGCCGTGATCACATCCTCGCGCCCTTCAAGAACATCCGAGAGCTTGCGTATTTCTGCTGCAGGGAGTCGGTGAAGCCGATTCCACAGCTTCTCTATGACCTCCCGTTCGAGCAGGTATCCCGCGACGGCCTTCTGTGAGAATTCCTTCAACCCCAGGGCGAGAGTGGCGAGTGTGGTTGGTGTGCCAGCGACAGCGACAAGCTGCACTGCGGGTACTGAAGTGCGTGTGATAGGTCCAAGCGCTCTGTCGATCAAGCCATCCGCCTGGTCAATTTCTGCTTCAGAGGGCGGATCGTGGTAAAAACACCGCTCGGTCAATCGCACGGCGCCAATATTGCTGCTGACGCGTTTGGTGATCGCTGTGGCATTCCCCCAGATCATCTCCGTACTGCCGCCACCGATATCCAAAACAAGCACCTGATTGGCTGACGGAAGATCGCTGATCGCACCATGGTATGACCAGAGAGCCTCTTCTTCGCCGCTGAGGACTTCGAGGTTCAGACCTGTTTGGTGGTGCACGAGACGAATGAAATCGTCGCGGTTTGCGGCATCACGTACAGCACTTGTTGCGCCGACAATAGTACGATCGGCTCCATGAGAGGAAGCGATTGCGCGGTACTCGTTGAGAACGGCGATCACCCTGGCAATAGCATCGGGATGGAGTGTTTTCCGGGCGTCGACGCCTGCGCCGAGGCGCGGAACACGATAGACCTCCTTGATGGGAACTATGGTCCCATCTGTGTCCACCCGAGCGATCAGCAAGAGGACGGTATTGGTTCCTACATCGATTGCAGCGACAAGGCGACCCATTCGTTTTCAACCTCGCGTGACAGGATGCATGCTCCCGCCGCTGTCGCAGATCGGGAGATCTCTTCCTCATCGTCGAGAAGCAGTCCGGAAAGGAGCAGGTGTGCGGAAGGGCAGAGTCGTTGGACCATCGTGTGCATTATGGGCACGAGAACAGTACGCTGAATATTCGCCACAACCAGATCGAATTGTCCGGGTGGGACGTTTGCAAGAGTTCCTCTCAGGATTGTGAGCCGGTCTGCAACACCATTCACCTGTGCGTTCTCCCGGGCGTTCATCTCCGACCATTCGTCGACATCGACCCCGACTGCGGTTCTTGCACCGAGCATGAGGGCAGCAATGGCCAACACTCCGGTGCCCATGCCTATGTCGAGAACCCTGTCACCGGGCTTCACAGTGTTCTCCAGCAATCGCAGGATGAGGCGTGTGCTTTCATGATATCCTGTACCGAATGACATTTTGGGATCGATGGTCAGCACCAGATCTCCCGGTTCCGGTGTGTGGGGATGCCATGAGGGGGCAATCACGATCCGTCGGCCGACCCGAATCGGCCGGATGGTCTTCTCCCACTGTGCGTTCCAATCGACATTTTCGATTGTTGTGACAGTAAGTGCGGGAAGAGGACTGCGGCTCGTGCTATGGACCAGCTGTAGTACTTCTTCAATTTCGGTCCGGAGAGTTGGAGACCATCGTTGATCGTTGACATAACATTTCAGCGTATCACCATCTTCCCAAAAGCCTTCAAATCCCAGCTGGCTCAGCAACGCCACGAGGCGTTCGAGAACCTCCTCGCCTGATTGAATTGCCACCTCTTTGTACGTCGCAGGCATGCGTGGAGATCCGATAGGAATGTTTCCGGTCTTATGGTGCGCTTCGGTAGATCACGTGTATCAGAACCGTGCCGACGGCGCCGAGACTTTCTGCGCTGCAGTGTTCAGGTGTGTCATTGTGCGTGTGCCAGTAGCGGTGTGAATCGTCGGGGTAGGCAAAGTCGATGATATCGATGGTCTTGATTCCTACCTCATTGAGGGGCACATGGTCATCGAGAATTTCATCCCCGATCTGGTCGGAGAATTGGGTGATGCCAAGTTCTCTGGCAATACTCCAGACGGTGTTCACCACATCGGGAGCTGAACGGATGGAATGCTGTTCCTTTGGAATATCAAGGTTGGCGTCACCGACCATATCGAGGAGTATGCCATACTCAGGTCGGTAGCTCATCGGTTGATTGTGGGCAAAATGCCGGGATCCGAGGAGATAACGGTCAATGTCGCCTTCCTTCCCGTAGTCTTCGCCATCGAACAGGACAATATCCACTCCAACAGGAGGAGGAGTGGCTTTCAGAAGCGCGGCGATTTCGAGAAGCACGGCAACCCCGCTAGCCCCATCGTTGGCGCCGAGGATGGGCTGATTCTGCCTTGTCTTGTCTTCATCGCGTTCAGCGCGCGGCCGGGTGTCCCAGTGTGCGCACAACAGAATACGGGAGGCGGCGGTCGGTCTGAATGATGCGATGATATTGGTCAAATGAAGCTTTTCCCGNNCCCCGCCGTATCCGGTATGGACAAACTCCTGCGTCCGCACGTCGTCAGCGGTGGATTGCAGGGAAGAAAGAAGGAATTGGAGGCAATTGCGATGGCCTGCCGATTCCGGATTTCGGGGCCCCATAGAGGTCTGTTTCAGCAGGAGGTCGAATGCGTGGGATCCGTTAAATTCTGGGATTACAGGCATGGTTTTCCGGGCCGTGGTCGATTGAGCGGATGAATTGGCGCGGGGTTGATCCTGAGAACAACCGGCAGCAACCACCGCAAGCATTAGCAGGAGAGAAAAACGGGGCATTGGATCCGGCATGTGTTGTGGGATACGTGAAGCAAAGTAGGAAAAAGAGGCAGGAAAAGCAAAATGAGCGCAACCTTTGGTCACCGAGGGACGTCTAAAGAGTAAGATGACTCTTTTCATTACCGCATGACTCGCATCTAGGAGATACGGCTATGTCCTCAACTCGCCTCATTGTGATTGTCTGCTTTCTGTTGGTTGCCGCATCGATATCCGGTGTTGCCGCAAACCGACGTTATGAAAAGAAGTTTCAGGTCTCTCCCGGCGGGACGCTCAGCGTGAGCACGGATGCCGGATCGGTCCGCGTGACCGGTACATCGTCAAATGAGGTCAGCATTCTCGTTGAAATGGAGGGACGACAGAAGGACATAGATGGATTTGAGATCAAAGCAGAACAGACTTCCGGCGGTGTGGAAGTGAAGGGAAATAGCCATACTAGCGGGTGGAAGATTTTCCGTGCGTATGATATGGACGCTAAGTTCACTATTTCGGTTCCCCGCAATTACAGCCTCCGGCTTGGTACTTCTGGCGGTGATGTGGAGGTCCGGGATATCCAGGGATCGGTGGAGGGGAAGACCTCCGGCGGCGACGTGCGGGTGGGAACGGTCGAGGGGAAAATGGACCTGCATACTTCCGGAGGCAACATCCACGTCGAGTCGGCCAAGGGAAATGTGCGTGCCGAAACCTCTGGCGGTGACGTGCATGTGACTTCGGTGACCGGGGATGTAGAAGGCGAGACCTCGGGTGGAAACGTCACGGTTGCGGATGTGGATGGCAAAGTGCGGGCGGAGACTTCGGGTGGGAATGTCACGGTCAAAGTACGTGGTGGGAACAAGGGCGTACACGCGGAGACTTCCGGTGGCAATGTTGAAATCCATATCGCCAAAACCTGTGCAGCGGATATCGATGCCTCTACGAGTGGTGGGGATGTTGAGTGCGATCTTCCGGTGACCGTTGCCGGGAAAATCAAGGATTCTTCAGTAAAAGGGACGATAAACGGAGGGGGGCCGTTGATTTACGCACATACCTCCGGTGGAAACGTCCGGATTCGCCCCATGGAATAACAGCTCCAATTGTGGATGGTGGATCGACAATCCACCATCCACAATTGGTTTTTTCAACGCTTGACACCTTTCCTCCGGTTTGTTAGCTTATGCTAGGTCCCACATCGCCGGAGGTTCCTCATGTTTTGCCCTCAATGCAAGTCCGAGTATCTCAATGGGATTACGGCATGCGTGGACTGCAGAGTTCCCCTGGTGTCGGTGCTCCCACCCGAAATTGATCATTCAGAAAACAGCTACGTTCGCGTCCTGTCGACGTATAACGCTGCTGACATTGCCATCGTGAAGTCTATTCTTGACGATGCAGAAATCGACTACTATTTCGAGGGAGAAGGGTTCAATGGAGTCAGCCCGTTGATACAGCCGACGGTGTTGTATGTGATGCACGATCAGGAGGAAGAGGCGAGAGAAGCGCTCCGCGGGGTGGATCTCCGCTATATGGGTGTGACCGCCAGGGAGTAGATGACTCCAACAGCAATGCGCAAATCCTCAAAAGTACTACAGGTCACGGGTGTTGCCGCGATGCTTACCATCATGGCCGGGTGTTCCCCTACGCCGGATGCCTATGTCCGGCAACGTGAGCAGATGGTGCAATCCCAAATTGTCAGCCGCGGGGTGACCGACGAAGGGACACTGCGGGCCATGCGCCAGGTGCCGCGCCACCGGTTCGTTCCTGTGGATGAAGTGAGCAATGCGTATGCTGACACTCCGTTGCCGATTGGGGGAGGGCAGACGATTTCGCAGCCGTACATGGTTGCGGCCATGACCGAACTCTTGCGGGCTCGTGCAGGGCAGCGAGTGCTTGAAGTGGGGACCGGTTCGGGATATCAGGCAGCAGTTCTTGCGATCATAGTGGATACCGTTTATACCATAGAAATCTTGCCCGCGCTTGCAGAGATGGCGCGGGATAGGTTGTATGCGCTTGGATACACGAATGTCGTCACCCGTTCTGGCGATGGCTATCTTGGCTGGCCCGAACATGCTCCCTTCGATGCCATCGTCATTACTGCGGCTGCAGAGGAGATCCCTGCGCCCCTTATCGCACAGTTGAAAGAGGGTGGCCGGCTGGTGATACCGGTGGGATCTCCGTATGATGTGCAGACTCTTGTCGTAGGGGAGAAGCGGAACGGGGAGTTCTTGCGCCGCGAAGTCATGCCGGTGCGGTTTGTCCCAATGCAGCGGAATGCCTCCGATGAAGATCAGAATCGGAATGGTAAGTGAACCTATCCTGAAACCCCGTCGTTCATCCAGTTTGCCCGGGCGGGTGTCCCGCTGACATTGCTCCAGGGAGGAGTGTACTGGCTGTTTCTCCGGTTCGTCTGAACACCGCAAAGGACCATCCCATGACTGATCATGATATATATCTTTTCAAAGAAGGAAACCATTTCCGGCTTTATGATACGCTGGGATCTCACGTGGACACCCGGAACGGAGTTACCGGGGCGTGGTTTCGCGTCTGGGCTCCCAATGCCGAACGCGTCTCTGTTGTGGGGGATTTCAATGGTTGGAAGCTCAATGCGCACCCTATGCAACTACGCCCTGACGGCTCGGGTGTGTGGGAGCTGTTTGTGCCCGGCATCAAAGAGGGTATGATCTACAAGTATCATATTGATTCACGCTATCTCGGGTACCAGGTGAATAAGGGCGATCCATTTGCCGTGCACTGGGAATGTCCGCCTAAAACCGGATCCGTCGTCTGGTCACTGGACTACAAGTGGAACGACGCCGGCTGGATGACTCACAGGCACAAGGCCAACGCGCTTGATGCGCCGATGAGCATCTATGAGGTTCACATCGGTTCATGGCGGCGTGTGCCGGAAGAGTCGAACCGATCACTCACGTACCGCGAACTCGCTCCACAGCTTGCAGCATATGCCCGCGAGATGGGGTACACGCACGTAGAATTTCTGCCCGTCATGGAACATCCGTTCTACGGTTCCTGGGGATATCAGACCACCGGGTATTTTGCGCCTTCGAGTCGCTACGGGACGCCGCAGGATTTTATGTTTCTGGTCGATGTGTTGCATCAGAACGGGATCGGGGTGATCCTGGACTGGGTGCCGTCGCATTTTCCGGGTGATGAACACGGACTGGCATACTTTGACGGGACGCATCTCTTTGAACATGCCGATCCCCGGGAGGGATATCACCCCGATTGGAAAAGTTATATCTTCAATTATGGTCGCAATGAGGTCCGGGCATTCTTGATCAGCAGCGCAATGTACTGGCTCGAAAAGTATCATATTGACGGTATCCGCGTGGATGCAGTGGCGTCAATGCTCTACCGGAATTACTCGCGCAAGGAAGGCGAATGGATCCCGAATGTTTTCGGAGGGAAGGAGAATCTGGAAGCCATTGCGTTCTTGAAGCGATTCAATGAAGCGGTGTACGGTGCATTTCCCGATGTGCAGACATTTGCCGAAGAGTCCACCGACTGGCCGATGGTTTCACGCCCCGTGTATGTGGGGGGGCTGGGGTTTGGCATGAAATGGAGCATGGGGTGGATGCATGACACTCTTGACTACTTTACGAATGATCCTGTGTTCCGGAAATACCATCACAATCAGCTTACGTTCAGCATCTGGTACGCTTTTTCGGAGAACTTCGTCCTTTCAATATCACACGATGAAGTTGTGCATGGCAAGGGGGCACTGGCGGGAAAAATGCCGGGAGATGAATGGCAGAAGTATGCGAATTTGCGGTCACTCTTGGGCTACATGTACGGTCATCCAGGGAAAAAGCTGCTTTTCATGGGATGTGAGTTTGGGCAATGGCGCGAATGGAATCACGAGGAGAGTCTGGAGTGGAACGTCCTTGACTATCCCTTTCACCGCGGTATGCAGCGGTGGGTGCGGGATTTGAACATGCTTCTGCGTTCAGAACCCGCCCTGTATGAGGTAGACTTCTCAATCGAAGGGTTCAGCTGGGTTGATTATCGCGATTGGGAAAACAGCATCATTGTTTTTCTGCGGAAGAATAAATCAGCCGGGAGAAGAGTTCTGGTGGCGTGCAATCTCACGCCCATTGTTCGCTACGGGTATCGGGTCGGGGTTCCGGTTTCCGGGTATTGGCGTGAAGCCCTGAACAGTGACAGCGATGCCTACGGCGGTGCAAACGTCGGCAACAGTGGTGGTCTTGACACAGAGCCGGTGCCGTCGCACGGGCATATGCAGTCGTTGTCTCTTACGCTGCCGCCGCTGGGGGTTGTGTTCCTCGTAGCGCCATAACAACTGCAAGCAGAGCATGGGGGTGACTAAAAGGTCAGTGCTGTCTTTGCGAGCACGCATCTCAGTGCGAAGCGTTCTGTCATTGCGAGCGCGTTTTGCAGCGCGAAGCAATCTCACATTTAAGGGATTGCTTCGTCGTTGAGAAACACTTCTCGGAATGACACAATGCGCGCCAAAAGAAGGCTCGGAATGACACGTGCCGTACGTAATAGTCACCCCCATACTGTTTCACTGGAAATCCGCCCTCTTCAAGCCTGCCAAGTACACCCCTATCGCATCCTGCACCATCCGGTACGGTCGCGTTGCGCCGGGGTAGTTCTGCATGAGTATCGAAAACGCGAGCATCTCGCCGTCGAGAGTCTGGACGTAGCCGGACAATGCTGAGACGGCACTCAAGGATCCGGTCTTGGCGCGGAGGTTGCCTGCAGCAGGCGTCCCCTTCATCCGGGATCCAATTGTTCCATCGACTCCTGCGATTGGAAGGGCGTGGTAGAGAAGGGGAAAGCTCTGATTATCCCTGTAGACCCTCTCGAGCAAATGCACGATCGTTGCTGCGGATGTCAGATTGTATCGTGACAGACCAGAGCCGTCTGCGACCGAAATCCGGTTCGTGTCCACGCCGCATTCCGAGAGGTACGCGTGAACGCGCGTGATGCCGGCCACTGCGGAACCGGGGATGCCGAGTTTTTCTGCAGCGATGGTCTTGAGCACACATTCCGCCGAGAGATTATCACTCACTTTGTTGAGGAATGTGAGAACCGTGTCAATGCCGTGAACGTAACGCTCCGTCTCGATCATTGCCGATGTGACCGTGTCGACGGTTACCGTGCCTGCCACCGGGATGCCGCAGGCCTGGAGCCGTTCGGCGAAAACGGACCCTGCATAGAGTTCAGGCTTCCAGAGACTCAGTTGTTCTGTACGGGCGCGACCGCCGAGACGGATTTGTCCCGCCACCGTGATGGTGTTGGAACGTTCCCTCCACTTCCTGGAAATTTCCAGTGGGACCGTCGGCGAATCGACAACCGTAGTGGCGGTATTCTCAAGAGTCACATAGGATGTGGGTGGATCAATCCGGATCAGAGGGGGTGTTCCTGCTTTTGGCGAGGGCAGAACCCGCACGTTGATGGTGTTGTTGTTCAGTGTGACCGGGGAGATGAACATCCCGTACGCCGCAGGTTCTTCGTCCCAGTTCCATCCTGCTCCCCAGGAGAGATCGTCGAAGAAGGAGACATCGACTGCCACACGCCATGGAGCGGTCCAGGAAAGGTATGGAGCAACGCGCCGAGCGAGGGAATCGAGATCCGCGGTCGACGTCAGCGGATCTCCGTAACCTTTGAGGATAACACGATGCCGCAGTGTGTCGGCGAATACGGCTGTGGAGAAGCCATAGGATGTCCCGAGGTTCATCAGTGCCGTGGCTGTGGTGAGGAGTTTCTCGTTGGACGCCGGGTTAAACAGCATGTTGTCGTTCAGAGAATACAGGTGTTCACCGCGTGTCAGAGAGACAATCCTGATCCCGACGTTCGACGGAGGGAAGAGTGAATCCGCAAGCAACGCATCGATCTGTGTCTTTACGTGCGGGAAGGAAGATAGGCTCAGAGCACTGAGCCGTGAGGTTGGAGCCGGCGGAATCTGCAACATTTCCCGGCTGCCTGTGCATCCGACGACGAGAGCACTCAGGAAAACACCAATGACGCGGTTCACCATGGAGAGTCCTTTCTTAGGAACTCCTTTATGTTGGCGAAGAATCATTGAAAAATCAACAGATTGCACGGTAGACGGAATCTGGTTATATTGTTAATTAATCGATTGACGTCGTTCACTCTCTTGCGGTGGTAACCATGTTGGGGATTATCGGAAAGCTGTTTGGCAGTAAACACGAAAAGGATGTCAACGCACTACTCCCGATTGTTGAGCAGATCAACACTTACGGTGAGCAACTGCAGGCGCTGAGTGACGCCGATCTTCAGGCAAAGACGCCTGCATTCCGGACACAGATCCAGGATGCGGTCAGGGAGACTGAAGACCAGATCGCGGAATTACGCAACGATCTGCAGGGGGATATGGACATCAGTGCCCGGGAGAGGCTTCTGGACGACATCACCGCATTGGAGAAGGAACGGGATACAATCACCAAAGATATTCTCGACGAAATCCTTCCCGAGGCATTCGCCGTGGTCAAGGAAGCTTGTCGGCGGCTCAAAGACCGTCAATGGACATATGACCTCCTCGGCCATCCCGCAGTGTGGGACATGGTACCGTTTGATGTGCAGCTGGTTGGTGGCATTGTGCAGCATGAAGGGAAGATCTCCGAGATGGCGACCGGTGAAGGCAAGACACTTGTCGCGACCATGCCGGTGTACTTGAATGCCCTGACAGGGCGCGGCGTGCACCTTGTCACGGTGAACGACTATTTGGCCAAACGCGACTGCATCTGGATGGGGCAGGTCTACTCATTTCTCGGTCTCACGGTCGGCTGCATTCAGAACACCATGGATTCTGCACAGCGCCGTCGCGAGTACGGTTGTGACATCACCTATGGCACGAATAACGAATTCGGTTTCGATTACCTGCGCGACAACATGGTGGTCGACAAGATCGACCTGGTGCAACGGGAGCACTATTTTGCCATCGTTGACGAGGTCGACTCGGTACTCATCGACGAGGCCCGTACTCCGCTGATCATCAGCGGTCCGACGAAGAGCGAGGACCACAAATTCAACGAAATGAAGCCGCACGTCGAGCGCTTGGTCAACTCCCAGCGCACATATGTCTCCAAGATCGTGGCAGAGGCGGAGAAACTTCTTGAAGAAGGGAAGCAGGAGGAGGCTGGTGTGCTGTTGCTTCGCGCATCACGCGGTCTGCCAAAACACCCGCGCCTGCTCAAATTGTTCAACGAACCGTCGAACAAACGGCTCGTACTACAGACCGAAAGCGAGTACCTCCGCGACCAATCGAGCCGGATGCACGAGATCGATGATGAACTCTACTATGCCATTGACGAGAAAAACCACCAGATTAATCTGACTGACAAGGGACGTTCCTGTGTGGCCCCCTCGGTGGGAGACAAAGATTTCTTCTTGTTACCGGACTTGGGGACGGAGTTCAGCATTATCGACAATGATTCCTCCCTCGACAAGGATCAAGGCCGGCAGAAGAAGGATGAAGTGAACCTTCTGTATTCCGAGCGGAGTGACCGCATCCACACGGTTTCACAATTGCTGCGTGCGTATTCTCTGTACGAAAAGGATGATGAGTACGTTGTGAGCGAGGATGGGAAGGTGATGATTGTGGACGAGTTTACCGGCCGTCTCCTCCCGGGTCGCCGATACTCCGATGGATTGCATCAGGCCATCGAAGCGAAGGAAGGGGTGAAAGTTGAGCGGGATATGCAGACGCTGGCGACCATCACCCTGCAGAACTATTTCCGTCTCTATAAGAAGCTGGCAGGAATGACCGGTACGGCGGAAACCGAAGCGGGTGAATTCTTCGACATCTACAAGCTCGATGTCGTCGTGATCCCCACGAACAAGAAGATGGTTCGTGCGGACATGGACGACCTGGTGTACAAAACGAAGCGCGAAAAATACAACGCGGTGATCGAAGAGATCGAGAAAATGCGCTCTTTGAACAGGCCCGTGCTCGTCGGTACGACCAGTGTCGAAGTATCGGAGACCATCAGCCGCATGCTGAAGCGCAAGAATGTCTCCCACAATGTTCTGAATGCCAAGCACCATCAGCGCGAAGCGGAAATTGTGGCGCATGCCGGTTTGCCCGGGGTCATCACGATTGCTACGAACATGGCAGGACGCGGTACTGATATTAAGTTAGGACCGGGAGTGCGGGAAGCCGGTGGTCTCCATATCATCGGAACGGAGCGCCATGAGGCACGTCGTATCGACCGCCAGCTGCGGGGGCGTGCAGGTCGTCAGGGCGATCCCGGTTCGTCGCAGTTCTTCCTGTCGCTGGAAGACGATCTTATGCGGCTCTTTGGCAGCGATCGCATCGCGTCCATCATGGAACGCATGGGGTTGAAAGAGGGGGAGGTCATCCAGCACCGGATGATCACACGTTCGGTTGAACGCGCCCAGCGTAAGGTGGAGGAGAACAACTTCGGCATTCGCAAGCGCCTGCTGGAATATGATAACGTCATGAACCAGCAACGCGAGGTCATCTACAACCGGCGCCGGAAAGCGCTGGTGAGCGATCGTATCAGAGATGACATCATGGATCTGGCCGAGGAGTATGCAGAGAAGCTGGCAGAGAAATACTACAACGATGGGGAGATAAAGGCCCTGCAGGATGATCTTCGCGCGCAGCTGCTGGTGGATCTCGACATTACTCCGAAGCAGTGGCAGGAGATCGGTCCGGACGGTCTGCGAAAAAGGATTTTGGAAGAGGCCGTGGAGTTCTACAAGCGCAAGGAAGAAAAGCTCGGTTCGGAAATGATGGGGCAGATCGAGAAGATGGTCGTGCTCCAGAATATCGACGAAAAGTGGAAGGATCACTTGCGCGAAATGGATGACCTGAAAGAAGGCATTCATCTCCGTGCATACGGACAGAAGGATCCTCTTGTGGAATACAAGACCGAAGCATTCCGGATGTTCATGGAGTTGCTGGATCTTGTGAACACGGAAACGGTCACTACCGTGTTCCGGTTGTTCCCCGCGGCAGCGCAGCAATTGCCGATTCGGGGGCCGCAACGTCCATCACAACAAATGCACATCAGCCACGATGCCACGGAGGGCATGGGATTCCGGTCAAACCGGGCGCCGGACGAGGGGCCCGCAGCAGGCGCAGCGGACGCTCCACCGCGCGCCGGCAAACCTCAGCCTATCCACGTCGGCGACAAGATCGGACGTAATGACCCGTGCCCCTGCGGGAGCGGCAAGAAGTATAAGCAGTGCCACGGTCGTTAACGAGACCCCGGGACCACCAAGAGAGCCACGGCATGAAAAAAATCGAAGCAATTATCCGTCCCTTCCGCATCGACGACGTCCGGGAAGCCCTTGCCGAAATTGGCGTCAAGGGTATGACCCTTACCGAGGTGAAAGGATACGGCAGGCAGAAGGGTCATACCGAACTCTACAGGGGATCCGAGTACCAGATCGACTTTCTTCCAAAGATCAAACTGGAAGTCGTCGTTCCCGATCGCATGGAAGATCAGGTGATCGAAGCGATTCTCAAGACTGCACGGACGGGGCAGGTGGGAGATGGCAAGATTTTCGTTTACAACGTCGAAGATGCGGTGCGGGTGCGCACGGGGGAAGCAGGAGAGTCCGCTCTTTAACAACCGACCAATTGACGACGGGCAATGGACGATGGAGAATGGAGAATCGGGGACGGAATTCCGCAGCGGTTATGTGACCATCATCGGTGAGCCGAATGTCGGCAAGTCGACACTGATGAATGGTGTGCTGAAGCAGAAGATTTCCATTGTCACCAATAAACCCCAGACAACGCGGCACAAGGTGCTGGGGATCCTGTCAGCAGATTCTTTCCAGATAGTTTTCCTTGACACCCCCGGTATCATCACCCCGCGGTACCTTCTTCATGAAGCAATGATGCGCAGCGCATCGTCGGCGATTGCCGACGCTGATGTTTTGCTCTTCATGGTGGACGCAACCGATCCGAAAATCGGATCGGGGCTGACGCAGGCCGAAGCATTCAAAAAACTCGAGGGGTTCCGGAAACCGATCTTTCTTGTGTTGAACAAGATCGACCTTGTGCAGAAGGCGCAACTCCTGCCGATCATCGGAGCATATGTCAACGTTTTTCCGTTTGCCGAGGTGTTCCCGATTTCCGCTTTGAGCGCGGAAGGCACCGATACACTCGTGGGCGCGTTGATTCCGCTCCTTCCGGTGCATCCTCCGTACTATCCCACAGACATTGTCAGTGAGCATTCCGACCGGTTCTTCGTGTCGGAAATCATCCGCGAAAAAGTCTTTCTCACCTGCCGGGAAGAAATTCCCTACTCGACGACGGTGGATATTGTGGAATTCAAAGAACGTGAAGCGGGGAAGTGGTTCGTCAGCGCGGATGTCATCGTCGAGCGGGATTCGCAGAAGGGTATCGTGATCGGAAAAAAGGGTGCAATGCTTAAGGAAATCGGGCGACTGGCACGGCAGGAAATTGAGGAGTTTGTCGATCACCCCGTCTTTCTCGAATTGCATGTAAGAGTGCGGGAGAAATGGAGAGAGAAAGATGAATGGCTGAAGAGACTGGGGTACGGCGGGGAATAATTATGCGATCTGAACGATTACGTATCTGGCTGGCGTTCATTACCATCTCAACAGTCTGGGGAACGACTTGGTTTGCGATCCGTATTGGGTTGCAGACTGTGCCGCCGTTTCTTTCCGCGGGCCTCCGGTGTTGCCTTGCCGCAGTCGTGCTCTTCTCCCTACTGCGGATCAGGGGAGGGGTCATTCCTACCTCCCATATCGCCTGGAAGGTGTATGCATCACTGGGGATTCTTACGATCGGCATACCGTTTGCACTCATCTACTGGGGGCAACAGTATATTGCGACCGGACTGAGCAGCATCCTCTTCGGCGTGTTCCCCATCTGGGTGGCCCTGCTGTCCCACTTCCTGCTGAAGAACGAGCCGTTGAATATGTACAAAGTCGCGTCGATTGTTCTCGGATTTTTCGGGGTCGTGGTCATTTTTTACTCGGACATTTTCCTCGCTGATACCAGGGGCGTCTTCGGCATGTTGGCTGTCCTCGTCAGCACCTTTCTCCAGGCCCTTGCCCTCATTGTCATCAAGAAGCATGGCGAGCCCGTCAGCCCCATGGCGATGAACTTCGTCGGCATGGCAATGGGCGGGATGATGCTGTTGGCATTAAGCCTATTCTGCGAATCCGGCCGACCGGTGGTATGGACCTGGCCCGGCATTGTCTCTCTCGCCTATCTGACGTTGGTGGGTTCGGTGGTCACGTTCGTGGCATACTACTGGCTTCTCAAGAGAATAGATGCGGTGTATCTTTCACTCTCTTCGTTCATCAATCCCCTCATCGCAGTGCTGATCGGGAGTGTGGCGCTGGGAGAACGTCTCTCGTCGACAGCTGTTGTGGGTGCCGCCTTTGTTCTAGTAGGAATGTTGACTGCAAACGGAAAAGCGATCCATGAAAAGCTTACCGCAAGAGCGTAAACCGAGGGAAAACCGGCTGATCATGCCGGTGCTGGCCTGTTGGTGTATAGCGATGACATCAGCCGGAACTGCTGAGGATCTGCGGCATGCGGGCAGTACACTTCAACCGGCCATTGATGTTCTCCACTACACCATTGAGGTGACGCTCGATATGGTCGGGGGGATGCTCTCGGGACGTGTCACGATGACCGCCCGGCTGAATATCGCGACACATCAGGTTGTGCTTAATGCGGCCTGCCTCACGATCGATCAGGCGACGGTCAACGGAGAGATCTGGAGTGCGTCGCTGGACTCCCTGCAAGAGACTCTCACTCTTCGTGCGCCGGGCGCCGGTCGCGCTGCGGGTGAGACCGTGTTGGTGGCGATTGACTATCGTCGTCTTCCGGGAATCAACAGACCGGGCGGACGGTGGGGATACTACTTCTTCCGTGATACAATCGGGATTCCCTCCAATCTGGGTTATACGATGGCTGAGCCTTCAGATGCGCGTTTCTGGATGCCATGCGTTGATACTCCCACCGACAAGGCGTCGGCCGAACTTCTTGTGACCGTCCCTGCGGGCTACGTGGCGGCCAGCAACGGGACGTTACTCGGGGTAACCTCGGCACCGGGAAACACAACGATATGGCACTGGAAGGAGTCGCACCCGATCGCGACGTATCTCATCTCCATTACCGCATCGCAGTTCACGATCTCCACTGTTCCCTTCGTGCGAGCCGCCGGGGATACGATACCTGTCCAATACTATGTTTGGCCTTCGGATTCCGCAGAGTGCGCCGCCTATCTCCCCACTGTCCGCGCGATGATCGAGGGACTCGGCGAAATCTTCGGGCCTTACCCGTTCGACAAATATGGCATGACTGCCATCGTTCCTTTCGGGTATGGTGGCATGGAACACCAGACCATCACCACACTGAACCGGTTTCTCAAGACAGACGAGAATGTTGTCGTCCACGAGCTGGCGCATCAGTGGTGGGGCGATCTGGTGACCTGTGGAACGTGGAAGGACGTCTGGCTGAACGAAAGCTTTGCCACGTACGCCGAAGCACTCTGGGCGGAACAGAAAGGCGGGCGGGAAGCGCTGCGGCACTATATGCGCTCTGCTCTGGAACATTTCTACTACGGATCATGGCAGGGGGGACCGTACGATCCTGAAGGGCAGGGATTCAATCTGTTTGACGATGTCGTCTACAGCAAGGGCGCCTGGGTTCTCCACACACTTCGTGGGGTTATTGGCGATTCACTCTTCTTCAGGTCGCTCGATCGTTACCGGGGACTCTATGCGGGGAAGACCGCAACCACGGAAGATCTGCGCGCTGTAGTCGACACTGTTACCGGGCGGAGCATGGGGTGGTTCTTTGACCAGTGGGTGTACGGCCACGGGTGGCCGACATATGCCAGCACATTCAGCTGGGCCCCGGATACACTGACGGTCAGGGTAACACAGGAACAATCGACCTCGTGGCCAACCTTTACCGTACCGCTGCAGGTGCGGGCCAAGAATGGTTTGCGCGATACGCTCTTTGTCATCACCCCCGACGCACGGATATATGTGACAAACGTGCCGCTCTCATTCATGCCAAGTTCGGTCATTCTTGATCCGGATAGCCTGGTGCTGAAACAGATTGTAACGAGGGGAAGTGACAGACATGCCGCAACAGCCGACAAGCTTGGGCTGGAGCAAAACTATCCGAATCCGTTCAACCCTGTTACCACTATCGGGTTTCGGGTCCCGGGTGTGAAGATTGGGTCTGGGGTCTCGGGTCTGGGGTCTCGTTGGGTGAAGCTAACCGTGTATGACCTGCTGGGGCGCGAAGTGGCGGTGCTTGTGGATGAACAGAAGCCTGCAGGCAATTATACCGTGCAGTTTGATGGTTCGGGGGTGGCGAGTGGAGTCTACCTTGTGCGATTGCAGGCGGACGGGAGGACTGCAGTGAAATCGATGCTGCTCATCCGGTAGAGGTTGATGCATGATGGAAGAACGCGTTCCGCCGACCATCTCCATCAGGATCAGCGATGAGTTGGTATCGTTGGAACAAAAGCTTGAAGCACTCCCGGCGGGCCCAGGGGTGTACCAGCACAAGGATGCAGACGGGACCGTTCTGTACGTCGGCAAAGCCAAAAACCTCAGAAATCGTGTTCGCCAGTATTTCCAGAAGTCGCGCTCGGTGGATCGGCGCATTGAATTGATGCTCCAGCGCGCCAGTGATCTGGAAATCATCGTGACGGATTCAGAAGTCGAGGCCTTGATCCTCGAAGCAAACCTCATCAAGAGACTCCGCCCCCGGTACAACGTCAATCTCAAAGATGACAAGAGCTACCCATATATTGTCATCACCAACGAACCCTTCCCGCGCGTATTCGTCACAAGGCGGACACGTCGCGACGGTTCCCACTATTTTGGCCCCTACACCGACGTGAAAAACGTCCGCGCCGCTCTCAAGGCGGTACGTGAAATCTTCATGATCCGAAGCTGCAACTACACTCTTGACACCGATACTATTGCACGGCGCAAATACCGGCTCTGTCTTGATTACCATATCAAGAAATGCGAGGGCCCCTGCGAGGGATTGGTGTCTCAAGCCCGATACCGGAGTATGATCGATCAGGTTGCCGCCGTCCTTCGCGGCAAAACCAAGTCGTTGATCCGACGGCTTCAGATCGAAATGGAGGGATTCGCCACGGAGATGAAATATGAAGAGGCGGCATTGGTGCGCGACCGGATCAAAGGACTGCAGGCGTACAGTGAACGGCAGAAAGTAGCGACGCTCGACACAGAGGATCGTGACATTGTTGCCTTCTCGGCAGAAGGGGACGACGCGTGCGGGGTGATATTTGCAGTACGAGAAGGCAAGATGATCGGACGTCGGCACTACTACATGAATAATGTAGAGAACAAGCCGTCGTCGGAAGTCCTGAGTATTCTCCTGCAACAGCATTATCTTGAGGCAGAGGATCTTCCCGAAGAAATCCTTGTCTCCGAATTACCTGAAGATGTCACCACGCTGCAACAGTGGTTGACAGACCGGCGAGGCACTGCGTTGCGCGTGCGACTTCCTGCCGGGAGTGAGGAAACTACACTGGTGAATCTCTCGCGGACCAATGCACGTTTCCTTCTGGATGAGTTGAAAATCCAGCGAATGAAGAAGTCTGACTATGTGCCGCATGCAGTGTCTTCTCTTCAGAAGGATCTCCATCTTGAGCGGCTTCCGCGGCGGATCGAGTGCTTTGACATTTCAAACACGCAGGGAACGGATTCTGTCGCTTCCATGGTCGTCTTTGTCGATGGGAAGCCCCGGAAAAGCGATTATCGGAAATTCAAAATCCGGAGCGTTGAGGGGCCTGATGATTTCGCGAGCATGCGAGAAGTGATCGAGCGGCGATATCGTCGGTTGGTTGATGAGCAAGGGACACTTCCCGATCTCATCATGGTGGATGGGGGGAAGGGGCAGCTCTCGAGCGCGGTCGAAGTGCTTGGTTCGCTTGGACTCGCAGAGGTGCCGATTATTGGTCTTGCGAAGCGGCTGGAAGAAATCTTCATGCCGGGCAGGAGTGATCCGGAGCTCATCGGGAAGACTTCGACAGGATTGCGGTTGCTCCAGCAGGTGCGCGACGAGGCACACCGTTTTGCCATCACCTATCACCGCTCGTTACGTGAGAAGCGGACTCTCCAGACGGAGCTCGATCTCATCGCCGGTGTCGGCGACAAAAGGGCGAAGGAGCTCCTTGAGGCATTTGGTTCTGTACAAGGAGTGCGGTTTGCCACGACAGAACAGCTTGCTGCAGTTGTAGGTGACAAGGTTGCCGGCAAAATCAGGGAATATTTCGATTCGGAAGATCCGGCATCGGAGACCGGCGGAAGAGCAAAAGAATGAGCAGATGGCCAATATTGGACTTCGATGCCGGTGCAGCGGGAAATGGAGCCTCAAATGGGGCAGCCACTTCAGCATTGATGGTGGTATGGAAGTTGCTCTTCTCCAAGGGGGGCGAATGACGTTTGCTGCGCATCTGTTGAGAATTCATGAGCGAGTGGAGAAGACTGATGCAAGAGGCGCCAGAGCGGACCCCGGGGATTTGGATGACAGAGCAACAGTGTTTGCAGATGCTGGACGCGCTGCATATTGCTCACGTGTTCAAGCCGGAGAAGGGGAAGATGATGCTGACAGTGTCCGGTCAGGCTGGAGGGGAGACCCTCTCGGTCTCGGAGTTCAAAGCGCGGTCAACGACCACGCTCGCGGAACTCGAAGATCGCAAGCGAGACATTGAGGATAATGCCTTCGCCAGCATGATGGACGGCCGACTCCCGACAGGCGGGGAGCGATCTCTTCAGGTGAAGTATCTGAAACGCGATGATCAACTGACAACGGAAGAGGAGAACGAGAAGCGTCGATTGCTGCGCGAGATCGGCGGGGAGATGTCGCATCACCGCACCATTGTCGGTGCGATGAATTACCTGCAGATTCATTTCAAGGAGCTCGAGCCGAAGCTTGCACGTCGTGAAGTACCTCTGGTAGATACGGTTCAACGCGCTGACGGCGTGAAACTCCGGTGGACCAAGGGAATCAAGTCGGCCGCCCTCTTCTGTCTGAAAGAATCGCAGAAGGAAGAGAATACAGCCAAGACTCCGCTCGATCTCTGCCGCGAGTTTCTTGCACACTACTCGATTGATCGTGAGGAAGACTACACTCCGGAACAGCTCTTCAGTAATATGCAGCAGATCGTTCAACTCGATAGAGCGCGATAATATGGCGCAGGTACATTCTCAAGCGTCCGAAGCCGTAAACGCGCATACTTGCACATCCTTTCGAAAAGGCGTATATTCCTCAAGAAGTGAGGGCGATTAGCTCAGTTGGTTAGAGCGCACGGTTCACATCCGTGAGGTCATAGGTTCAAGTCCTATATCGCCCACCCCCTTTGTTAATTCTTTTGAAGTATTTCCAGCACCGGCAGGTCCTCCAAACCTGCAGTTTGTAACCTGAATGTAACTCGAGAGGAACAGTGCTATGAGCAAGGACTACAGTGAAATAGTGACATTCAAATGCTCTGAGACTTTTCATCCTGAAGGAAAAGGCAGCATTGCATTGGTCTATCTTGATGACAAACTCCAAGAACACATTGCTATCTCAACGATAGAAGCAAGAACTGGCAATCCTGTTCATCTTCATTTTGACACACGGAGTGAGTTGGTTGCTTTCAGCAATGTCATCAGTCAGGTCATCGACAAGTATGTGCCAAAGGTCAAGAAATCCAATCTGTGAGAGTGATGCCTGAGAGAAAGATCGCTGTCTCTGCATTAAAAGAAACAGCTTATGCAGTAGGTACGACTTGAAATCATCTGCCCAGATTGGATTGATGTTCTGGACCACAAGGTCATTGCCTCCAAACTGTTCAATGTAATGGAGTGTCTGCTTGAATGGCCTTACGTTGGACCTTCCCGTGTTCTTGATGAACTGCTCGATGAAATCTGACACCGCCTACCATCCTTCAGCTTTTTGAACCTCAATGTGATTGACATTGTTGTACCCCTCCTGTATCTTTTCAGAGGAAAAATCCATATTATGCTGACAGACCTACACTGTTGGGGATTAGGGAGAAAAAGTCCTATATCGCCCACCCCCTTTAAATCCTGCCCGGCGAGGCAGGAAAGGGACACAATGTGACCACATCTACCCTTACGGCCTTTCCCTGTACGTCCCGGTTATCGGGACACCTTCTCTCGTGCAGACCGGTTGGCGTGCACGAGGCACGACATGTTCACCTCCGTTTGCGACATGCAGGCGGAGGTTTTTTCATGCCTTTCTCACACATCTTCTCTCCCAGCATAACGGAACAACGCAATGCGACGACTCAAAGCCCAAATCATTGACACCGACGGTTTCGACCGGACCTTGACACGGCTGGCCCATGAAATCCTCGAAAAGAACAGAGGCGCCTCCAATATCGTTATCGTTGGCATCCGCACGCGAGGGGAGTTTATTGCCCGGAGGGTAGCCGACATCATCGAAACCGTTGAACATACGAAGCTGCACCTCGGTTCAATGGACATAACGCTGTACCGTGACGACCTGCTTGGAAAATTGGAGCAGCCGCAGTTGAAGGGGACGGAAGTACTCTTCGACATTAATGATCGTGATGTGATTCTGATTGATGATGTATTGTACACCGGCAGGACAATTCGCGCCGCACTCGATGAGTTGGCTGATCTCGGCCGTCCCAGAACCATTCAACTTGCCGTTCTTGTCGATCGGGGCCACCGGCAGCTGCCGATCAGGGCCGACTACGTGGGCAAGAACATCCCTACGTCGGCGAATGAGTCGATTCGCGTCCACGTGAAGGAAGTGGATGGAGAAGACGCAGTCCTGTTGATGCATCCCGAAGAATGAGCAGTCGATTACCCGGAGAGGAAACCCATGCCACTGCACAGCAAACACCTTCTCGGCCTTGATGGCATGAGCCGTGAGGATCTTCAATTGATACTGGATACCGCGGTGTCGTTCCGCGAGGTGCTGGAGCGCCCAATCAAGAAAGTGCCGCCGCTCCAGGGGAAAACCGTGGCCAACATGTTTTTCGAAAACTCCACGCGCACCCGGCTCTCCTTCGAGCTTGCCGAGCGGCGTCTTTCTGCCGATGTCCTTGGCTTTGTGGCAACAGGGAGCAGCGTGAGCAAGGGAGAAACCCTGAAGGATACGGCACGGAATATCGAAGCCATGAAAGTTGACATGGTTGTGATGCGCCACAGCGCAGCGGGCGCGTCGCACTATCTTTCGCGGGTCATTGATGCGAACGTCATCAACGCCGGTGACGGGTCACATGAGCATCCGACCCAGGGATTGCTCGACATGTACACCATCCGTGAGAAGCATGGCCGGTTGAACGATCTCCACGTGTGCATTGTCGGGGATATCTCGCACAGCCGCGTTGCCCGTTCGAATATCTTTGGATTGAAAACGATGGGTGCCAGAGTCTCGGTGTGCGGACCCGCAACCATGATTCCACGTGAGATTGATCGGCTGGGTGTCGATGTGTACCATCATTTGGATGACGTCCTCCCGACAGTCGACGTGCTGAACGTGCTGCGCATCCAGCTGGAACGGGATGCGGGCCGGCTCTTTCCGACGATTCGGGAGTACCGGCAGACATTCGGTATTACCCGGAGGCGCCTGGAAAAGGCCGGACGGGTCATGACGATTATGCATCCCGGGCCAATCAATCGTGACGTGGAAATCTCTGCCGATGTGGCTGACAGCGAACATTCGGTGATACTCCAGCAGGTGCTGAATGGCGTTGCAGTGCGCATGTCGGTGCTCTACTTGCTGTCGACGCGCAATTAGGGAACACACAGGCTGTAACCACTGACCCCTCACTCCTAACACAATACTCCTATGCAACTCCTTCTTAAAGGCGGCAGACTCATTGACCCTCCGACGGGGCGCGATGAGGCCTTGGATATTCTGGTGACCGATGGCCGGATCGAGCGTATCGGTAAAAACCTCTCTGAGAGTACGGCGCAGGTCATTGAACTCAGGGGGAAAGTTATTGCACCCGGGTTCATCGATATGCATGTGCATTTTCGGGAGCCGGGCTACGAATACAAGGAATCCATCGCTTCAGGATGTGAGGCGGCAGCAGCGGGAGGATTCACCGCTGTGTGCTGTATGCCCAACACCAATCCGCCGATCGACGATGAATCGATCGTCCATTTCATCCATGCCCGGTCGCGTGTCGCACTGGGCGGGTTGGTGGATGTCTATCCGATCGGGGCTGTGACGGCTGGGCGGAAAGGTGAGCACCTTGCACGCCTGGCAGAACTTTCCGCGGCAGGAGCGGTCGCCTTCTCGGATGACGGCGAATCTGTCTATGATGCGGAGCTGATGCGTCGCGCTCTCGAATACAGTGCCATGTTCAAGAAGCCCATTATCCAGCACGCCGAGGAACCTTCGCTTACCAAGGGTGGTGTTGCGAATGAAGGGTATCCTTCGGTCAGTCTGGGGCTTCCTCCGATGCCGCGCATAGCCGAGGAGATCATGGTCGCACGCGACATCCGTCTGGCCGAGTACACCGGGGGGCAGTACCACGTGGCCCATGTGAGCGCTGCGCAGACCCTTGATCATATCCGGAACGCAAAGGCAAAAGGCCTTCCGGTGACCTGCGAGGTAACCCCCCATCATTACACTCTGATTGATGAAGCGTTGTCTTCGTTCGACACCAACACGAAGATGAACCCGCCGCTCCGTACCAGAGACGATGTTGAGGCGATGAAGGCAGGCTTAAAGGATGGTGTTATTGACGCCATCGCGACAGACCATGCGCCACATTCCTATGACGAGAAGGAAGTGGAGTTCGCCCAGGCGCCATTTGGCATCATCGGGCTGGAGACGGCGTTGGGTCTGGCTGTGACAGAACTTGTACGAAAGAATGTCCTTTCCCTCTATCAACTCGTGGAAAAGCTTTCGACAAATCCCCGTCGTCTCCTCCATCTACCTACCATTGTGATTGCCGAGGGGGAAGAGGCGAATCTGACGATCTTCGATCCAGGCGCCGAATGGGTAGTGGATCCTTCTCTATTCAGATCACTCGCGCGGAACACGCCGTTCGGCGGAATGCGCCTGGTGGGGAAGCCCATCGGTATCCTCAACAACGGTCGCGCATTCTGGAGTTGACCGTCCACTAAAACAGACACCTGCATTTTCGTTCATACAGATCCCCCTTTCGTCCTGCCTGATATTGTGGACTTTGGGGGGATTTGTGTGCGTACTTCTGGTGGCACGTCGTTTGAGCCACGCCAGATAGGAGTTTGTACAATACACAGGCGAGGTTCACATGAAAATGATTGGTTCCGCACTCTTCCTCTCATCCATTCTTCTGTTCGGGTCCGGCTGCCATAGGTGGGTCCATGAACCGGATTTCACCGCTCCGGCACCCCCCACAGGTCTTTCCACCGCCACCGGAGACAACTTTATCGAACTGTTCTGGGATCTCAATCGCGAACCGGATGTTGCCGGATACAATGTCTATGTGAGTTCCGGCTACAATGGACGGTATGAACTGATTGTATCATCAGAAGGTGGTTACTATAAGGACCGGAATGCCAAGAATGGGTCTCCGTATTACTATGCCGTGAGCGCCTATGACTATGACGGCAACGAGAGCGAGCTGAGCACTGATGTGGCCTATGATATCCCGCGTCCCGAAGGATACGATGTCGCTCTGATGAACTCGAACATCAACGCCTATCAGTCTGCGTACGATTTCTCGAAATATCTGGTCGTGGCAGCCAGCGATCAATATGCGGACATAGTATATGCAGGCGTGGATGGGAACTTCAGGATGGGTGTGGGACAGGATACCGACATTCAAGATATGGGTCCGACGAAATCCATCTTGGATGTCGGGCAGGCACCTTCGGCTGGATGGTCGACGTCACACGATGTGTCTCTCGCAGTGGGCCATACGTACGTGGTCTGGACCTGGGATGATCACTATGCAAAGTTCCGGGTCTCGGCGCTCTCGCCGAATCGCGTGGTATTCGATTGGGCGTACCAGCTGATCCCGTCAAACCGGTTGATGAAGCGGTCTGTGCCCTCGGTGCGCGGGATTGCACAGTAGGTTCTTCACGGTTTGACTTTCGTTACTCTTTGGCGTACTTTTTTCCGCATAGGAAATACATGGGCAACCTGCTTGCTATCATATGCGGTATACTTCTGGCCAATGGGCAACCGGCATTGGACCCCAATGTGGGAGAGGAGAAGATCTTTGGGGATGTGGAGAAGGGGATAGCGGTAGGATCAGTTGCACAGTTTTCTGAACACCTTGGCCCGCAAGTGTATCTTCAGCTTCCCGAGAGCGAAGGAGCGCACTACAGCGCAAACCAGGCATTCTATGTGCTCGATCTCTTCCTGCGGAGGCACAAGATCGCCGGGGTGAAGTTCACCACGTTCGGTACTTCGGAGTCCAACCCCTATGCCACCGGCAACGTGGCCTACATTGTCAAAGGAGTCCGACAGAATGCGCAGGTGTATGTTGCCCTCGCGCGCCGGGGAGACCGGTGGGTGATTACACACCTGAGCATCTACTGAAGCACCCCATGCCCTTACTTCCACGCCGAATTCTCACCACTTTCGAACAACGACGATCCCGCGAGCTGGCGATCGTCTTTCTTGTTCTGGGCATCCTCGTGCTGTCGCAGGCGGTTCGGCTGGTTTGGGTTGCGTACCTTGAACGAGGATGGGAGAATTTCCAGGCTGAAAAAGCACAGGCAGATATTGCGATTGCAGTGCAGGAATTTGGCAACCTCCAACGATCGGCCCGTCGCGTTGCCGTGGATGTGGGGCAACAGCCGGACGTGCTGGACTATCTACGCGGGAGGCGCAATGATCGCCGTGCGCTGTTTGCTGCCGTTGCAAGGGCAACCGATGCTCACGAGTGCGGTGTAGAGGTTTATGATATGGATGGTGAGCTGGCCGCCTGGGGCGGATCAAGCGGACCGTCTATTCGCCGCGAAGTGCATATCGCATTGGATGGCCAAATGACGTCCGTTGTCGTACGGACCCCTGTCGCTTCACAATTGCTCGTGGCATCACCTGTACGAACTGATGGCAAGATTACCGGCGTCGTTGTCGTGCGCCAGACTGTAGAGCTTGACTACCCTCTGAGCAACAGGTTCATGTCCTTTGTCGGGCTCAATGACCGTCTGGGAAACCAGCTTGGCACGACCGTAGAATTCAACTTTTTGGGAGACACCACAGGCCGGAAAGACGGACGCTGGCTGGCCGCTCCTCTCTATGGCATTGACAACAGCCGCTTGGGAATAGTCAGTATCCTGCGACCGGCGCGTTCAGCGGTCATTGAGCACCTGGAATCGGGTTTTGCAGCTTTCGACACAACACTCCTTGTGGTTCTCTGCCTCGCAGGATTGCTGCCTATTGCCCGTTGGCTTCTTCAACGACGCACACAGCCTGCAGGAGCAATCGGACTGATTGCGGCACTGTGGTCTGTGCGGTATCTGATGGTGTGGGTGGGTTTTCCCGGGCGTTTGATTTCCCAGAGCATCTTCGATCCCTCACTGTTTGCCTCGGAGTTCGGGGGCGGGCTGGCACGATCGGCGGGTGACTTGTTCGTTACAGCGGTTACGCTTTCTCTCAGTCTTTGGTGTCTTGCCCCGGTGACCAGAGTACGGCAACGAAAGGACCAGCGTTCCTCCGGTATTGTCGGCTTTCTCTGGCACACTGTCGTCGCCATCGTGATGACGTTTTTCCTCTTCTGGCTTCTGCGTGGACTTGGTGCAGTTGTCCGCAGTGCCCTCTATGACTCTACGCTGGGTTACGGGGATCCCGGCATTATCGTTCCGTCCTTCGCCATGAGTGTGATGATCCTGAGTCTCGGGATGCTCTGCGTGGGCATGCTCGCTGTCGGTGTGCGAACGACGGAGCACCTTCTCGCACGGCTCGGATCCGGCCGCCCGGGAGTGATTCGGGTCATCATTCTCTACGGTACTGCTGCAGTGCTCTTCGGGATTCTGCAGGACGAACCCCTGATGTCGACACCATACAGGCTGATGTGTGCAACGTGCTTCATTGCTGCGACTCTCTTTGATCGCGTCTCGCGGCCCGGGGCGGCGCGGCCGCGCATTGGAACCACCGTTACCCTCTATGGGGCGCTCTCACTGTTCATCCTGGTCCCGGTGCTTCAGAGGAACATCGAAGAACATGCACGGAGCCGCGTCGAAGCGTTTGCCGTCGAATTCCTGCGACCTGTTGATGGGTGGTTGAAGTTTGTCGTTGAAGATGGTCTGCGTCAGCTCAAGGATGCATCGCTGTCACAGACTGACGCGCGCACGGTATCTCCCACGACGTTGAAGGATGTTCCGCTGGGGGCCTGGGCCAAGAGCACGGCGTGCCGCGAAGGATACAGTGCGTTGTTTTCTGTTCTGGATTCTGTCGGTGGAGAGGTGGGGGAATTTACGATCGGGAGTCAGACTTCCCTTGTTTCTCCCTTCGCCGATGCCCTGCCGCTGGATTCGACAGGGATGGTTCGCATCAAGAGCATCGGCGATGGGATCAGCGCTGTGAGGGTGTACGGAGGAACCACTCTCCTGCGGGATCCCTCGGGACACCCCTCCGGCTACGTGCGTGTTGTCATTGCCGCCGGTGAACAGCAGCTCTTCCGGGGTGACAACCCCGCGGTTCTGCGGAGGAGCGCGGGAGAGCCCATCGAATCATTCTATCGCCCCATTACGCTCTCCGAGTACCGGGATGGATTGCTCGTCCGCACGACAAACACCGCCGTTCCCTATACGCATACGCTCTCGGATGACATCCGGGCTACATTGAACCGCCCGGAGAGTCCTACTGTCTGGAGTTCCGAGACGATCGGCGAAGCGACGTATGAATGCTATTCCATCCGGCGGGGTTCGGACAGTCACGATGTCATCGTCCTCAGCATGGAACGGCAACCGTTGCTTCTGACGATGGTGGGGCTCGTCAAGGTTCCCCTCGTGTTCATCGTTGCTGCGCTCCTGGGAGGGGGAGTGTTGGCGGTCGTCGCCTGGACACGAGGCAGGCGGTATCTCTTCACTTTCCGTGACAGATTGCTCACGGCGATGTTGCTTACAGCGTTTGTCCCGCTGGGGGCATTGATGTTCTACAGTCAATACGCGGTGCACCACCGGGTGATCGAGGCGTTGTCCCGTCGCCTTGAGGAGGAAACAGCATCCATTGCGCAAGAAATCGCCGGGATCGGCGAGTACGCTGATGTCTCATCGGATCTGACACTGCGACCCGATCGGGTGGAGCTGATTGCATCCAATGCCGGGACGGATTTTAACGTCTATGTCGGAAACGAGCTGCGCATCAGCAGCCGACCCGAGCTCTATGCGACCGGACTGCTCGACAGCCGGCTGAACGGAAGGGCCTATGCTGCAGTTGTGCTTGATGGCCGGCGTTATCACATGGAATCGGAACATGTTGGATTGTATCAATATGAAGTTGGGTACAGGCCTGTTCTCGATGCAGCAGGAGGGGTCATCGGCATCGTGGGTGTGCCGACGCTGTACAGGCAGGATGAGGTGGATCGAGAACTTTCGGAACGAAATGCGGTGCTTATTGGCATCTATGCGGTAGTTCTTCTGGCGATCGTGATTGCGACCATGATTCTGGCAAACCGGATCGCTGCTCCTGTGCAGAAGCTTACTGCGCTGACGCGGGATGTTGCCCGGGGAGACCTGGAGATTTCCTCGCGACTGCCCAAGGCGGAGGGTGAAATCGGTGAACTTGTGCAGGCTTTTGATGCGATGGCGCGCGATGTGCGCCGCAGCCGCGACGAGCTTGTACAGGTGGAACGAGAACTGGCATGGCGGGAGATGGCCCGCCAGATAGCCCATGAGATCAAGAATCCACTGACGCCCATGAAGTTGTCCATTCAGCATCTGCGTCAGACCTATCGCGACAACGCCCCGGACTTTCACTCGATCCTGGATACGGTGACGCGTACGGTGATTGAACAGATTGACACCCTCAGCCGGATCGCGTCGGAGTTTTCGAGTTTTGCCCGGATGCCCCGTAGAAGAGTCGAGGCGTGTGATGTGGAAAGCATCGTCCGCGAAGCCGTACAATTGTTCCGTCAGGATGCACGGGTGGAATTCCATGTCGATGCGGAAGGCGACCTTCCCTCGCTCCAGGCCGATCGTGACGAGCTGCGCCGGGTATTCATCAACATCCTCCGTAATGGCGTTCAGGCAACCACCGGTTCCGGGAGGATCGAGGTCACAGTGCGACGAAGTGCCAAGGGCGTCTGCGTTGCATTCCGTGACTACGGTTCGGGTATCGCCGACGATATTCGGCCGAAGCTCTTTCAGCCAAACTTCTCGACGAAAACCGATGGTATGGGACTGGGCCTGGCAATTGTGAAGAAGACTATGGATGATCTGGGTGCGTCTATTGAGATCGTGAGTGCCGTGAACAGAGGCACGACGGTCGTTCTCGATATTCCCATTGAAGAGGACGCTCGCGCGGTATGATCGAGTCGCTGTCCATCATACATCCATCCGCGTTCGGTCAAAGTGCGGGGATCACTGCCGGCCTGAGTACGCGGAACGGAGGACCTGACGGTTCACCGTTCGGGATGAACCTGTCATTCAGTGTTGGGGACAATGCCGATCACGTGACACAGAACCGGGCGCGATTCTTTGGCGCCCTGGGGATTGGGATGGATGAGCTGGCATTCATGCAGCAGGTCCACGGCAGCACGGTGACCAGAGTAGACGCACCCGGGGTGTACCCTGCCTTCGATGGAATGATCACCGATCAGTCAAGGCTCTTCTTGTGTGTTACGGTGGCAGACTGTGTGCCGGTATTCATTNNCGGGGCGTTGCGTACGGTGCTCTGCCCTCCCGCATGGAGGCATTTATCGGTCCTGCTGCGGGAGTGTGTTGCTATGAAGTCGGGACGGGAGTTGCCGGGGCATTCGATCCTGCGTTAGTCACCGTGTGCAACGGAAGACCGTTTGTTGACCTGAAGGCCGCCAACCGGGCACAGTTGACCGGCTCGGGAGTGCCTGAAAACACCATCGAAATCCACCCCGGATGCACGATTCATGAGAAATCTCTGTTCCACTCCTATCGTCGCGATGGCAGTCTTTCCGGGCGCATGATCGGCGTCGCCGGATTCTCTTCGAGGAGTTGATTTCCCCCCACGATTTCCCTATGTTTTAGTCTATTGTGTAGTTCTCTNNTGCGGCATTGTCGGATATATCGGTTCACGGAACTGCGTCCCCATCATTCTCGAAGGGTTGCGCCGGCTGGAATATCGGGGGTACGATTCTGCGGGTATTGCGGTGTTGCGCGATGGCGAGCTTTATGTCTGCAAAAGAGCTGGAAAAGTCGCTGACCTTGCACAAACTTTGGGGGAGAATGATGGCCTGCTGCAAGCTTTCGTCGGAGTAGGGCATACCCGGTGGGCCACGCATGGCGAACCAAACGACATCAATGCACACCCCCATTTGGATCAGAAGAAGCTTGTGGCCGTCGTCCACAACGGCATCATCGAGAATTTCATGGCGATAAAGACGAAGCTGGTGCGTGATGGCCATCAGTTTCTCGGTGGAAGCGATACTGAAGTGCTGGCACATCTGATCGGGGTGATGTTTGAGCAGTGTGGAGACCTGGCCTCGGCAGTGCGTGCTGCCCTTGCCGAAGTGAAGGGAACATACGGGATCGTGGTGTTGTCGCCCAAAACACCCGATCGCATCGTTGTCGCCCGCAAGGGAAGTCCGCTCATCATCGGTGTCGGTGATCACGAGAACTTTGTCGCTTCCGACGCATCGGCCATTGTTGCTCACACGCGTCAGGTGGTCTACCTGGACGATGGCGAGATTGCAGAAATCACGTCAGAGAACATTCGGACGATGACGATCGATGATGTGACGGTGGAAAAGTCCGTTCACCAGATCACCATTGAGCTGTCGCAGATTGAACGGGGTGGATACGATCACTTCATGCTGAAGGAGATCAACGAACAGCCGGACACGATTCTGAACGCAATGCGTGGTCGTTTGCTCGTGGAAGAAGGGGATGTAAAGCTCGGCGGGCTGCAGAACACCATGGGGAAATTGTTGAGTGCCCGCCGGATTGTGCTGACGGCCTGCGGTACGTCGTGGCATGCGGCACTTGTCGGCGAGTATATGCTCGAGCAGATTGCCCGCGTGCCGGCGGAGGTGGAATATGCTTCTGAATTCCGGTACCGCGATCCCATCGTCAACATTGATGATGTGGTGCTGCTCATCAGCCAAAGCGGCGAGACTGCGGATACGCTCTCGGCATTGCGTGAGGCGAAGCAGAAGGGCGCGACGGTTTTGGGGATTGTGAACGTCGTGGGGAGCACTATCGCCCGCGAATCTCACGGTGGCGTTTTTGTCCATGCGGGGCCGGAAATCGGTGTTGCGTCCACCAAGGCCTTCACGTCCCAACTCACGGTTCTCGCGTTGATTACCATCATGCTTGCACGGGCACGAGGAATGAATCGAGAGCGCGGCGTGATGCTGGCCCGGGAACTCGCCTCGCTTCCGGAGAAGGTAGCACAGGTGCTGCAGAATACCGAGGTTATTCAGAAGATAGCGCAGGAATTCAAAGACACCCAGCATGCGCTGTATCTTGGGCGCGGGGCAAACTTCCCTGTGGCGCTCGAGGGGGCGCTGAAGCTCAAGGAAATCTCGTACATCCACGCAGAAGGCTATCCTGCTGCAGAAATGAAGCACGGACCGATCGCGTTAATCGACAAGAACATGCCGGTGGTGTTCATTGTTCCCCGGGACGGCATCTACGACAAGGTGATGAGCAACATTCAGGAGGTGCGGGCACGCAAGGGGCGCATCATCGCCGTGGCAAACGACGATGATACGGAAATCGAGGATCTCGCAGAGTTTGTCATCCGTGTACCACGGACGTACGGTTTCTTCGGTCCGATTGTGAATATCATCCCCCTGCAGCTGCTCGCATACTATATCGCTGTGGCAAGGGGAACCAATGTCGATCAACCAAGAAATCTTGCCAAAAGCGTAACTGTCGAGTAGCGGAAGAACGAGGGAACCGCAATGAAACACGAGACGCGTTTCAAATCAAGTGAGTGGGCCCTGGTGTTGGGCGCCTCTAGTGGTTTCGGGGGTGCGAGCGCAATCGAGCTGGCGCGTAACGGGATGAACATTTTCGGTGTCCACCTTGACCGGCAGGCGACCATGCCTGCCGTCCAGCAGGTCATCAAGGAGATCAAACACTGCGGCAGGGAGGCGGTCTTCTACAATATGAACGCCGCGGATGCGATCAAACGAAACGAGACACTGGATGATATTCAAGAGCGGTTCGGACGCCACTCGCCCAATGTCGTCAAGGTGTTGCTACATTCGCTCGCCTTCGGCACTCTGAAGCCTTTTATTAGGGCGAAGTTGGATGAGGGGGTAACGCAGGCCCAGATGGAGATGACCATCGATGTGATGGCGAACAGCCTCGTGTATTGGGTCCAGGGATTGGTGGCACGCGGGTTGTTGAAGCGTGGGGGACGGATCTTCGGATTAACCAGTTCAGGCGGACACAGCGTGTTGCCCGCATACGGTGCAGTGTCCGCCGCGAAGGCGGCTTTGGAATCGCACATCCGGCAGCTGGCAATGGAGCTTGGTCCTCACGGGATCACCGCGAATGCGTTGATGGCCGGCGTCACGGAAACGCCGGCGCTCCGGAAGATCCCCGGCTCGGGCGGCATGCTTCAGATTGCCCGATGGAAAAACCCCGGCGGTCGGCTGACAACTCCGGAGGACGTGGCCCGTGCGCTCATTCTGTTGTGCGAAGATGGCGCGTCGTGGATTTCCGGCAATGTGATCGGTGTGGACGGGGCGGAAGATGTGGTGAGCTTCGTC
The DNA here is from genome assembly GCA_003162215.1 of Ignavibacteriota bacterium. GTDB lineage: Bacteria > Bacteroidota > Ignavibacteria > UBA10030 > UBA6906 > Fen-1255. Next base: position 44,633 of record PMMO01000178.1, read on the forward strand.
GGACAGAAGGGGAGTGAATAGTCATATTACTTTCTCCTCTTCTCGGTGAGCAGGAAGAGGATGCCTGCGGCCACCATGAGTACTCCCCACCAGAGGGACGGGTGGACGGACCCCAACGTGGTGTGTCGTTCCGGGGGTGAGATGTAGTCAAGGATCCCTGCGATCGTCACGAGAACGCCCATGATCGAGAGTGTAAGGCCGACAAAGAACCAGATCGATTTCATGGCGCGTTCTCCTTACCAGAAGTAGATATTGAGTGCAACAAGCACAACCACGGAGATGATCGCCCATGTCTGCGGCTTGCGCATAAAGGGGACATCGCTTTCATCTGTTGCGGGCGTCAGCCATTTTACCAGTCCCACGAGTTCAGATTCCGGCTTCTTCTCCGTGAAGAAACTGATGACGATCGTCAAGGCGAAGCAGATGAACCATGCCCACCAGGCGCGCCAAAAATTTCCTGCCATGTCGCTGGCAGAGGTCGAAAGGGTGATCACGCTGTTGCTGATCCACTGGAATTTCACAGCAAGGAACAGGAAGAAGGATGATCCCATGCCGGCGAGCAGACCCCAGAAGGCGCCATTTGGCGTGATCCAGCGGACGAACATTCCCAGCAGCATGGTGGCAAACAGTGGTGCGTTGACCCATGAGAAAATTGCCTGCATATAGTCCATGATACTGGGGAAGCTCTTGGCCCAGTATGCGGTGCCAATACTGATGACAACGCCGACAACCGTTGCCACACGGCCCATCCAGAGCAAATGCGCATCCGATGCGGTTTTGTTGATAACCGACTTGTAGATGTCGTACGTCCAGACCGTGTTGAATGCGCTGATGTTTCCTGCCTGTCCCGCCATGAAACCTGCCAACAACGCAGTTACGCCCAGACCGATGAGGCCGCTGGGGTAGTAACGCGCAATCAAGAGCGGCAGAGCGGAGTCGTAGTTGACCTGACCGCCCTCCTGGACCAACGCGAACCCGCTGCCGGGATCGCGGGAGAGAACGAGAGCGATCAAGCCGGCAAGGATCACGATGAAGGGAAGCGCCATCTTGAAGAACGAGGCGAGGACCGGAGTCATCCTTGCAGAACGTAGGTTCTTTGCGGAGAATGCCCGTTGCACGACGAGGAAATCGGTGGTCCAGTATCCGAACGAGAGGACGAATCCGAGGCCAAGAACGATGCCTGCCCATGTGATCATCATGCCATTCTGCGAAGCATCGCCGGAAGTGGACCAGAGCGTGGAGAACGACTCCGGAACGCGATGGAGAATTTCCTTTACACTGCCGATTTCGATGATGCCGAGAATCGAGACGAGAAAGAGTCCGAACCAGATCAGGAAGAACTGGATGATCTCGGTAAAAATGGCGGACATGAGACCGCTCATGCCGACATAGACTGCAACCGTGATTGCAGAGACCCACATGCTTACGTTCCAATCCCAGCCGACGAATGTGCGGAGCACCAGGGCCATTGCATAGAGGTTAATGCCGGAGACGAGGAGGGTCATGACGCCGAACGCGATACCGTTCAGGACGCGGGTTTTCTCGTCAAAGCGGAGCTTGAGATAACCGGGGATGGATTTGATGCGGCTGCTGTAATAGAACGGCATCATGAAGATGCCGAGAAAGAGCATCGCCGGGATCGCGCCGATCCAGTAGAAATGTGCGACGTACATACCATACTTGAATGTATTGCCGGTCATGCCGAGTAGTTCCAGCGCTCCGAGGTTTGCGGAGAGGAAAGCGAGGCCGGCCACCCAGGCGCTGTTTCTTCTCCCGGCAAGGAAGTAGTCATCCTGGTTGGTGGTATAGCGCTTGAGATAGAAGCCGAGACCGAGCACAATGACGAAATACGAGGCAATGACGAGCCAGTCTACGACACCGAGACTGAATGCTTGCATGGCAGAAGGTCTCCAGTGAATCGATGAATGTTAGGAATGGAACAGTGAGCGATCGCTGCTTCCTGAAACACGACATCTTAAATGATCAGGGGGCCGCATCGGGCAACGGGTGGCCATGCGGCGGCATGTCCGGTTCCCATTGGCAGCAGATCGCTGGAGCGAAAACAAGTTAGTATGTAGAACCGATGAAAGCAAGAGGTCTTTCACCTTTTCAGGAGGCGATATCTTCTTGACATTGCAGAATTTTCGGTGTAGTGTTGATCCATCATACGAACTACGATATACTTACACTCTCCCTCGGTGATGCATACACCCTTCGCAAAAATCCCATCGCACCTGTTATTCTCGAGCCCATTTTCACGTTGATGCCCAAGACCTGCGCGTCAGATATGGTGATTGTTGTCGACAGCAAGAATCCGTTTCTTGCTGATGCACTCGCCGGAGTAGGGGATGTACGGCAACTGGAGACCCCCGCGATCACCAACGCCGCCCTCCGGGATGTGGATGCGGTTGTCGTACGCTCTGAGACGAAGGTCGGAGCATCGTTGCTGGAAGGGACTCCTGTGCAGTTTGTTGGCACGGCAACCATCGGCACGGACCATGTGGATCTGGGCTATCTGGAAAAGTGCGGCATCGGGTTCGCGAGCGCTCCCGGCAGCAATGCAAATTCCGTTGCCGAATATGTTGCCGCAGCTCTTCTGGAGACGGCAGCCCGTCTCTCCATTTCTCTGAAAGAAAAGATCTTAGGCGTGGTGGGTGTGGGAAATGTGGGCAGCCGCGTAGTGCGTGTCGGTCGGGCGCTCGGAATGCGGGTTCTGCAGAATGATCCTCCCCTCGCCCGGACAACCGGCGATCCGGTGTTCGTTCCCCTTGATGCGGTGATGGAAGCGGATGTGCTCACTCTGCACGCCCCGTTGACCCGGGCAGGGGACGACCCGACGTTCCATCTCTTTGACCGCGAGCGTTTCTCCCGGATGAAACGGGGAAGTATTCTGATCAATACAGCACGCGGTCCTCTTGTGGACTCGAAGGCGCTGCATTCGGTGCTCGCCTCCGGTCATCTTGGGGGTGCCGTCCTTGACGTATGGGAAGGCGAACCGGATATCGATCCTGTGCTGCTCGACAGGGTCCTCATCGGGACGCCACATATTGCGGGGTACTCTTTCGATGGGAAGGTGAATGCCGCACGCATGATGTTTGATGCGATTGTCCGCCATTTCGGACTCGGGAGGCAGTGGCCCGTTTCTGTGAACATGCCGGCGCCGCACGCAGGCTGGATCGATCTCCAGGCAGCAGCGAATGCACAGGAGGCCATACGCAGTGTCATTGCCCGGTGCTACACCATCGAGGAAGATGACAAGCGATTCCGGACACTGGTGAGATTGCCGGATGATGCACGGCGTGCCGAATTCCGCAGGCAGCGGGGGACCTATCGCGTGCGACGCGAATTCCACGCAACGCGAATCGTCTCTGCATCAGGCAAGAACTCCATTTGGGAGTCTCTGGCATCGTTGGGTTTCACGATGCAAGTATCTCATGAGGAAGTATGACCCGCGCTATCTCACTGGACTGATGGAGCGCGTTTTTGCGTGTGAGAGCCGCGAGAGAGTGCCGAGCCCCAAGCCAAGTCCATTGAACGATTGTTGAGCCATCATATACCTCCCGTAAAGAGAAGAAGAAAGGGCAGCGTGCGGTTGAGAATCATATACCCTCCACGACAGAGTGAGTTCAGAAACGTTCCATGATTTCCTGATACGACCGGAGATGATCATACATCTTCCGGAACACCCGGTATTTTGCCATATGAAATCGTGCATGCTTTTTCCGGGGTTGGAACCGCTGGCCTGCGGAGCTCATGCGGATTGACGCGTCCATGATAGAAGGGAATTTCCCTGCGCCGACGGCCGCGAGGATTGCTGTGCCGAGCAGGACGGCATCGGGCTCACGCGGGAGAATGATCTCGCAACCGGTGATGTCGGCATGTTCCTGGAGCCAGAGGGGGTTGCGCGTGCCGCCCCCACAAGCATGGATGCGTTTGATTGCATAGCCGTTGCTATTCATCTCTTCGATGATATGACGTGTGCCGTAGGCGATCGCCTGTATGGTCGCGTAATACAGCCGCGCGACCGCGTTGATGCTATCATCCAGTGTGAGTCCACTGATGATGCCCCGTGCTGTAGGATCGGCGTGCGGCGAACGATTCCCCAGAAAATAGGGAAGGACGTGGAGGTCTTTGACGATTGCCGGACCTTCCAAATCACGTTGCTTGGTATCCGACACCACACTGTTGAGGTACTCGTACACGGTCACCCCCTGTCCGCGTGCTTCCGCGGAGATGATCTCGGAGCGCCCGGTGGCATGGATGATGAAATCCAGGAGTGCACCGGTTGCACTTTGCCCTCCCTCTGTGAGCCAGAGCCCCGGGATCATGGCACTCTTGTACGGCCCCCAGATACCCTTGATGAAATGCGGCGAACGGGAGACGGCCATGTGGCATGAGGATGTACCTCCAATCAATGCGAGGACCCGTTCGAGGGCTGCGGGTTTCGGCGTGGAGGTGAAGCCCATGCCCATTACACCGATGCCGCCGGCATGGGCATCGATGATGCCCACAGCGACTTTTGTAGCCGTGGTCAGGCCGAGGTGACTTGCTGCCGTCGTCGTCAGATCGCCTGCAAGAGATCCCATTGGCAGTATCCGATCACCGATCTTGTTCTTTGTGATCAGATCTTCCATGCCGAGTGTGCGATAGAACGTGGGATCCCACCGTCCGTTCTTGCCGTCGTATGCCCACTTGCAGACGGTGGTGCAGAGACTGCGCACGTCCTGACCCGTCGCCTGGAAAACAAGGAAATCTGCCAGGTCCAAAAACTTTGCGGACTTCTTCCATGTCGGCTGCATGTTTTCTTTGAGCCAGAGCAGCTTCGGCGGTTCCATTTCGGGAGAAATCACCCCGCCAACATACTTCAGCATCGGGTGGCGCGTGGCGTTAATGCGGCGTGCTTGATCGATCGCACGATGGTCCATCCAGACGATGACATTCTGCTCTGCCTTGCCGGTCGGCGAGACGGTGATCGGCGCCAGCGATGCATCGAGCGCAACCAGTGAACACGTGGCATCGAAGGAAAGCCCTGCCACTGTGGAGGGATGAATGCCGGCTCTGGCGACCGCCTCACGCACCACCTCGCCTGTCCGGGCCCAGATGTCGGCTGATGATTGCTCCACGAAATCCTCGTGAGGGCGCCAGATCCGGATTTCCCGCACTGCATGCCCCACCATGCTCCCTTCGAGGTCAAACACGCCGGCACGGACGCTTCCGGTGCCGACATCGACGCCTATGACATACTCAAAATTCATTCCTTCAACCACTCGCCTCCCTTCCCGACATTTTCGTATGTGAAGACGCGTGAAGGCAGAACGATTTCCTTCTGGACCTTCTTCCCGTTGAGGATGTCCAGTGCGACGGCGATGGCCTCACGTCCACCAGTCGGGTACTCAAACGACGCCGAAAGAACTCCCTGTCGTACATACATCTGTCCCTCCTGAGGCAAGCCATCGATACCGACGAACGTGATCTGTTTCTCCCGACCCGCAGCCCTGGCAGCAAGGTAGGCGCCGTGAGCCCCGGGGTCGTTATGGGCATACACCAGCGTGATGTTCGGGAAGCGCGCTAGTGCCGATTCCATCTCGATGCGGGCGTTTGGTTCCAGCCATTTCATGTCTGCTTCGAATATCACCGAGACCCCGCTGCCGGCGATCCCCTCGCGGAATCCGGAGTTCCGATCCTGGCCCGGCGTCGAGGTCATCAGTCCCTTCAATTCCACGATATTGCCTTTACCTTTGAGCTGGTTGGCGATCCATTTCCCCGCTGCACGGCCGATTTTCTTGTTGTCTGCACCGATAAAACAGGTGTAGTCGTTGCCCATGACGCGCCGGTCGAGCACGATGACGGGAATGCCACTGCGGAATGCATCGGCAACCGGTTTGGCAAGCGGGGCGGCTTCCTTGGGTGAAATGATGATCAGGTTCACCTTCTGTCGGGCGAACTCTTCGACGTGAGCACATTGCCTCAGGTTGTCGTTTTGTGCATCTTTGAAGATGACGCGTAGTTCGGGATACGCTTCCGCTGATTTTTTGATATCAGCATTCATCTGGACACGCCAGGGTTCGCCGAGATTGCACTGGCTCATACCTATGGTCCATCGTGGATTCCGGGTGAACGCGTTCGAGACACATGCCAGCAGGCCAGCAGCAAGCAGGGCGGAGAATCGGGACGTGCTTCTCATACATACACTCCTTATGATTACGTGTTGCGCTGGAACAACACGGCAGCCAGAATGATGAGACCGGTGAGCATCAACCGTGTTTCCTCACCCACTGCGTTGATGCTGAGAATTTTTTCAAGACTACCAATGATCAACACACCGAGCAGCGTCAGCCAGATTGACCCCCTGCCTCCTTGCAGGGAAGTGCCACCGATGACCACCATGGCGATAGCAGTGAGCTCATATGTTGCGCCCGCTTCGGGGTCGCCCTGCAGTTCCTGCGCTGCCTGGCAGATGCCGGCAACGGCGCAGCTGAGGCCGCTGAGTCCGTAGGCGAGAAGCTTCGTAGATCTCACGGGAATGCCGGCGTAGAGTGCGGCTTCCTCGTTTCCTCCGATGGCATAGATCTGTCGACCCCACGGCGTACGTGAAAGGAGGATCCAGACCAGAATCAGGCATACGCCGAGGATCACCGTGACCACTGCGACATTTTCCCCCAGCATCCGCGCGCTTATGACATCGAAGAGATGGGGTGTGTCCGCGTATTGATAGGTGCCATCGGGAAGCTGCACGGCGGTGGAAATCTTCTCGCCTCCGGAGATGAGCTTTGCCAGGCCCCGCGCAAAAACCATCATTGCCAGCGTGGCGATGAATGGTTGCACCCGAAACCGGGCGATAACTCCGCCCGAAATCAGGCCGCACGCGGTTCCCAGGGCGAGCGTTGCGCCGATAGCGATCACATCGGGCGCTCCACGGTGCATCGAAAGGAGAGAGAATGCGACAGCGCAGAGCCCCAGAATACTCCCTACCGAAAGGTCGATGCCACCCGCGATGATTACTACGGACATGCCGCACGCAAGGATGCCGTATACCGACACCTGCCGCAGCATGTCCCGTTGGGTTGCCCACTGGAGGAATGTCCCGTCCGCATTGAACACCGCCCCGAGCACAAGTACCAGTGCAAGGGAGAGGAAGGCGCGGGCGAGGGGGTGATCTTTAATGGACGCCACAGAAATACACCTTCACGCCGAGTGCACGCATCGCCGCCGCCTTCGCAAACATCGCGCGGCGGGCTCCGGCGGCATCAGGTGCATAGACCACCTGGATATGATTGGATCTATGACGCGCCATCATCTGATCGCGGGTGACACCGTGCAGCACCGCATGCATGATCGGCCATTCTGCCGTCGTTTGCCTCCACCGGTCCTGGGTCTCTTCCTCAGGAAGCGCGACTGCTTCGCCGAGCCCGAGATCGCAATGCAGGACATTGTCTTCTACGAACACGCGGCTCCAGACTATCGGTCCGGGTTTGCTTACACCTTTCAACGAGGCACCACCGAGTCTGAAATACATCGGCGGTTGCCGTTCTCCAACCGCGCCACGATACCCGTCGACAAGATGCGCCGGGGGGACAGCACCCGAGATTTCGAACACCCACACGAATTTTTTGCGGCCATTCACCCCGAAGGGCCGTCCCCACCGGACATCGTGCAGTGTGGTCTCGGGGGAGAACCCCAACGTACGCCAGAGCCGGTACGTCACAAGGGCATCGAGACCCGCACACTCATCCACCTCATTGAAATGGGGGAGAGCTTCGCCTGCATAGAGCTCTCTACCCGTTTGCTCATGAAGCACCGGCGGACGTTCGACGTTATTCAGCATTCCCTCAACAAGGTCTGAGGCGGGCGCAAGATCCTTAAGCCCCTGCTGGTACTGGATACCAATGGTGTCGCAACCGAAGTCATCGGCGATGCGGAGAGCGGCAATGTACATTTTGCATTGTAGCAGGACCTGGGCTTCAGTGAGCTCCGTTGCTTCATCCTTGCCGAAGTCGAACCGCATTCCGTGCTGGAGAATCCACTCAAACACCGCACGAGCTTCGTGATCGGGCACCGTGAGCATGCGTGCGTAGAGCGCTGATTGACTCAGTCGCTCTTTGAATATGCCGGTTGCGTGGAGGAGTTCATCGGGAATAATGGCGTTGTACATGCCCATGCATCCCTCGTCGAAGACCCCCATGATCGCCTTGCGACACCGGAGATCCTTGGCGAGGGCCCTGGCCGTTTCTGCCGCCCTGGCCGGCACGCGAGCCTTCGCGAGCGGTTTCACATGGGTCACCTTGTGCGTCAGGCGCCCCTTCGCGAGCCAGGTCCGCAGCCCATTCAGGAAGAATGCGTCGGTGAAGTCTCCGCTCCAGAGCGTTGAGTAGCGCACCCCGGCCTTGGTGAGCGAGCCATTGAGATTGAGCATGCCGGAGAGCCCCGGCCAGGTGCCGCTCCAGTTGGCGACGGTCAAAATGGGTCCGCGGTGGGTAGTCAGACCGGCAAGAACGTGGTGCGTATACTGCCAGACTGACTCGGCGACGATAAGGGGAGCAGCGGGGGGAATTTTGGCAAAAACCTCCATCCCATACTTCTGGCTGTCAATGAAGCCATGCTTTTTGACTGGGTCGTAAGGATGTGCACGGATGACCGTGCCGCCGAGTTTCTGAACGGCTGAGACGACCTGTGTTTCCATTTCTGCCTGGGCAGATTCGCAATTTTGATTGGCGGCCGGTCGCAAATCGCCGCTCGCAACGAGGTAGATGGGTTTCATGTGTGAGTCCTCCGAGGATTATGGATTATCGACGGTCCGTCAGTGATTTCGGTGAGATGGGCAAGTGAGGATATACGGTCGAAAGTACAGAAAAACATCTGGAAACACAACTTGAACTTTCTGTTGATCCTCTCTACATTAAAATCTTACAGTGGTACCCGGCAACACCAACACAATCAGAGGAACGAGGAGATGGATCAGCAGGGCAACAAGCCTCTCCGCGTTATCAATAGCGTCGCACCAATCAGGATCGCCGACAACGGCGGGTGGCCAGACACCTGGTTCGCCCGGCACGGCAAGATATTCAACATCGGTGTCTATCCGTACGCGGAGGTGCAAATCGAGATCTTCCCCTTCGACGGGGAGCCGAACAGGGTCATTGTCCGGGCCGAGAACTACGGAGAGCAGTTTGCGGTGGAGCCGGAAAAGATGCTGTTCGACAGGCATCCGCTCCTGGAGGCGGCGATCCAGCATATGGGCGTGCCGAAGGACATGAAACTCCAGGTGACCATATTTTCCGAGGCTCCCGGCGGTGCGTCCACCGGGACATCCGCGGCGGTATCCGTCGCCCTGATCGGAGCGCTGGACAGGCTGACTCCGGGGAGGATGACGCCTCATGAGGTTGCGTATGCCGCGCACCACGTGGAGATGAACATGCTGGGACTCCAGTGCGGAATTCAGGACCAGCTCTGCTCGGCGTACGGCGGGATCAATTACATCGAGATGCATGAGTTTCCGCACGCGACTGTGTCGCAGATCGTGATCCCCAATGCGATCTGGTGGGAGCTGGAGCGGCGTCTGGTGCTGATCTATTTCGGGAGGTCACACAGCTCCTCGGAGGTCCACAAGAAGGTGATTCGGGAGCTGGAGTCCGAGGGTTCCGAGTGCACGAAGATCAACGACCTCCGTCTTACCGCCGGGCGCTCGCGGGACGCCCTCTATACGGGGGATTTTGCCGCGCTCGGGCGTGCGATGATCGACAATACCGAAGCGCAGGGAAGGCTCCACAGCGGCCTGATTTCCCCCGACGCCCATCGGGTGATCTCGATCGCGAAGGCGCACGGGGCGATCGGGTGGAAGGTGAACGGAGCGGGGGGGGACGGAGGGTCACTGACAATTCTCTCCGGCACGTCTTCCTTCGAAAAACGCCGGATGATCGGTGATATCGAATCGGAGGACCGGCTCTACAGGCACATCCCGACCTACCTGAGCAGGTACGGACTCAGGACCTGGGAGGAGCGCGA
>PMMO01000245.1 GCA_003162215.1 Ignavibacteriota bacterium
TGCGCGCCAGCTTGCGGAACGCCGGCACGCAGCGTACATTGCCCGCATGGATCGAAGCGCGATGTTGCTGTCTGAACTGGAACGTATCACGACGCGACAGGAATTGAAGACGTTTATGGAACGCCATCACGACGATCTGCACAGTCCAAAAGAGGACAGTCCCTCTGATGACCAGGACCGACCGCTGTTCAGGGTCTTTGTTGTGGAGGGAGGCTTTGAAGTGTGGGCGGGAAGGAGCAGCGCCAACAATGACGTGTTAACCCTTCGACATGCGAAGCCCCAGGATTTCTGGTTTCATGCACGCGGGGTTTCAGGCTCGCATGTGATTCTTCGCGTGGCAACAGGCAGGGGTGAACCCGGCAAACGCGCCATCCGTCAGGCAGCGTCGATTGCAGCGTACTACAGCAAGATGCGCACTGCTTCGATGGTTCCGGTTGCCGTGACCCGACGCAAGTACGTCCATAAGCCGAAAGGCGCTCCTGTTGGAAGTGTTGTACTCCAACGAGAAGATGTGATCATGGTTGAACCGCAATTGCCCCACCCCATTGAGGAGAACGATGAGTAAACGATCTTCTGTTCCACGCCTCGACCCACGGTCGATGTCGGTCGCAACGCGCGCTATCCACGGTGCGCAGCTCTTCCCGCACCGGGCGCCCGTTGCCCCGCCTATCGTGCAGACCTCCACATTCCGTTTCAACGATTCCGGGGATGCGCTACGGTATGCACAGGGTGATCCTGAAGTGTACGTGTACACCCGCTATCANNAGTCCATCGTCAGTACCCCGGCGTTGTACGGAGGTACCTATCGCTTCTTCCGCGACATTCTCCCCCGCCAGGGTGTGAAGGTCCGCTACCTGGACCCGGACCGTCTCGACCGGATGGGATCCCTGGTGGATGCAACTACGCGTGTCGTTTACTTTGAGACTCCCACAAACCCGACGCTTGGCATCGTGGACATCGAGGCTCTGGTGAAAGCGGTGCGCAGGGCGGAACGGCGCATCCGGCGGAAACTTGTGATCATGATCGATAATACCTTCGCGACGAGTCTCAACCAGCATCCTTTTCTGTATGGTGTTGATGTCGTGATCGAGAGTGCGACGAAATACCTGGGGGGGCATTCCGATGTCATCGCGGGTGTTGTCGCCGGTTCGGAGGAGTTCATCGGGCAGGCTCACACGCAGATGAAATACTACGGCGGGTGCGCTGATCCGTTTGCGGCATTCCTCCTCTTGCGCAGCCTGAAGACATTCGCGTTGCGGGTACCCCGCCAGAACGAGAACGCTCTTGTCCTGGCGGCGGAGCTCGAACGCGCACCGAACGTACTACGTGTCCTCTATCCCGGGCTCCCCTCGCATCCCCAGCATCACATCGCCAAACGGCAGATGGTCGACGCGGGCGGCCTGGGGTATGGCGGCATGGTGACTATCGAAGTAAAGGGTGGCCTCCGCAACGCTGTGCGTGTGACCGATGCTCTTCGTGTGGCCGTGAATGCTATGTCCCTGGGTGGAGCGGAAACGCTGGTCAGCATCCCTGTCTACTCGTCCCATGTCAATATGTCGCCGAATGAACTTCGTCGCCATGGTGTGACCCCGGGAATGATCAGGATTTCTGTGGGCGTGGAGAGTATCGCTGACATTTTGCAGGATTTTGCCGTCGCTCTCAGAAGTTGAATTTCTCGTTGATTTTCCGTACCGTTAGATTCTGCAATTCGACTTACGGTGTNNCAACACTCGGAGTACGATCGTGAAGCGCAGCATTATTTTCCGCACCAGCGTGTGCATTGGCGTTAGCATCATTACGGTTGCATTTCTTATGCGCATCCCGGGATGCGCCCCAAAACGACAGGATTTCGTTGTCGCCACTGTCGGCGCGACCCCGATTTCGTTGACCGATTTCGAGAACATGTACAGCCGCAGCAATGGTGGCACAACCGCCGGTGATACCGTCAGCCAGGATGAGCGGGAACGGTTCCTCGATCTCATGATCAAATATCGGTTGAAGCTCACCGACGCCTACCATCATGGCCTGGACAAACGGCCTGAAGTGCAAGCTGAGATCAATCAGTATCGTGGGAGTCTTGCTGCATCCTACCTCACTGACCGCGACGTTGTTGCACCCAATGTGCGCAAGATGTACGATCGCAGCCGCGAGGAGATCCGGGCAAGCCATATCCTCCTGACTTTCCGTCAGGATGCCAAGGCAGAAGACTCGGCGGCAGTGTACAAACAAGCTCAGGAGATCCTTGCTGAGGCCAAAGCAGGCAAGGATTTCTCCCTGCTGGCTGCGAGCTTCTCACAGGATCCCGGTGCCCAGCAAAACAAAGGCGACCTGTACTACTTTTCCACCGGGCGTATGGTCCCTGAATTTGAAGACGGCGTGTATGCACTGAAGGTCGGACAGATTTCGCCTGCCCCGATTAAGACGCGTTTCGGGCTTCACATCATCAAGGTGACGGACCGCAAGCCTTCACGGGGAGAATTGCAGGCCAGCCACATCATGATCCGGTTCCCCAATCAAACGCCATCGCCGGAGGACACCGCGGCGGCGTACAAGAANNCTGGCGATCCAGGATAGTGTGCTGAAGGGCATTCCCTTCGCCGAGCTGGCAATGCGGAATTCTGCAGACGAGGGATCAAAAAGTCGCGGTGGCGACCTCGGTTGGTTCTCCCGGGGACGCTGGCCACAGCCGTTCGATGAAGCGGCATTCCAGTTGACGCCGGGGAAGAGTTCCCCCATAGTGCGTACAGCGTACGGCTATCATATCATCCTGTGCACCAATGCCCGGNNGGCGATTTTGGCCGTGCAACAATGTTCAAAGTGCTCGGACGTCCGATCATCGTCGATACAGTGATCGCGATGATGAAGAGTCACTTCGAATGGTCGAACACATCTCTCAACCGTCTTTCCCTTGCGCCAACGGTCGACAAGCTGGCGGAGCAGGTATTGTTTGAGGGAAAGTCGGAATTGCTCGAACAGCAGGATCCCAAGTTTGCCTCGTTGTTGCGCGAATACCGGGAAGGGATTCTTCTGTATCAGGCCGAGCAGGATCAGGTGTGGAACAGGGTTACAACCTCCGACTCCCTGCTCCGCCTGTATTTTGGACAGCACCGTGACAAGTTTGTGTTCCCCGATCGCGTGAAGTTCACCGAAATCCGCGCCGCCACTGATGCTCATGCGCAGATCATCCACAAGAAACTGCTGGCCGGCATGACCATGGAACAGGTGGTGCGAGAAGACTCCATTCGNNTTGCCGGCAAAAGCTTCAGCGCCGGTCACCTCCGTTGGATCTCTCCTGCAGAAAGAGAGTGCAACGCGTGTCCTTATTGCCGCATATGCGGATACGAGTGTCCGCAAGGCAAAGAATGAAGATCTGGCAAAGAAGCGCATTGATCTTGTGAAGGGCATGCTGACAAAGACCTACGGCCTTGCTGTCGAGCGCATCTCCACGGAAACACGTCTCCGGAATTTTGCAGCAGCAAAGCAAAAAGACACCGCCGGGGTTCTGCAGCATCTCGATCTGCAGATACTCGGTCTGCAACCGCTGGTGACAGCAGCCCTCGATACGGCAACCGCTGCTTCGGGGGCGGATGAACGGGCAAAGCATGCGGACTCCCTCGCCATTGGAGGCTACTCCGTGCCCTTCTTCCACAAAGTGGTATATTCTGTTGTCCGCAAAGACGGTGTCGACCCGGCCCGGCAGAAAACGTTTGAAGAAGCAGGCGCCGAAGTCTCCAGCGCGTTTCAGGAATACGAATCGAAGCGCCTCGAGTCCGAATGGCTGACCAGCGTCAAGCAATATGCACCGGTTATCGAACACAAGGAACTGTTGAAGAACGCCTTTGCAAAGACTCCGTGACGGGTGGTTGCGAGGACTGGCTGCGGCACTTGCACTGACGCTGGTTGCGTGTGGCCGGGATGGGGGACGTGGTGGCTACGTCGCCCGTGTCAACAGTGCNNGTATTGACCGAGGCTGATATCGCGCACCAGCGCGACTCGCTCGGCGAAACCGGTGCTGCATCGAGGGAGTACATCAACGATTGGGTTGTCAACGAGTTGCTCTACCAGGAAGCCGAGCGGCGCGGGCTGACCGATGAACCGACTTTTCGCGAGCAACTCGATGCAATGCGGAAACGGCTCGCAGTGGCCGCGCTGCTCCAGGAAGCAGTCTACGCACGGGTAGACAATTCCGCTCTCAGTGAGGATTCTGTCACCGCAGTATTTGCACGCTCGGGTCAGACATACGTCCTGCGCGAAGATATCACGCTTGCAAGCTACGTCCTCTTCCG
>PMMO01000101.1 GCA_003162215.1 Ignavibacteriota bacterium
CTCCAAGAACCCGACAGGGTCCTTGCGTGCCCGGGTGGATACTTTCTCGCCCCCGAGGGAGAGGAGCGCATCGGCGATGTCTCCAACGTCGTCTTCAGCAGCGGGTGGGTGATGAGGCGGAATGGAGAGGTTTTCATCTATTACGCCTCATCAGACACGAGAATCCACGTTGCGACGACAACAGTGGATCGTCTGCTCGACTACGTGCTTCATTCTCCTGAAGATCCATTACGAAGTGCAGCAGCGGTTGAGCAACGAGTTGCGCTTATTGACCGGAACCTGAAGATACTGAAAAAGAAAGCTTCTCGAGTGTGAGCATGGCCCGGGCGTGATCGCGGATGATCCTGAGTGTTGAGGTGTCTGAGACGAACACCGAGTTTCTTCCCTGCGGTTCCTGCGGGGGGTCGCCGACAAAAGGATCACCTTGTCGCCACATTCCGTCGGGATGCTGTGCAGAGCCCTCTCCGCCCCATGCCCAAAAGTTCGAGCCCGCGATGGGAGCGCCTGCACGGGCGGAATCTTCCAGAACGTTGCAGATGAGTCGGAAGTACCGGTTTCGCGCCTGCGTTGGGGTACCGGGAAGGATCATTCCACCGTCGCGTCCAAGCCCAAATTCATCCATAACAATCGGTTTGGAGAGTGTCCGTGCCAGTGCCATGTGCTGGTTGATGTAGGCAACGGCGTTCTCTTCTGTTTGCGGCAGGGTCTTCTCCCATGCTCCAGGATTGAACCATCCCCAATTGAGCGGCCAGAGATGAAAGTTGAGATAGTCTACATGTACTGTTTGAAACGCGCGCAGGAAGTACTCTTCGGAATGCAGTGTGCCGACGGTCCCTTCACTTCCTGAGCAGACCAGGTGATTAGAGTCGAGCGCGTGAATGAACGAGGCAGTCTCTTCGATCCAGCGATAGAACTCGGGGAGGTTTTTGGTACCGGGTTCACCATCGCGGCCTGGGCGCGGTTCATTAGCCAATTGCCATGACATGATCGTCGGGTCATCGGCATAGACCCTGTGATTCACGGTATTCGTCCGCGTGATGATATGCCGGACCTACTGCCTGTAGAGCTCCACGGCTTTCGCATTTGAATAGAACGTTGCTGAAAAGTCCATGAACGCGCCCCAACCGCGGGAGGTGTCCTCCGGATCCACGGTGTGACCGCCTGTCCAGACATTATACTGGGAAAACCCACCGGACCACTCCCAGTAGTTGCCGAGGTAAAGAACCGCATGCATATCGCGCTTTGCCATCTCGGCGAGGAGAAAATCGAGACCCTGCAGCAGGGAGTCATCTAAAACACCCGCTGCCCGTTGGATTGCCGGCTTCACTGACCGGCGAATGGCGGATTCTTCGGAGGCCGCAAGCACCCTGAGATTTGTAATTCCATAGACATTCAGCGAATCGAGTTCTCTGAGGAGTCGCGGCCTGTCACCCGTGGGGCCGGGCGATCCCAGGTAGCAACCGTACCACATGTTTGTTCCGGCAAAATGGTACGGGGCACCTCTGTGGATAAATCTCGTGCCGCGGATCCTGATGAAGTCCTCCTGTTGGTGCTCTGTCGACAGGAATGAGCAAGACGCAAAGAGAATGGCGGTGATGCCGAGCGCGATCAGGGGCGATCTTCTTTGTGGATTCATGGACGATCCTTGCTTCTTGTTGCGGGAGATTCTACGTTGGCATCATCAGAGTATTACACATACAATGCCAGAGTGACTCGGTGAAAACCCATAGAAGTGCACTGCATTTTGCACACTCCTTAAAGATACTCTCCCAATGAACGTTGTCAAGGAAGGAAAGGATTATTAGTATGATAAACAGCGCTAGAGGAATCACCTTTTCCATTCTTATCGCACTGCTTTTCGTTCACACCCCGGGACAATGCCAGCCGACACCATTCAGCTTGGCCCCTCTTATCATGGACAATATGGTGCTCCAACGGGAGAGCAATGTTCCCCTCTGGGGTCACGGGACGCCCGGAACGGAGGTGAAGATCCAGGCCTCCTGGGGGGAAACCGGCAAAACGCTCGTACAGCCGGACAGCAGCTGGATGTTGAAACTCCGCACACCGCACGCAGGAGGTCCATACACACTTGCGATCACGCACGATGATACATCGATGGCAATTTCGAACGTGCTCGTCGGCGAGGTGTGGCTGTGTTCCGGGCAATCGAACATGGAAATGCCCATGATGGGTTGGCCGCCGGCAGATACGGTGCTTACCTCCGCGGAAGAAATCAGCCACGCGACATACCCGAATCTTCGCCTGTGTACGGTGCGGCAAGCATTCTCCGCCGTACCAGAGGCTACGTGCAACGCTTCATGGGAGGAGTGTTCCCCTGCCACCGTTCCCGGTTTCAGCGCGACGGCGTTTTTCTTCGGTAAGAAATTGCATGAAACTCTTGGTGTGCCGGTGGGTTTGATCCAGGCCAGTTGGGGAGGAACCGCCGTTGAATCATGGATCAGCGCTCGGTGCCTTTCCAAGCTCCCTGAGTTCACGGTGACATTGCAGAGTCTCAAGGGATATGCCAACGGGCGGCACCAGATCATGGAATGGCTACGAAAGTACAAAACAATCGACCTGCAGGGGAGAAAAGGCGAGAACAAATGGCAAGGCCTTGAGTGCGAGGATAACGATTGCGCAACCCGTTCATATGATGATTCCAGCTGGAGGGTGATGCATCTGCCAACGGCTTGGGAGAAGACCGAGGTCGGGAACTTCGACGGGATCGTCTGGTTCAGAAAAAGCGTTGTAGTTCCTTCTCTGTGGGTAGGGAAGAATCTGGTGCTGGAGCTTGGACCGGTTGATGACATCGATGTTACCTATGTCAATGGCGTGAAGGTGGGGAGCCACGAAGGCCAAGGCCAATGGAATGTCAAGAGGGTCTACCAGATTCCGGGTTCCATCGTCGACAGCACAATCGTGCAAATCTCTGTGCGTGTGATTGACTACCAGGGTGGAGGCGGCATGTACGGTGATCCGGCGATCATGAGGCTGCATCCCGAACAATCCGGTGATACGATATCTCTCGCCGGCGATTGGAAATATGTTCCGGTCGCCGAGTTGATGGGGAATGCCTTGTTTGTCTTCGGGCCTCGCGGGAATCAGTACGAAAGCCGGCCACGATTCGCGATCGACCTCTCCGCGAATACTCCCACAACACTCTACAACGGGATGATTGCGCCGGTCATTCCGTTTTCGATCAGAGGTGCCATCTGGTATCAGGGGGAATCGAATGCAGAACGCGCTCGGCAATACCATTCTCTCTTTCCGCTGCTCATCGAAAACTGGAGAGCTGACTTTGCGGTGGGGGATTTCCCGTTCTACTTTGTTCAGATAGCACCTTTTGACTACGGAACCGCCACGCAATCTCAATACCTCCGCGAAGCACAGGCCGCAGCGCTCTCCGTGAAGAACACCGGCATGGCTGTAACGCTGGACATCGGCAATGCAAAAAACATACATCCGGCAAACAAGAAAGATGTCGGCCAACGTCTTGCGCTGTGGGCGCTGGCCAAAACGTACGGACATCGCGTGGCGTATTCCGGACCGATCTACAAGTCCAACAACAAGCGAAAGGGAAGCATCGAACTCTTCTTTGAGCATGCGGAGAAAGGCCTTGTGCTGAAAGAGGGGAGCACAGGCAACAGCTTCCAGATTGCCGGAATGGACCGTGTGTTCAAGAACGCTGTGGTCAAAGTCCATGCGAGGACACTGGTTGTGTCTAATCCAGAAATCCCGCAGCCCGTAGCTGTGCGTTATGCGTTCAGCAATACGCCGGAAGCCACGCTGTTCAACAAGGACGGATTGCCTGCCCCTTCATTTAGAACTGACGACTGGGAGTAGAACGATGGACGAACTTGTGCGCGGCGGCACCCGAGCGATTATCGCAAGAACCGTGTTCGCAAGCATTCTTGCCGGCATGGGGATTTGTCTCTTGGCCTTAGACGCGCACGCCCAATGGAATCCGGCAAACCCGGTCAGGGAAGTGCAGCGTCAGCCGGACGGGCTCTTGCTTCACATGAAGCAAGGGCAACTGCGCCTGATCGTTTGTGACGAAAACATCGTGCGGGTGGTGTACGGGGCATCTGATACGTCCACCATCCCTGCACGACAAGGATTTCTCGCGTCAACGAAACATCCGCCGGGAACTCGTTGGACTTTTCAGACGACGGCCGATACTGCAGTTCTGATTCTTCCGCGCTTGACCATCTCTGTGGCGCTCCACGACGGCTCAATCACCTACTGTGACAGAACCGGTCAAAAACTCTTCACCGATCATAGCCGCACATTGACGCCGACGGTGGTCAACGGCGAACATGCCTTTCGTGCCGAGCTGTTTTCGAATCTGTGGGGTTCTTCGGAAGCGTTCTTCGGACTTGGAGGGCATCAGGCGGGTGTGTGGAACTTCAGGGGCGAGTCGGTCGATTTGTCGCAGGACAACACGAATATCAGCATCCCGTTTTTCATGTCGAGCAATGGCTATGGTCTTTTGTGGAACAGCTCGTCTCGCAGCCGGTTCAATAACCGGTTCTTGAATGCTTTGTATCTTACGGCCGAAGTGGCTGACGCCGTTGACTATTTCTTCCTCTACGGCCCGGAGTGTGATTCACTTATTGCCGGTTACCGATCTCTCACCGGAGAGGTGCCCATGTTTGGCAAATGGGCGTATGGCTTCTGGCAGTGCAAGAATCGTTATGCCTCTCAGGATGAGCTTCTCGGCATTGCCCGCCGGTACAGGCAGAAGCATATTCCGATCGACAACATCGTGCAGGATTGGTTTTGGTGGAACACCATGGGGGAGCCTGTCTTTGACTCTTCCCGCTATCCTGAACCGAAAGTCATGGTGGATGAACTCCACGCGAACAATTTCCACGTCATGATCTCATTCTGGCCCTACTTCCGCCCGGGGACAAGAACCTATGCGGACATGATGCATCGCGGCTATTTCGTCGATACGACGAAGGTAGCGGGATTTCACCCCTCAGGACAGGCGCTGTATGATGCCTTCAATCTTGAGGCGCGGAAGTACTACTGGAAATTGCTCGACACATCGCTCTTTCGCATAGGGTTCGATGCCTGGTGGCTGGATACCACGGAACCGGAAACGGAAGGACGAGAGACAAACATCCTGATGACCAACAGAGTGGCAATCGGCAACGGGGCGCGGTACGCCAATATGTATCCTTTGATGACAACCGGTGGTGTCTATGAAGGGCAGCGAAGTGTCACAGATCGGAAGCGGGTGTTCATTCTCTCAAGGTCGGCATATGCCGGCAGTCAGCGAACTGCCACCGCGGTTTGGTCGGGAGACATCAATGCCGATTGGGTCTGTTAC
Organism: Ignavibacteriota bacterium; assembly: GCA_003162215.1. Classification (GTDB taxonomy): domain Bacteria; phylum Bacteroidota; class Ignavibacteria; order UBA10030; family UBA6906; genus Fen-1255. The sequence goes on from PMMO01000101.1 coordinate 5,336, forward strand.
AGACGCCAGATTCCATCGGGGCTCAACTATGTACTCTCCGGGCTTCCGTACTGGACAACTGACATAGGCGGTTTTCTTGGCGGTAATCCTGATGATCCGGCATATCGTGAACTTTTTGTGCGGTGGTTCCAGTTTGGGGCTTTTTGTCCGATTTTCAGGGTGCACGGCACACGCACCAACAATCAGAATGAACTCTGGTCGTACGGCTCTGAAACAGAGAAGATGCTCGTGGGGGCTGTCCGGCTCCGGTACCGGTTGCTTCCCTATATCTACTCTCTGGCGTGGATGACCACCAGCATGCGGTATACTCCCATGCGGCCGATGGTCATGGATTTTCGTGGTGACACCCGCGCTGCAAATATCGGCGATCAATTCATGTTTGGTCCTGCCATTCTTGTCAATCCCGTGACAGATCCCGGCGCAGTGTCACGGAGCGTCTATTTGCCTGTGGCGACGTGGTATGACTTTTGGAGCGGACGTACATTCCGCGGCGGGCGGGCGATCGATGCCCAAGCACCGATGGAACGGATCCCCTTGTTTGTCCGTTCCGGTTCGATCGTACCGTTGGGCGGCGATGCAGAATGGGCTTCTGCCCAGAAGGCGGATTCGCTGGAGTTGAGAATCTATTGCGGTGCGGATGGTGACTTTGTGCTGTACGAAGACGAGAACGACACCTACGATTACGAAAAAGGTGTCTACGCGACAATTCCGATGCACTGGGACGACAAAGCGCGGGTATTGACAATCGGTGATCGCGCCGGTCGTTTCCCGGGTATGCTGAATTCGCGGACATTCCGGGTGGTGTTTGTCAGGGAAGGGCACGGGATCGGCAGCGAGAAAACCGAACAACCCGACACCATTGTGCGCTATTCAGGCACGCACGTCGGCGTTACCCCGTAGGCGCTATTTGCCGTGCGGGTAGTCTTCCACATTCACCGTTCTCACGGACCTACGATCCACGTCGGTGGTGAATCCTTTTCCGTTGGTCACGACCACCGGATACGCCCGCGCATTTCCCGGAGCCGCCGATCCTGTGAAGTCGAAGAGTGTTGCCTTGCGGAAGTCGGATATTTCGATGCCATGGGTAAAGAACGACATCGACGAAGCATCCCATGTAAGGTTACATCCCCGTATGCGGAAATTCTTCACCCACTGCGCGTAGATCCCGGGAATGTCATGTGCAAAGAGCTGAAGCGAAGGATCCAACACAGGACGCAGATCGAAATTCCCTCCGGCGACAGCATTGAGCGGACTCTCGCTGATCCTCAGCGTGAGATTCTCAAACGACACATCTTCAATCATGCTTTCGTTTGTACCGTAGACCACGATCCCCGATTCGCTTCTGCAGATGACGTCGCGAAAGATCACGTTACGGATGCCACCCGGGACGACGTCCTTCAGTAGACGCACTGCAGAAATATGAATTGGTTCCCCCTGCCCCCACCAATCGCCGGTGTGCAATCGTGTTTCCATGATGATATTTGTAAACATCAGGTTCTCGATCGATCCCTGATCCCGTGCAAAGAGACCGATCCCGCGATTGGAGTTGGTGATGATGATATTGCTGAAGAGATAATTCCGCATCGGGTTCTGGTCGAATCCACCGATGCGGATCGCCGCAGAGCGGGATTGAAGAGTACAATTTGTGACGGTGATATTCTCCGAGGGATGAGAAAGGCGTTTGTACCCGGGCAGGTCAAAGTGATGGTCGTATCCTGTCAACACGATGCAGTCATCCCCGGTGCGTATGTCACAGTCGGACATCCGGACATTGCTGCACGAGGTGAAATCAATGCCGTCGTTGTTCGGCACAAGCATGTTGCCGCTGATGCTCAGACCGGAGACGACCACGCCATCGCAATCGGCGCAGTGGATAGTCCAGAACGGGGAATTCGTGACACGAACGTCACGCAGTGTCACATTGCGGCAATTGGAAAAGATGATCATCTGGAAAGGCCTGTCCTTTGGCACGACGGGTCCGTCTCCAACGCCCTGTGATACTTCTCTGAAGCGCCCCTTCTGCCGGGTCCATGCCGAACCTATGCTATCGATCTTCTTCGCCGTGTTGAGATCCATGAAGACATCGCCGTTGCCGTCAATAGTGCCGGACCCGGTGATGGACACATTCTCAGCGTCCTGCGTGAACATCAACCCAACCTTCTTCCCATCCAACAGGTAGTGCTCGAGTGTGTCACTTCCCCGAAGCACGCTGCCGTTCTCCATATGGAAGTTCACGCGGCTGCGAAGCTGCAACGTACCAGAGACAAACACCCCCGCAGACACATATACTGTACCTCCTCCCATCTTCGCGCACTGGTCGATCGTCTTCTGGATAGGAATCGTATTGATGGTCTTGCCGTCGCCCACTGCACCGTAGTCCTCAATGCGGAACAGAGATGTTTGAGAAACGGCGTTGGCGAAGGCGAAAAGGAACAGTCCCTGCAGCACCCTAGCGAGACGTGTCATTATAGGCGTCCATGGTTTTGTGAAGTGTAATCCCGCCCGTCAACTGCTTTTGTGCGATGATTGCTGGTGCACGAGTTACCGAGGATCGTCGCTTTTGAATCGTTTGTATATCACGTAGTTCGTGCCCACGCGCAGCGGGAGCGTGAAGCCATTTACCCGAAGCTTGGTGAGCTGTTCCCGAATATGCTGAGGGTACTTCGCGATATCCACAGATTCGAAAAACCAATCGGTTCTGGAGGAGATCCCATGTCGCACGCGCCTTGCGAGGGAATCGAACTGCGCACCGTTCTGCAGAAGCACATACAACGAATCTGCTTCCTGTGGGTTTGGAGAGACGAGCTCCCCGAGGGTCATGACAATTTGCTCCTGTACCTGCACCACGATGGCAAACCGGGTCCAGTAATCCACCGGTGCTGTCTCGCGTGGAAGTGCGGTGAACCGCCACTGCTTCATAGAATCAATAGCCAGAGCATCCCAGTGAGGATCGCCGCTTGAACGAAGCAGCTTGACCTCCGCCACGGAGCCATCATTCTGAAGCCGGAACATGGCATTCAGCTTAAGTCCGCCCGGACGGGAGATCGACGAGAGCGGGGGCAACGGTGTCATGGCAACAAGTTCTTGTTGCGGAGACGAAACATCCGTGTGTTGTGTGGCAGCACATCCGAGGAACAGAAGAAGGGTGACAAGTACACCAATGACTGTGGCGTTCATGGTCGTCTCCTCATATGGTTGTCATCTGTGTAGAGTTGCGGGTTACTCCAGCAGGGCCTCGACACTAACCTGATGGACCCCAGCAGCAGGTCTGGGGATCACGTTGCCATCAATCTGCCTGCCGTCCACAACGAGTCGTACCCGGTTTCCCTTTCCGCCGCGCGTGACCGATATATCGTACCGCACACCCTGCAATACGCGCGTTACGGAGAATCCTTGCCATGTCGTTGGTATGACCGGCGCTATCATGAGTCCGTCATACGTCGGGCGAATGCCGAGGATGAACTGGGTGATGGCGAAGTAGTTCCATGCGGCGGCTCCGGTGAGCCAGGAATTCTTGGCCTCGCCATAGGTCGGTGCATCTTTCCCGGCGATCATCTGGGCATAGACGTACGGTTCACAACGATGACGGTCGATGATCCTGCTTCGCGCAGAGGGATTGATGCGGAGATAGTAGTCGAATGCCCGATCGCCATTGCCCACCAGGGTCTCGGCAATAATCACCCAGGGATTGTTGTGACAGAAGACGCCTGCATTTTCCTTATATCCTGGTGGATAGGAGGAGATCTCACCAAGATGCAGATAATACTGAGAGTAGGCCGGTTGCTGCAACATGATGCCATGAGGGGTTGCCAGAATTTTGTGCACGGCATTGAGGGCTGTTTGTGCCCGTCCATCATCGAGGCCGATTCCCGAGAGCACGCAGAAGCCCTGAGGCTCAATGAATAGCTGTCCCTCCTTGCACTCCTTTGAGCCAACCTTCATGCCATTGTCGTCATAGGCGCGGAGGAACCACTCTCCATCCCAACCATGCGTGCCGACGGTTGTGCGCATCGTCTCCGCTGCTTGGGTGTATCCCCGGGCGCTGGCATCATGACGGCACCGCTTGGCAATTGCGGCGAGTTCCGTCGCTGCAAGAACGAACATTCCCCCAATGAATATCGATTCAGCGACCTTGCCCTCTTTGTTCGTGGTTGTCTGGAAGGATTGTCCGGGGGTGTCTGAGAAGCAGTTGAGATTGAGACAGTCATTCCAATCGGCACGGCCAATGAGGGGCAGGCCGTGCGGTCCGAGTCTGTCGAGCGTATACTGAAGGCTTCGCCCGAGGTGCTCGTACAAAGGTTTTTCACTCCCCGCCCGGTTATCGTACGGAACGGATTCATCCAAAATTCCCCAGTCGCCCGTTTCTTTCAAGTATGCGGCGACTCCAAGGATCAGCCACAACGGGTCATCATTGAAGTCGCCGCCGATGTCGTTGTTGCCGCGCTTGGTGAGCGGCTGGTACTGGTGGTAGGCCCCACCGGTGTCAAGTTGCGTGGCGGCGAGATCGAGGATGCGTTCGCGTGCCCGTTCCGGAACCATGTGCACGAAGCCCAGAAGATCCTGGTTGGAATCACGGAACCCCAACCCGCGCCCGATGCCGGATTCATAGAACGAGGCAGACCGTGACATATTGAAGGTGGCCATGCACTGGTACGCGTTCCAGATGTTCACCATCCGGTTCGTGTGCTTGTCTGGAGTTTTTGCCTGATACAGGTTCAGCAAGCGATCCCAGTAATGACCGAGAGCTTCAAAAGCATCTTCGACTTCCTTGGATTTCAGGTATCGCGCAATTGTCGGCTTGACAGTCTCTTTGTTGATTATCTGTGCCCCCGGGGTAACAAACTTCTTGTCGTGGGGATTCTCGTGATATCCTAGGAGGAACGTCACCTCACGTGTCTCGCCCGCCTTCAGTGTGAGACGAACATGATGCGACCCGATCGGCGCCCATCCGTGTGCTTGAGAATTGAAAGACCGGCCCTTCTCGACGACCACCGGCTGGTCCCACCTACGGTACGGACCGACGAATGCTTCGCGTTGAGTATCGTAGCCAGCGAGCCTTTCGGAACAGGCAAAATAGGCGAAGTGATTGCGACGCTCGCGATATTCCGTCTTATGGTAAATCACCCCGTTCTCGACCTCCACCTCCCCCGTACTGAAGTTTCGCTGGAAGTTCGTCGCGTCATCCTGTGCATCCCAGAGACAGAACTCAATGCAGCTAAAGACCGACAATCGTGCCGGTTTCCTGCGGAGGTTGGTGATCTTCAGCCGCCATATCTCCAGGTTCTCGCCAAGCGGGACAAAGTAGAGGGTCTCAGCCTTGATGCGACGGTACGTGGAACCGATAATGGTGTAGCCCATGCCGTGCCGACAGGAATAGTCTTCGGCCTCATGCTTGGTCGGCTGCCATGAAGGGGACCAGAAGCAGCCATCGGTGTTGTCGCGAAGGTAGATGTACCGTCCGCCGAGATCAAACGGAACATTGTTGTAGCGGTACCGCGTCAGTCGCCGCAGGCGTGCATCCCGATAAAACGAGTAACCTCCTGCAGTGTTCGAGATAATCCCGAAATACGCTTCACAACCCAGATAGTTGATCCATGGAAGCGGGGTGTCGGGTCTGTTGATAACGTATTCATGCTTCTTGTCGTCAAAGTGTCCGTAGGCCATGCGAGATCCTTTGTGAGTTGCCGCTATGCATAGTGTTACCGGTTTACTTCCCGGCCGGGAACAGGTGAAATGATTCCATTGACTGGATGATCTGATCTGCCATCTTTTGGTGTGTCGCGACAGTTGGGTGTCCATTTGCTACATATCCACCGGGGAATTCGTCAAAGGTTGTATAGTAAACGTCCTTGTGGCCGTTTGTCCGTTCTTCATCAATAACCTGTGAGACGTTTGTGCGAATCCACTCCGGGAATGCGGCCACGGCAACGATTTTCACGGATGGATACAGCCGGCGAATTCTGTCGACAAAAGCATGATACGCCGCACGAAAACGCCTGGCGTTGTCAATGGAAATGAACCCCTTTTTGTCGCGGAGTCCCGAATGATCGTTTAACCCGAGACAGATCACGACGACATCCGGTATCCACCGTGTGAAATCCCACTTTGGTTCAACCGCCTCCATCAACGCGCGATCGAATCTGTAGGGGATTGTTTCGACAGAATCTCCACGCCAATCGCACAACATGCCGCTTCCCGAACGGCACGTGGTAGTGTACTGTGCCTGAAAGTGCCGGGCGATGATGGGGGCAAACCCTTCGTCGATATTGGTGACTGGAAACCGTGCTTCCCACGGCACATCCTGTTCCTTGGATTCATTGCTTTCGGCCGCGGTGAAGGAGTCTCCAACAAACTCAATTTTCCGTTCTGGCAGCGATGAAGGAGGGAGAAGAATTGCGTTGCTGTCGAGAAGAATGCCGGCGAATGAGTAAGGCTCGCCAAAAGTAATGTTCCTCCGGCTGAGCCGAAAGGTGTGGACCGTGTCATCCAGACCTTCCGCGAGGAGATACTCAGCTTCTCCCGCTTGGGTACCGTGAAAAACGCGGCGGAGCTTTCCATCGATATAAACGTTGAAGTAATTCGTGTGATCATTCAGCCGGACGCCTATGCTCGTCCCGCTGAATTTTGCCGAAAGGTAAACCCCCGGCCACGAATATCTCGCTTGCGACGAGTCTGATCTGTCCCACCGGCCGCCATACTGTATGTGCGGGTTGTTTGCGGGGATAAGAGTTTTGGGATACATCGGGTTACCCGACACCAGAAGTGTAACGACGATGCCCAGCGCGCAACGACGAGCGAGGTTCAAAGCTGCGTTCTCCTCAGATTGCCGTCGGATGATCTACTGCGTCCGCTTGACGCGTTTTGCCTGCAACGCCTGCTTGAAGAACTCCCCGCTCTCGGTCAATTTGTAGCTCTCCCACGATTCGAACAGCCTGGGGTACCACTCCGGGTCGAAGACCCAACCCACCCAACTTATCCCTTTTGCTTCCATGTAGTTGATGATCGCTGTTCCGTACTCACCATTGTCGGCGAGGTCCTCCTTCCCGAGCGAGAAGCCAAACTCCGTGACGACAACGGGATACCGGTTTGCAGCNNCAAGCCGAAGTTCTCTTCCCATTTGGGTTCATATGGCTTTGTGCGTTTGTGGGGATATGGATGCGAGACGTAGCCGATGCCTTCTGCCTCAATGGGTTCGACAAGGAGGGGCGTCAGATCATAGGCCCAGTCAAGTCCGGCGACCAGAATGATCTTTTCCCGATCATAGGCCCGGATGAGACTGATCATGTTTTCGTTGATCTTTTTCCACTCACTCCAGGACATTCTTCCGAGTTCGCCGTTGCAGAGAGTAGGCTCATTGAAGAGTTCGTAGAATGCCGGTGTGTTGTTGCCCTTGAAGTGCCGGGCAATCGTGCGCCAGAACTCGTATGTCTCCTGCTCCGTAGTATTGTAGATGGGATCCTGAAAAAGTCCCATCTTTAGATTGCCGATGGAGTGCCAGTCGATCATCACGTACATGCCGAGCTCCGTACACCACGCAACGGCCTGATCGAGCAGTTTCAGATAGTTCGCCGGAGTACGTTCACGCCATGCGACGGGGTGAATGGGAATGCGGACTATCGTGGCTCCCATCTCCTTCACTTTGGCGAAGTGATTCTTGTTCCAGTGACCCTGGTACTCGATCTTGTCGGGATCAGCGATCGCCAGTCCCCGGAACAGCACAGTGTCACTCGAGGCAGCAACGAACCTCGTCCCTTTGACGCTGATGAGGGGCAATGCTTTCGCTGCCTGGTTGTCAAGTGGCCCATCGACATTCTGATCGTTCCGCCAGTCGTGATGCGGCTTTGCCTGGGCGAGGGACGTTTGGACGGGGAGGGGTGTCAACAAAAAGATGAGGGCAAGGAGAGTTGCCGCAAAGAGCATTTTTCGCATGGTCGGCTTCCGGATGGCATACAGATGAGGAGTGACGTTCACATTCTTTTCCAGTGGTTGATGAGTTCCTGGAGGGCGTGCTTCCGCTCCAGAATCCCTGCGTTCATCTGAAGCTCATCGCCCATGAGAGCGATGCAATTCATCAGGACCCTGCTGGTGTGACAGGTGCTTTTCCACATATGGCTCTTCGGGGCCATGATGTTGTCCGGTTCACTGTCCAGTCCGCCTTCGAACCAGTCGCCGAGGCGATGGTCGATGAGAAATGCATCGATGTACTCCCATTGTTTCTCGAACAATTCACGGTAGCATCTGTCGGAGGGGAAAATATGGGAGAACAACAGGAGCGCGTTGAGTGCGTCGGCCTGGGCCCACCAGGTTTTGGTGGTGCGGATAATGGTGCAATGAGAAGAGTCATCCTGGTAGTACCCACCGTCGAAGAAGCCGCCACAGCGTTGATCCCAGCCATTGACGACAGAATGTTCAAGAAGGCGTTGAGCGGTGAGCAGGGTTCGTGCGTCATTGTGCAGGCCAAGAACGTGGGAAGCTTCGAGCAGAAGAAAGGCAGTCTGACAATCATGCCCGAACGACACGTGGTCGAGGGCATAGTTCAGCATACGCGTTTTTATCGGAGTATCGCGAAATGAGAGTGGAGTCCAATCCGTCATGAAGAACAACCGGACGTATCCCTGCTCAGCGGCCATCGTGTCGCGTATCAATCCAAGCAATGAAGTGAGTTGTGCCTTGAGAGTGCGGTCCTTCCACACCCGATAGAGTTCTGTGTATGCCTCGAGCAGATGGATGGAAGAGTTCAGGTCTTTATATCCGCATTCATGTTTGTCATCGGCTTCGGTCTGGTACGGGGACGATTTGTCAATGACCGCCCCCTCGCGCGTCAGGAATTGGAAATACCCCCCGTGGGCAGGGTCGAAAGCATGAGCCTCCAGCCACTGGAACGCTTCCTTTGCCAGGTGGAGTGCCGAAGGGTCTTGCGTGAGCCGGTAGAAACGGGCCAGGGCAAGGATAGCAAAGGCATTGCCGTAGGTACGTTTTTCCTGACGCCAGCCGCGGCACTCCGAGTCTCCGCCGCGTCGGCTCCGAATTTGGAAGAACCCCCCCCACTCGCCATCCCACATATACTCCTTAAGGAAGGCAAGACCGTGCCGAGCATACGCACAATAGGCCCCCCCCTCAGGAAGAAATGACGCAGCCTCTGAAGTCGTCCAAATGTGTCGGGCCTGTGAGACCAGCATCTTGTTCTGCGCAGAAGGGATTTGCCAGTCGTAGGTCAGATTCGTGAAATACCCGCCGCACTCCGCGTCCAACACCAGTGGGTACCATCGCTCAAGCAGGTCATCCACGAGGTGGTGGGACATGGACTCGCAAAGTCCTTCCGTATGATTCTGCAGGAGGAGCATCATGATCTGGACGTAGTGGGACTGTATTTAGACTCAACAAAAACTGTTCTCCATGGTTTTGTCGATTATGATAGGCAAAGCGCCTGCGAGGAATGCCGATTTTATCAATTTAATCATACCTTATTACTATAATACTCCAACCGGCTTTTGCGCGGACAAATGATGTGGCTTCGACATTCCTCTTCGAGCAATTCGAGGTTTTCGGCGAAGGGACATGCCACGGTCCATAATCCAGACACGATTGGGTTTGCCGTAGAGGGATCCATCTTGTCGATCAGGTAATCAACGGTCGCTGAGATATGACGGTTACCTTCAAAGATTTTGTAGCCGCGAGGGTTCCCGGATACCTGTCCTTCAAATTTGCCTCGCAATGGCTCCTTTCTCATTTTGAGTCATCTTTATCAAAACAATAATTACGTTCCGCCGTTTGTCAGCGGGAAACCGTGGTTTTGCGCCGAAAATGTGAACTACGTCGGTCTGCAAGTTGGCACTGTGTGTGCAAGTAACGGTTTCCGTGGTATTCTTGCTTTTCGCAGAAGCGCGCACGGCGTGCACTTTCATCGAATTTCTCACCATTACTGCGCACAGAATTTGCATTCGAGTATTGGCCTCCGCAACCGTTGTGTTCGAATGTGAGCCGTATCCGGCAGCCTGCAAAAGCATCCCTTGTCGCAGCTGTGGCAGGTTTTACGAATTATCTTGACTGTGAAGGTTTCAATCGCTAGTTTTGCCTTAGAGTAGCTATCCATGAGCGAGCGCCTGTTTGCTCTGGTGCTCCTTTTGCGTTGCAACCCGATTGACGGTGTTCGGTTTTGCGCTGCGAATGACAAGTGCGTGTGCAACTCGATGGGTCCGGAATTTCTCACGATTCGTTCAGTAGCAGCGGGCACGAGTGGCGGCAAGATGAGCGCGAGGAGGCTACGACCCTTCGGAGAGAGACGCATGCACAGTCTGATGACAAAGCCTCTCGCAATCCAAGTTCTCAATTCCTATCCAAAGGTGTGTACCGCGTCACGTACTGAACTCGTCTCTTTGGATCATTTCGTGTGCGCTTCCGGACTTGTGTCTGTGAGTGTGCCCGAGAAAAACAGGCATCTTTGAGGAGGAAAAATATGCGTATGAGCACTTTCTATCATGGAAGCCGTGTTGCCAGCGCGTCGGTTTTTGTTTTTTTCCTGATGATGCAATCCGCATTTGCGGCAGCCTCTGGTTCCATTGAGGGTCGCGTCCTTGACAAAGCGACCGGTGATCCGCTTCCCGGCGCCAACGTCATGATACAAGGCACGAGCGTTGGTGCGTCGACGAATCTCGATGGAAAGTATTCCCTGAAGGATGTTCCGACGGGTAAGCAAACGATACGGGTAACCTATGTCGGGTTTATTACGGTTACGTTGGAAGTGACT
>PMMO01000028.1 GCA_003162215.1 Ignavibacteriota bacterium
TTCGTCTGCGGCGAGGTCAGACTGAAGGCGAATTTTCCCAGCGTTGATGGATTCACAGTCGCCAGCAATCGATCGGTCCCGGCGCCAGTGTCGATTGACCCGTCTGACACTGAGACATAAATAAACAACTCGGCCCGATACAGATGCATGACGCCATTGTTACCACCCGTCACAGATGCGACACCCCTGACGAAATCAATCGTCGTCGTGGTGCCAAATGCGCGGGCAACACCAGCGTTGTCTTCCACCGCAGGTGCCACTGCAGGGCTGATGGAAGAATCCGCTCCGGAAAATGCCAGGTTTTTTTGACCCTCATAGTTGGTGTCAACCACTCCCTCTGCGGTCATGGCCGTAACAGTGAGATTCTGTGTCTGGCCGGCTGTCAATGTCACCGTCGAGTCTCCCGCGCCGGTGCGAAGTACCAATCGGGTCGCTTGCGCATATGTCCCTTCCGCCAGACCAAATGTGACGAAAACGCTGGCAAANNAGAATTGTCGAAAGCTTTCTCATATCAATCTCTCTCTATATCCCGGTGATCGAGACCATGAAAAGACGTCAGGCATACATCGAATAGGAATAACCATGGACAGGCAGTCGGAAAACCCGAGAGCACCATCGGTCTATGGTGTGTGCCATAGATTCCCCGGCAGGGGCACTCCTCCCCCTTTCGTCTGGCGACCAATGTGCCATCGAATAGAAATAACAGAATGCGCAGATTTCGTACAAAAAGATACAAAGAATTCACCACTCTGTCAAGAAACGCACAGAAGGCATGCGACTGCGCAGTGCAAGCCATCAACAAGTGACATGTATGCTTGGTCTGGCAGCGTTTGGGAATTGGTCCGGGAACGGGATCTTATGGCATCAATATACAGGTTGCCAGATACTAGACTGTGACCTGGCTCACACCTCCCACGGCAGCCCACCTTTAATGCAGGAACAGCATCACCACCCGNNCCCCCGCCACGGCAATGAACGCCCCACCCACCGCCGCCCAAGTCAAGCGCTCTTTGAAAAGGAACCGCACGAGTGGAAGCATCATGATGGGAACTGTCGCCATGAGTGTAGCGGCAACTCCAACATTCGTGTACGCAACCGCCATCAGGCTTGTCGTGATACCAAGGAATGGGCCAAGCACTGAACCGAGAGCCGTCAAACTCAACGCTTTCCTGTCGTTAAGGAATGTCCGGACGGGATGGGTGACACGACCAAGGAGAATAACTACCGGAAGAAACACAATAAGTGCAGCTGCGATGCGCACGGCAGTCGCGACAAATCCGTTGATGCTTCCCTGCAGGAATGCCAGCTTTGCGAAGATTAACCCCACACCCTGTGAAACGGCCGCCAGAGACGCAAAGAAAACTCCTGACGCCAATCCTGATCTTGCGTGCGCCGGTCCGAGTCGCCGCTCGTTTACCACGATCGCAATGCCGGTGAGGGTCACAGCCATACCGAAAATCCCCAACACTGACGTCCTCTCGTCCAACACCACAAAGGCAAGCACTGCGGCAATGGCGGGAGACATAGACATAACGAGCATCGCGACCCGCGGTCCAATCTGCCGGTAGGCCCGAAACAGGAACGAATCTCCAACCGCCAACCCGATCACACCGCTTGTCCCAAGATAGAGCATCTGCGCCTGAGTCAACACCGTGTCGCTCCCCACAAAAAGCAGAACAGGTACCAGGCAACAGAGCGCCATGATCAAGCGCGAGATATTCACGAGCACGGACCCCACCCGGGCCGTCGCTGCCGAAAAGACAATCGAGCTGCCTGACCAGAATACCGCCGTGAGCAGGCCACACAACTCACCAAAAAAAGGGAGAGTACTCATTGACAACGCTAGAGAGTTCTTTCGGGGGCAAGCTTTTCGAGGTACACGTCTATGCGTTCACGAAACAGTGTGAGGTAGGCCGGATCCTGCAGGTCATGATGCTCCGGAAGGTGGAGGCAGACAACGCGTTTGTCCTTCCCGGCCTGTTTGAGCCGACGCCGGAGAATATGCCGCATTCGTCTCTCCATCACCACAATCACGTCTGCCCACGACGCCACTTCTTCCTCCGCAACAGTGAGCGGCTCATCGACCAGCGATGTCGTGCGGACTTCAACGCGTGGGTCACCGTGCAGTACTTCTTCAGGAACCGGTTGGACCGGACCTCCGCGGGCGTGGACGAAGAGCAGTTTCATCCGCCCGGTGCGAAGTTGCTGGTTGTGCGGATCGCGGGCCGTTGACATTCGTCGTGCACATTCTTCCTGCGTTGCTTCCACGAGAACCGGATCGGGATCGCCAAGGCGCAGTCGGATGAAGACCCGTGTCCAATCCAGCAGTTCCTCTTTGTCGAAGTCCCCGCGCCGCACCAGCATATCCATTGCATCGCTGATCACATAGTCAGCACCGCCAAGCCGCTCCAACTTCTCTTCGCGTGTGCCACCGGTGAACGAGTGCAGTCCTTCCAGAGTGAGCCAGTATGAAGATGGACCTGTCTTCCCGTCGGGAGGGATCAGATACACGTCTTCCAGGGCAACACGTGTCGCCGGGTTGGTCCACGGGTCCGGGAAAGAGTATTTCCACTGCATCGCATCTCGCAATAGTGCGCAAGGCGTCCGAATATACCCCCAACAGGATCAAAAAGCAATGCCGGTGACTTTGGTACGTTTTTCAATGTTATGACTCGGTAGAAATGTC
>PMMO01000131.1 GCA_003162215.1 Ignavibacteriota bacterium
CGCTGAGCATTTCTCCAAGAAGCCTCAATCGCCCGTGTGACCAGCGGTTATATACCAGATTGTAGAGATTGACAGGATCGGCGCCAGATTCGATCAGGTGGGCGATCATGCGATGTGTTTCCGCGCCGACGCGAGGATAGCGAAAAGATCCTGTATCAGTCAGGATGGCGACGTACAGAGACTGTGCGATGAGTGGAGAAACGGAGCCGGCTCCCGCCGCCTGGAAAAAATGGTAGAGAATTTCCCCTGTTGATGTCGCATCGGGATTGATGAGCGAGAGATTTGCGAATGGTTCGGGATCCAGATGATGGTCAATGCAAATCTTCCGTGCCGGACTTTTCCGGACGAACGGCTCCATCGACATCACCCTGCTCACATGGTTTGTGTCGAGGAGAACGATCGCGTCTGCATCCTCGAGTGTTGCTGCATCGACTGCAGGATCGAACACACGAATAGTCCCTTCGGGATCAAGAAAACGGTAGACGGAGGGGGTCACGCTGTGATTGATGATATGCACAGTCTTGGCCTGTGCCTGCAACCAGAGACCGAGTGCGATTTCGCTGCCGACGGCATCGCCGTCCGGATTCACATGGGTGGTCAGGACAAACCGCTGATGCTGCTGAAGGAACTGGAGTAGTGTGTTCATCTGGACAAGTGCTACAATATAGAGAATTTGCAGTGAACAGAAAAGGGAGGCATGGCCTCCCTTCGTTCATAGACCGTCTGAATGGTCTCTCAGGAAATATCCCAGGTTTCCTCTCCATCCAGAAGTTTCTGCAGATCCCCCTCGCCCTTCTTCGCTTTTGCCTTTGCAATCTGTGCCTGCATGGCATCCTCGTACGTAGTGCGATCCTGTGCAAGGAACACGCCCATGGGGCGCGGCAGCGCGGGGTTATGGATCATGTTTGCCAGAATGAATGCAAGAGTGGAATCGTCCTCGTTGTGAACGAGGATGTCACCGGTCGAGTACTTGCCGTTGGTGATATCGACGACTTCGGGGGTAAAGCCGTTCAGCCGGACGCCCTTCTCCTTGTTCTTACCAAAAACCAGCGGTTTTCCATGTTCGAGGTAGACAACGTTATCGTCGCGGGTTTCCTTCTCGGTATACTGGAAGAAGGCCGCATCATTGAAGACCACGCAGTTCTGGTAGATTTCCACAAACGCCGATCCGTGGTGTTTCTCTACGCGGCGCACAATTTCCTGAAGATGCTTGGGGTCGCGATCCATCGTGCGGGCCACGAATGTTGCACCGGCGCCGAGTGCGAGAGAAACAGGGATGAACGGTGGGTCGATGACTCCCGACGGCGTTGATTTTGTCAACTGACCGAGTTTGGAAGTAGGGGAGAATTGCCCTTTCGTCAACCCATAGATCTCGTTATTGAACAGAAGGACCTTGATATTGACGTTCCGGCGGAGCATATGAATCATATGATTGCCGCCGATGCTCAATCCATCACCGTCTCCGGTGGCGACCCATACATCGAGGTTGGGATTCGCCAGTTTCACCCCGGTTGCAATGGCCGGTGCGCGGCCATGGATCCCATGTAATCCGTAGACATCCATGTAGTAGGGGAACCGGCTGGAACATCCGATGCCCGACACCGCGACGTAGTTCTCTTTCTTGTGCGGGAATTCCGGAAATATACGCTGGATCTGTGCGAGGATGGAATAGTCGCCGCATCCCGGACACCAGCGAACGTCTTGGTCCGATTGAAAATCCTTAATTGTAAGTTTTACCTGGGCGGTCTCAGCCATTGTTCCCTCCAAGAATATCATTGATCGTGTTCTCGATCTCTTCAGCACGGAGCGGAAGTCCCTTGACGACGTTGAAGCCGATTGCAGGGATGAGATACTTGGCCCGCAACAGGCGTACTAACTGCCCGTTGTTGATTTCCGGGACAAGAATCTTCGGGTAGTTGCCAAGAATCTTGCCGAGATTTTTTGGAAAAGGATTGAGGTACATAATGTGCGCATGGGACACGGACAGGCCGCGTTCGCGGGCGCTCGCTACGGCGGTCTTGATCGCACCGTATGTGCTTCCCCAGCCCACGACAAGGAGATCGCCCTTCGGGTCTCCCTCGACCGTTTGCAGGGGGATGTCGTTCGCAATGCGCTCAATTTTCTCTGCACGCGTTTTGACCATAATGTCGTGATTCTCAGGATCATAGCTGATGTTGCCTGTCAGCTGGTCCTTCTCCAGCCCACCGATGCGGTGTTCAAGGCCGGGTGTGCCGGGGATTGCCCACGGGCGTGCAAGAGTCTCCGGGTTTCGAGAGTAAGGCTGGAATCCCTTCGGGTCGGTAGCGAATCTTACTGGAATCGGTGAAAGTTCCTCAACCCTGGGGACACGCCATGGTTCAGCGCCATTGCCAAGATACCCATCGGTCAGGCACATCACCGGCGTCATGAACTTCACGGCGATCCGTGCGGCCTCATAGGCGGCTGTGAAGCAATCTACCGGGGTCGACGCTGCGATGACGCAGAGCGGTGCTTCGCCGTTGCGGCCGAGCACGGCCTGGAGGAGATCCGACTGTTCGGTCTTTGTAGGAAGGCCCGTACTGGGTCCGCCGCGCTGAACATCGACAATGATGAGAGGGAGTTCGAGCATTATCGCAAGACCAAGGGCTTCGGTCTTGAGGGCGAGCCCCGGGCCGCTGGTGGTTGTTGCTGCCAGGGCGCCGGCATAGGATGCGCCGATTGCGGAGCAAATGGCGGCGATTTCATCCTCTGCCTGGAATGTCTTCACGCCATATTCCTTCAGGTGCGAAAGCTCGTGCAGTATGTCGCTTGCCGGCGTGATCGGGTAGCTGCCAAGGAACAGGTCGAGCCCGGCTTTCTTGGCGGCTGCCACCAGCCCGAGGGCCGTGGCGACGTTTCCCATGATGTTGCGGTATTTCCCTGCAGGGAGCTGAGCGGGGCGGACATCATACCGTGTCGTGAAAAATTCGGTCGTGTCGCCAAAATTGTATCCCGCTTTCAGGACCCTTATGTTTGCTTCAGCGACCTGCGGATCTTTGGAGCTGAACTTTTCCCGGATGAACTTCACCGATTGATCGATAGGGCGGTTGTACATCCAGTACATAAGTCCGAGGGCGAAGAAGTTCTTCGTTTTGTCCATGAACTTCGTGGAGAGGTTCATGTCTTCCAGCGCGGCAGCCGTCAGCTTGCTGATGGCGATGCGGTGGACCTGAAACTTGGTGAGCGAGCCGTCCTCGAGGGGGTTGGTCGTCAGATTGGCAAGTTTCAGGTTCTTGTCGTTGAAGGTGTCTTCGTTGACGATGATTATGCCGCCATCGCGAAGGAGTTTGCGGTTGGTAATCAGTGCAGCAGGATTCATTGCGACAAGGACATCGCATGCATCACCCGGTGTCAGAATGTCCGTGCTGCCGAATTTGATCTGAAACCCGCTGACCCCGTAAGTGGTTCCGGCGGGGGCGCGGATTTCCGCGGGATAGTCCGGAAGGGTGCTGAGGTCCGCTCCGAGCGCAGCCACGGAATTCGTGAACTGTGTCCCCGTCAACTGCATGCCGTCGCCGGAATCCCCGGCAAAACGAATGGTGACTTCTTCGAGTGTTTCGAGAGATTTTGCCATGCCGGTATCAGAATTGTTGCTGTAATGGAGTGGGGTTGGGTGCGCTTACTCGTGCACCACCCACACCTTTACTTTTCCTATAACATCCTGGTGCAGTTTAACGTTCACCGGATAGATACCGAGGGCTTTGATGGGCTCTTCGAGATCAATAATGCGCTTGTCGATCTCGAATCCCTGTTCTTTCAGGGCATCGGCAATCATCTGTGAGGTAATTGCGCCGAAGAGTTTTTCATCTTCCCCCACCCGTGCTTTGATGGTGAGGGAGATCTTGTCAAGTTCAATGGCAAGGTGTTCGGCGGTTTTTTTCTGTTTGTCGACGCGGCGGGAGGCCTGCTTCTTCTCCTCCTCCAGCGCCCTGGTACTGCCGGCCGATGCCGGGTATGCGATGCCGCGCGGAATCAGGTAATTGCGTGCGTAGCCGTCTTTCACTTCGACGAGCGAGCCGACCTGTCCGAGTGTGTCGTGTTCTTTACGAAGAATGATTTTCATGGCAATGCCTCATGCAGGTTCAAGGTCAGCGAATGGCGTCGGAAACGAACGGCAACAGTGCAAGGTGGCGGGCGCGTTTAATGGCGCGCACGAGTTGCCGTTGGTGCTTTGCACACGTGCCGGTAATGCGTTTGGGGATGATTTTCCCCTGTTCTGCAACGAAGCGCTGAAGTTTCTTTTCGTCTTTGTAGTCGATGTACAATTCTTTGGCGTCGCAGAATCTGCATGTGCGCTTCTTGCGGGGTGTCTGATTGTCCCGTTCACGCCGGGGGCGTCGAGTTGTATACACTGGTGTTCTCCTTGCTGGTTCGTCAATGCGTTAGGAATTTTTCCCGTCGGCCGGTTCGGTGAAGAGCGGCTCGCGCGCTGGTGCGATGGGTTTCTCCTCGGTCGATACGGTCGACAGCGCGCTGGCAGTTTGCGCTGCTACGCGGGCTGCGATGGCCTTTTTGTCGAGTACCACTGTCAGATGCCGGAGGATCATTTCGTCGAGCTGGAACGAGCGCTCGAGCGGAGCAAGCAGCGTGCCCGCGGCCTCGAACTCGATATTCACATAGAAGCCGTTGGTGCGCTTATTGATGGAGTAGGAAAGACGCTTCCGTCCCCATTTGTTAAGGGATGAAATCGTCCCACCGTTCTTGGTAATCGTTTCCTGCACCCTGCTGATGACGCCATCAACCTGAACATCATCCAGCGATGCATTGACGATAAACGTGGTCTCATACTGCCGGGTTGCATTGGACATGAAGGTACCTCCCTGTGGACTATGAATGATTCCCGTGACCCTTCCGTAATCGCCGGGAGGCGAACAGAAGAGTAGAGGGGTAGTATGAAAAGAACACTGACGATGGTACAGCCACTATGGTGCAGGTGCGGACGGGGGGACGTTGAAGAGCCCCATCGCGCGCTCCAAACCGGAGCGCTGAATTTCCTGTACTGCATCTGCCGTCCGTCCGATCATCGACCCCACGATCGCCTGCTCCTCCGCATCGAACGGCGAGAGAACAAAATCTGCCGTCATTTCCTTCGACGGCATGACCTCCTTCCGGATTCCGCACCGAACGCGAGCGAATTGATCCGCCTGGAGGGCGTAGATAATTGACGCAAGACCGTTGTGTCCTCCATCGCTGCCTCCCGGTCTGAGGCGAAGGGTGCCCAGCGGNNAGCGCAAGATCATCAACGATTACAACCAATTCAGAAAGCGAGAACGCAAATTGCGCGAGCGCCTCGCTCACCGCGTAACCGCTCCGGTTCATGTAGGTGACGGGTTCAACGAGAACCATGGCGTCATCTTCATGGCCGACAGAGGCGTACCAGAATTCGCCCTTTCCTGGACTAAGCCGGACGCCGAAGCGTCGGCACAGTTCGTTCACAACCATGAACCCCGCATTGTGCCGGGTGCCAGCATATTCCGGGCGGGGATTACCCAATCCGACAACGAGCAGTGATCCCACCGTCGGGGGCTACTTTTCGCCCTTCTTTTCGGGCTTCTCGCTCTTCTNNCTTTTCGGGCTTCTCGCTCTTCTTCTCGCCCTTCTCGGCCTTTTCGGGCTTCTCGCTCTTCTTCTCGCCCTTCTCGGCCGGTGCCGCGCCCTCTGCACCCTCTTCGGTCTTCTTGCCCTTGCCAACCACCTCGGGTTCCTTGGCCGCCTCTTCGACAACCGCCGGAGCAACTTCCTCTTCCTTCACCACATGGGGAGGCATGACACCAACGATGGCATTATCGGCGGCTTCGACAAGTGTCACGTTCGGCACATTCAGGTCGCGCACGTGAACGAAGTTGTTGATGCCCAGTTCCGCCACGTTGATCTCGATCTTCTCTGGGATATCCTTGGGCAAGCACAAGACCCGCACTTTGTGGAGAAAGTGCTGGAGCATGCCGCCGTCGCGTACGCCTTTGGGTATGCCGCCGACCAGTGACACAGGGATCTCGATGCTCAGTTTTTCGTTTTCCTTCAACCCCTGGAGGTCAAAGTGCACCGGGCGGTCGGTCACCGGGTCGAACTGCACATCCTTGAGAATGCACTTGTGCGATGAACCGTCAGCAAGATGCAGATCAATGATGTGTGTCTCCGACGTGAATACGACCTGGTTCAGTGTCACCACCGGCACCTGGAGGTTGATATTCTGTTCGCCGCGTGCGTAGTACACCCCCGGTACCATTCCATTTGCCAGGGTGTGCTTCGCATGCTTTCCGGTGTTGTTCCGGATTTCGGCATGTACAACGACTTCGGACATAGACTCTGTTCTCCTTGCCCCTTGATGCGATTAACCTTTGTCAATATCAAATAACGAGCTGATCGACCGGTGGCCGAACGAGCGCTTGATGGCTTCCGCGAAGATGCGCGATACCGATGCGACTTTGATTTTCGGCGATTTCACTTTCAATGGCAGCGTGTCGGTCACCACCAGCCGCGCGAGGTGGCTGGCATTGATACGTTCGATCGCTTTGCCCGACAGCACAGCGTGCGTGCAGGCCGCATACACTTTTGTCGCTCCAGCGTTCACCAGCGCCTCAACCGCATTGCACAACGTCCCTGCCGTGTCCACCAAATCATCCACGATCAGGATGGTCTTGCCGTGGACGTCGCCGATAATATTCATGACCTCAGCCACATTCTGGCGTGGTCGTCTCTTGTCGATCACCACAAGCTCGGCTTCGAGCCGCTTTGCATAAGCCCGCGCCATCTTGATCCCGCCGACATCCGGAGATGCAACGGCGAGATTCTTCAGTCGTCTGTTCTTGAAATACCGTCCAAGAACGACTGAAGAATACAGGTGATCCACCGGCAAATCAAAGAACCCCTGAAGCTGCGGTGCGTGGAGGTCCATCGTGACCACACGGTCCGCGCCGGCCTTCGCCACAAGATTCGCAATCAGCTTCGCGGTTATCGATACGCGCGGTTGATCCTTCCGATCCTGCCGGGCATATCCGAAGTACGGGATCACCGCCGTTACTTTCCGCGCAGATGCCCGACGGGCTGCATCCATCATGATGAGCAGCTCCATCAGATTCTCTGCCGGGGGATTCGTCGATTGGACAATGTAGACGTCGCACCCCCGGATATTCTCGCCGAACTTCACCCACAATTCCCCGTCACTGAACGTCTTGATCTCAACATCGCCAAGCGGTTTGCCTATCGCATCAACGATACTTTGTGCAAGCGCTGGATTGGAGCGACCTGAGAACACCTTTAAACTGGGCATTAGACAGTGTCCTGAATAGTAAGCTTACAAAGATAGCCAAATGAGGTCATTTATGCAAGCTTCTTGTCCATCAGGATTTGTTTTGTTGACTTTTTCCCTGTATTTGGCTAGTATAAGAAATAATTACGTCCTTCAGGGAGTTCCCAATGTCCTCGACCGCAAAAGCAGAAGTTCAGCCTCTCACCGGGTCCACATCCTCAATTCTCTCACAGGCCCTGTGGACGGCTGGGTTTGCCGTTGCGACGGCTCTGGCTGCCAGGTTTGAGATTCCACACTACCCGGTGCCGTTCACTCTTCAAACGATGGTGGTCCTGCTTGCGGGAGCTTTCCTTGGCTCACGGAACGGCGCATTGAGCCAGATCCTCTATCTGGCATCCGGGGCTGTGGGTTTTCCCGTGTTTGCCGGCGGAGCGTTCGGTTTCGTGAGACTTGTCGGACCGACCGGAGGGTACCTGCTCGCGTTTCCCGTGGCAGCGGCGGTTGTAGGATATGTGCTGCGTGAACGCCGTTCGCTGGGCTCCGTCACGCTCTCCATGGCGGCGGGACTTCTGGTTATTTTCACAGCCGGTACCATTCATCTCTACGCATTCTCGATACATGATGTGAGCGCAGCGTTCTCTGCGGGCTTCCTCATTTTCTCATGGTGGGATGCCCTGAAGCTCGGTGCAGCCAGCATGATCTATTTCGAATTG
Source organism: Ignavibacteriota bacterium (assembly GCA_003162215.1). GTDB lineage: Bacteria > Bacteroidota > Ignavibacteria > UBA10030 > UBA6906 > Fen-1255. The sequence continues at coordinate 7,981 of PMMO01000131.1, forward strand.
TCGAAACGCTGGCCGAAGCTTGGCTAGAGAGGCAGAGTTTAGGGTCTGGGGGTTAGGGTCTAGCAAAAGATATCCAGACCCCAGACCCTGCCGGTACTACACCTGTAAGTACTCCGCCCATTTTTTGTACAACTCCGCTGTGGCTTTCACATCCCCGAGACAATACTCGGCGATCTCCCGGTATTTCTTCTCACCGAAGAGTCTCCCCACATCCAATCCTGTCACGCCGCTTTCTTTCGGACTCTTGATGCCGAATGCCTTGCAATAGAAATCCAGACTAAACTTCCGCATCGCGCTGTAGAATGTGAGCTGATCGAGGAGATCGCAGTGGTCGTTCACTGCGTAGCGATTGCCCATGAGGTTGCGGCTTGGTTTTACACGAAGCAGCGCTGAACGAGCCATCACAAATGGGCAGTCGAATCCCCGGCCGTTGAACGTGACGAACTGCTTGTAGTGGACGATGGACTTCCAGAAGTGTGCAAGCATTTCCTGCTCGGTACAGGGAATCAGCTGCACCAGGCCTTCGTCAATGAAGGTCGATTCGATTCCTTCCGCCTGGAAGAACACTTTGCCCTGACGCGTATCAGGGTTGAGCATCCCGATTGCCAGTATTTGCGCAGTGTAGGGTGTGAGACTCAATCGCTGTATCGTCTCTTCGCGCTCCTCTTCGGTCTTCGCGAACTTCAATAGGTACTCCTGTTGCGTTTCATCGAATGAGGCGAAAGGGATTGCGAGGGTTTCGACATCGAAGACCACTCTATTCATCATTGGCGTTATCTCCCTCCGGAAAATGCAGAGACTTCAGGACTGTGCCGATCGTTGACCATGAGTATCCCCGGCGGGCGAGGTGCGCAGAGATCTTATTCTGTGTCTTTCGCGGATCGCCGGGAGCAGGAGAATGTTGAAGTCGTCGTTGATACGCGATTGCTGCTTGCCGAGCCACATCGACCATGTCGACATCGGCCAGCGTTTCGCTGATGGCGTGATCGACAACCGGGCGAGGGACACCCAGCAGCAGAAGTTTCCGACGGAGCTGGAGCTCGCCGAGAGGTCGCAGTATGAGGGTATTGCGGATAAACGAGCGGGCGAACTGGGCATCATTCACGAGTCCGGCCGTACGGAGTTCGCCGAGAGTCGCAGAGATTGTCCGTTTGTCGAACTCTTTTTCACGCAGGCGGTTGACGATCTCTTTTTCGGATCTCGGACGCACAGCGAGCAGACGCAGGGCGGCGTTCTTTGCGGAGAGGAGCGTCTCCTGGGCGATGAGATCACCAACCTGAGGCCGAGAAATCTCATCGCCCACGCGCAGTCCTGCACGAAGGAGGTTTTCCTTGCTGAGGCCGATCAGGAACTCTCCGTCCGCAAAAACGTTCAGGCGGCCGGGAGTTTTCTTCTGGATTTCAATCTTTGTGATTCGCACCGCAGTAGCGCGCAGCGATCACTTCTTCTTTGGAGGTTCGGGTTTCGCGGGAGTTTTGGCTTCCGCAGCCTCCGGCTTTGACGGCTTTGCTTCGGCAGCTGGGGTCGCAGCAGCGGCGCCGTTAGGCATCGGAAGACCGAGCTTCGCACGTGTTTCGCGTTCGACAGACAACAGAAGCTTGTCGTTCTCCTGCAGGAATTTCTTGACCATATCGCGTCCCTGCCCGATACGGTCTTCTTTGTAGGAGAACCAGGAGCCGGACTTTGCGATGATGTTCTGCTCGACGGCCACATCGATCAGATCACCGAGTTTCGAAATGCCCTCGTTGTACAGGATGTCAAACAGCGCCTCACGGAAGGGGGGCGCGACCTTGTTCTTCACGACCTTGACGCGTGTTCGATTGCCAATGATGTTCGTGCCGTCTTTGATGGCTTCGATACGGCGAACGTCAAGGCGAACGGACGCATAGAACTTCAGCGCGTTGCCACCCGTCGTTGTCTCCGGATTGCCGAACATCACGCCGATCTTCATGCGCAGCTGGTTGGTGAAGATCACCGAGGTTTTGGATTTGCTTATTGCCGAGGTGAGCTTCCGAAGCGCCTGGGACATGAGGCGTGCCTGAACGCCCATGCTCGGGTCTCCCATCTCTCCCTCGATCTCTGCGCGGGGAGTCAATGCGGCCACGGAGTCGATGACGATCACATCCAGCGCGCCGCTGCGCACGAGTGTTTCGACGATTTCAAGCGCCTGCTCGCCAAATTCTGGCTGCGACAGGAGGAGGTTGTTGGTGTCGACCCCCAGTCTTTTGGCGTAGTTCATATCCATGGCATGCTCGGCATCGACAAACGCGGCGATCCCGCCGCGCCGTTGCGCTTCGGCAATCACATGGAGGCAAAGGGTAGTTTTGCCTGACGATTCCGGACCGAACACTTCGATAACACGTCCGCGCGGGATACCGCCGATGCCGAGGGCGGCATCGAGGGATATCGATCCCGTTGAAATGACCTCAACTTGCTGAATAGGACCTTCGCCCAACCTCATCACGGCGCCCTTGCCGTGTTGCTTCTCGATCTGGTCGATTGCGATTTTCAGCGCTTGCGCTTTTGCGTCTTTCTCGTCAGCCATGAACGTCTCCGGTATTTCCTATTAGTAGCGTGAAATTATCAGTTTTTCGATTCGCTGCACCAAAATACGCACACGGGTCGCAATTATGGGATCATTGTTTGATCCAATTCCCCATCTGACCCGGGGAGTCGGGGTCAGACCCCGTCTGCCCCAACCTCACCCCCGCCACCAGCGAATAGACCGACCCGCCTGGGCCGAGGGTGCTCTTGACCAGTTCAATCTCTTGAATCATCACTGGAGGGCTTTCCAAGGTAACGGTTTCCATCATTTCAAGCAACTCGGCTATTTTTCGGGCCCCTTGGACGCGTCCGAGGGTGACATGGGGATGAAATGCGCGACGTTCACGTTCGAAGCCGAGATGGGACATGGCCTCATCGACACCCTCGAAGAGAATCTTCAGGCCGCCGTCAGGATCTGCCATACCCGCCCAGATAATCCGCGGGTTGCGTCGCCCCGGAAAGCATCCAATGTCTTCGTAGCCAACAGTGAATGGCTGAATGGCAGCGACAAGTTCGCGTAAGGCACTGGTGACGGGTTTTACATGATCGTGGCGGGTGTCTCCCAGAAACTTGATCGTGCAGTGGAGTTTTTCCGTGGGCTCCCACTTCACGTCTGCCCGGGATCCTCGAAGGATCTCACGGACTTCAGAGAGGCGGGGAAGAATTGACGCAGGGCTCGGCATGGAGATGAAGAGACGGATCATCGGGAAAGGTGTGGTTGTCGATTATCGGTGGATGATGCACTTACTTACATCTCCCGTGGAATTCTGGATTGCTTTGCGTACCACGAGAGCACCTCCCTGGCCGGTGTGTGTCAAGCGAAATTGTTACATCGTGCGCACCGCTTCAAACATTGCAAGAACGTTGGCCGGCGGGACGTCGGCCAGGATGTTGTGCACCTGTTGAAAGACGAAACCGCCGCCCGCGTGCAGCGCGCGAATCTGGTTGTGGACATGAGTACGGATGGCGTCCGGCGTTCCACGCGAGAGCATTTCTCGCGTATCGCATCCCCCGCCCCAGAACGTCAGACGGTCTCCAAAGTCCCGTTTCAGCCCCGCCGCATCCATGCCCCGGCAGGAGATTTGGACGGGGTTGATGGCGTCAAGGCCCGCCTCAATCAAGTCCGGCAGCAACTCGCGCACACCGCCGCAGCAGTGCAGCATCACCTTGACGCCGGCCAGCTCCTTTGCGCGCTTCCACATCCGCGCGTGTCGCGGCTTAAAAAACTCCCGGTACATTGCAGGGGAGAGTTGTGGCCCCGTTTGCATGCCCAAGTCGTCTCCGAAAACGATGATGTCGATATATGGCCCGACTTTTCCGAGGTAGGTCTCGAGGTTGCGGAGGTGGTGTTCCACCAGATGTTCCAGGAAATCGTGTGCGCGTTCAGGTTCGCTGGCAAGAAGCATAAAGAAATTATCGTTACGGTACATGAACTGTCCGATCTCCAGGAGGTTCCCACCGAAGAGCCCGAGAATTGCCCGGTCCGTGTTCGCGCGAAGGGTCTTTGCACCTTCCACAAATACGCGTGCACCGTCGGGGCCTTCGGCGATCGGTCCCGGGGGCGATGCAAGTTCTGTCCACATCGATTCTGCAAAGGCATCAGGCAGCGTGGCAAAGTCTTCGATACCCTCAAGGAAAGGGAAGTATGTCTGTTCGAAATACAGTGCACCGTCAGGCATCTGCGCAATGATGCGGCCGGCGGCGGATCGCAACACCCACCGAGCACCGTCCCGTTCGGGAGTGATCCAGACGGGAACCTGGCATGGCGTTCCATCGGGGAGAACCCAATCGTGCCACCATCGATCCTCCCTGGCAAATGCGCGTCCGAGTTCAATGGTGTCCACACCAAACAGATCCAGCAGATCGTCGTCGACAACCGCCATTTGCTGGACGATGTCATAGACGCGAATCGGACTTGTGGGCAGACCAAGGAATTCGCGCAATCGGGCATAGGCAATCGCATGGATGCCGGAGGACCGGTGGCCGGAGAAATCGATAGGCACGCGGTCGGGAGGGCGATGGTTAAGGGCGGCGAGCACGCGTTCACGCGCTGTCACGTCTGACCTCCATCAAGTGAGGAGCCGAAGAATACTTACCGATGATCCGTAAGCTATGGGAAGTTGATCCTATTGCGTACCATCTCCATCGCTGCTTGAGACGCGCGTTCCTTGATGAGATTTCGGGAACCTCCGAACTGATGCTTGACCGCGACAGTCTCATGTCCGCTCGCAAATCCGATCCAAACCAAACCCACCGGCTTCTCTTCCGTGCCTCCGGTCGGGCCCGCGATGCCCGTTGTGGATAGGCCGAAGTCGGTTCCTGCCAGGCGGCGGACTCCCGCAGCCATGGCTTCGGCAACTTCTTTGCTGACAGCCCCATGGCCCTTGATGAGTTCCTCCGGCACACCCAGCAGTTCTATCTTCGACCGATTGCTGTAAGTCACCAGGCCCCGTTCGACATACGCTGAGCTCCCGCTTATGTTTGTCAGCTTGTTCAGTATGAATCCGCCGGTACACGATTCGGCGACAGCAATTGTCAGCTTGTGTTCGGTCAGAATCCTTCCGAGTACTTCTTCGAGTTCTTCCTTCTCCACTCCGTAGATGAACTTGGCAGCGCGCGAACGAATGCGCTCCTCGACCTCGTGTACCCGCCGCTCCGCCGCATGGGGGTTTGTGTCAAACACAGTGATCCGGAGTCGCACTCCGGTCGGTGCCGGGAGGAACGCCAGCTTTGCCCCCTGCAACAGAGCCTCAATATCCCCCAGCCGTTCGGCCAGCACACTCTCAGGAATCCCTGTCGTTCTCAACGTCCGGTGTCGTATTGTCATTCCACCGGCAAGTGGTGAGAGCAGGGGGATCACCGACCCGTCGATCATTTCTTTCATTTCGTACGGCACGCCCGGCAGCACGATGAACCTCTTCTGTCCGTCTTTGAACAAGAACCCTGCCGCCGTCCCAACCGGATTCTCGATCAATGCAGCTTTCCTGGGCACCATCGTCTGCTCTTCGGATGACTGTGTCCACTGCATATTCCGGCGCTTCCAAAGCTCCAGGATGTGCCTGCGTACCTGGTCGTTGTTGACGAGATCGCTGTCGAAAAATTTGCAGACCGCCTTCTTTGTAATATCATCGTGTGTCGGCCCGAGACCCCCGGTGACGATGACGACGTCATATTTCTCCCATGCAGACTGGAATGCCGGGAGAATCTCATCCATTTCATCACCCACGCTCGTCATGCGTGCCACGCGGAGGCTGATGAGATTCAGCTGTTCTGCAATGTACGCTTGATTGGTGTTGATGACCTGCCCGATGAGCAGTTCGTCGCCGATCGTGAGGATTTCAGCGGTCATTTAGAATCCCATTCTTACCCAGAGAAACCACGCAAGCTGCGTCACGATATTCGCATAGATGCCTGCGATGACGTCGTCGAGCATAATCCCCCATCCGTTGGGGATCTTTTCCAGGTTGCGTGCAGGTTGCGGTTTGAGAATATCGAAAACCCGGAATGCGAGGAACCCGATGATCATCACCGGAATGGTTTTAGGCAGAAAGAGGAGAGTGATCCATATCCCGACGATCTCGTCGATCACGACGATCGATGGGTCGGCCGTTGCATGCTCTCCCTGCTGAAAGAGCTGCTTGGATAATTCAGCGCTCCGTGTCAGGCGGTGACCGACCACTGCCGCAACACGGGCAGAGGACCACACGCCGACGAAAAACCCAACGACGACCATTATGCCCAGCACGAATGGATCTTCTGCGCCAGGGATACAATAGAAGAGCAACCCTACAAGCGTGCCAAACGTGCCTGAAGTCCAAGGGATGTACCCGCTAAACAGACCCGTGGCGATCACGTTGGGGACGAACGGAATGCGCGGAGAAAATCCTTCAGGCGGGTCTCCGCCAGTGGAGTTGTTCGAGGAGTTCACGAATCATCTTTCTGTTATCGAACAGGTAGGCTATCCCGGTCCCGACTGTGGACAGGGTGACAAGAAGCATCATACCAAACAGGACCCGGGGATGCATCAAACTATCGATGGTGAAACCCCATTCCTGATACACTATGGGAATGCTCCGGATGACGTACAGGATGAGAATGTAGTAGATGACGACGAACTCGCCGAATGTCTTGGCCTGGGCTCCTCGGGAGGTGACAATCGGCTGGTCATGCAATTCGGCATAACTGCGGAGTCCGGTGATAAGAAAGTCTCTGAAGATCACCACCCAGACCATCCAGGCATCGACCAATCCGAGACTTACATACGCGAGCAGAGCAGCAGAGGAGAGGATCTTATCGGCCAGAGGATCAAGGAATTTCCCCCAGCGTGTGGTATATCCCATTTTCCGCGCGATCCAACCGTCGTACCAGTCGGTAAGCGCAGCAATGACAAACACGGCCAGAGAAAGCTGACGGAGGGTCAGCGAATCCGAAAGGAGAAAAGCGACAAACACCGGCGTCAACGCAATCCGCAACAGCGTCAGCTGGTTGGGAAGATTGAGCTCAAGTTGGAGTCTAGGCATGAATGATCGCCGGGAGAGGGGACAAACAAAAAAGCCATCAGGTCATGATGATGGCTTTCGTGCTATCAAGACTTGCGAACCGTCAGGCGGCTTTCGTCACCTTGTTGGATTTCAGGCAGTTTGTGCAGACGGTCATCCGGCGTGTACGGCCGTTGACGTTTGCACGGACCTCCTGCAGGTTTGGCATCCAGCGCCTGCGCGTGAGGTTGTGCGCATGCGAGATGTTGTTGCCTGAAATCGGTTTCTTGCCGCAAATATCACACACACGTGCCATCTCTTCACCTCGATTAAAAATCAGATAAATATAACCAATCGGGTCCGTAGAAGCAAGGTTTTTCATTCGTTTTCTTGAATGTCTTGGCCTCTTTCCGTACACTACATGTCATGACTGTTCTCGGAATCGAAACATCGTGTGACGAAACCTCTGCGGCAATCGTGCGGGATGGCCGGGTCTCTTCGAACGTGATCTCGTCGCAGTATGTACACAGGAAATACGGCGGCGTTGTGCCGGAACTGGCCTCGCGGGCCCACCAGCGCCTCATCACGCAGGTTGTGCAAGAAGCCCTTGACACCGCCGGTTGCCAGAAAAGAGATCTGGATGCGGTTGCAGCGACTTTCGGACCGGGTCTCGTTGGTGCGCTCCTTGTCGGGCTGAATTTTGGCAAGGCCCTGGCGTACGGTCTTGGTGTCCCTTTCGTTGGAGTCAACCACATGGAAGGGCATTTGTACTCTGTACTGCTCCACGATCCTGCACCCGCATTCCCCTTCCTCTCGCTGATTGTCTCCGGGGGGCACACGATGCTGGTGCATGTTGAGGGACCATTCCGACATCAGGTTCTCGGACAGACCCGTGACGATGCTGCGGGGGAAGCCTTCGACAAAGTGGCAAGAATGCTCGGTCTTGGATATCCCGGTGGGCCGCGCATTGATGCTCTCGCATCTCAGGGGAATCCCCTCGCAATACGATTCCCGCGATCGTTCCTCGACCCGCAGAGTCTGGACTTCAGCTTTAGCGGAATAAAAACCGCGGTGCTGTATCACCTGCGGGACCACGGGGTTCCCTCGGGGGACGCTGCGCTTGCCGACCTCTGTGCGGGCTTTCAGCAATCGGTTGTTGATGTGCTTGTGCAGAAAACCATGCGTGCAGTTGAATGGACGTGCGTGCATGACGTGGCAATCGCCGGGGGAGTATCCGCCAATGCCGGCCTCCGTGCCGCTCTCGGTGCAGCATGTGCCGGCAAAGGACTGCGCCTCTTCACACCCCGTCTTGAGTTCTGCATGGATAACGGCGCGATGATTGCCTATGTCGGGTGGATGAAACGCTCAAGCGGGATACAATCGCCTCTTGATCTCACTGCAGTAGCCGGATTGGAGCTTGCCTGAACACGATGGTTTCGTCGACTACATCCCGATCAACCCTTCATTTCATTCTGGCCGGCATCGTCATCCTGTTGGTAGCTGGTGTTGCATTCTTCTCGTACGCACTCTACTGGCCTAATACGTTTCCAGACCAGTCAGAACGCTTCGTGTATATATCCCGTGGCGCGACATTTCACGCAATCATGGATTCTCTCGAACGTGGCTCCATCATTCGCAATCGTCTCTTGTTCCATCTCACCGCGCGCATTTATGGAGGAACAGAACGACTGCAGGTGGGCAAGTACGTGTTCCGTGCGGGAATGTCGAACGCGGAGATATTCCTTTCAATGCGTGAGGGCCGAAATAACCAGCTGATCACGGTGACCATCCCTGAAGGCCTCCGGGCGCGTGCACAAGCGCGGCTGTTCGCTCGCGCGCTTGGCATCGATAGCCTCCGCTACATTGACCTCGTGAACGATCCCAGCTTTGTCCGGAAGTGCGGCCTCGAAGGACCGAGTCTGGAAGGGTATCTTCTGCCCGATACCTACCGTCTGATGTGGGATCAGGAGGAAACGGAAATCGTAGAGAAGCAAATTGAGGAATTCAAACGATTTTTTGCCGATTCCCTGCGGGATCGGGCCAGGGAGTTCGGATGGACGGTGCGGGAGGCGGTGACCTTCGCTTCGATAGTGGAAGGGGAAGCCGTGCTCGATGAAGAGCGACCGGTGATTGCGGGTGTGTACCACAATCGCCTTCGCATCGGAATGAAGCTTGAAGCTGACCCGACCCTGCAGTACATTTTCGAGAATGGACCCCGGCGCGTCCTCTACGCCGATCTCCGGATCGCCAATCCCTATAACACCTACCTGTATGCCGGCTTGCCTCCGGGACCGGTGAACAACCCGGGAAAGGCGTCCATGCTCGCGACGCTGTATCCCGAGCAGCATGGATATTTGTTCTTTGTTGCGAACACCCATGGGGGACATTGGTTTGCCAGAACCTTTGCCGAGCATATGCAGAACGTCAGGAAGTATCGACGGGCCAGAACACGCAGGTGAACGAGTGAAAAGATGATTACATACACGACGAATCGAGTTCTGTTCTCTTCCGCCTTCTTTTTTGGGCTCATGTGTGGGGCGCTCTCAGTTTTTGATGGGTGTGCCGGACAAGTGTTACCTTCAGGAGGGCCGCCGGATACCATTCCTCCTTTGATTATCAGGTCGTACCCGGATAGCAATGCGACCCGTATTGTGCCATCCCACATCGAACTCGAATTCAGTGAATACGTCGACCGCCGTACGGCAGAAGAAGCGGTGTTCATCTCGCCGTATGTTGGCCGGCTGGAATTCGACTGGAGCGGGACGGAAGTCACGATTCATTTTGGCGAGGAACTCCGGAAGAGCACAACGTACGTGGTTACCGTGGGGACCGATATCTCCGACCTGCCGGCTCGCGGAGGGAACAAAATGGCCCATGCCTATACTCTGGCCTTCAGCACCGGCGACTCCATTGACCGTGGGATGATCAGCGGCCGGGTCTTCGATGAGCACCCCGATGGCGTCATGATTTTTGCCTACAACTTGCGCGATGTCGATCCTGACACGCTTGATCCAACGCACACGCGTCCGCAGTATATTATGCAAACCGGAAAAGACGGTACGTTTGGTTTGAGGAATGTCGCATTCGGAACCTACAGGGTCATTGCGGTGCGCGATGAGTATCGCAATCTGCTCTATGACCGGGAGATCGATCAATTTGGTGTCGCAACGGAGGATGCTGTCGTTAACGACGGCAGGCCGGAAGTGCGCGGTGTCTGGTTCCGTCTGTCGAAAGAAGATACGACGCGCCCATTTCTTGCGAGTGTGAGCGCCGTTGACTCCAAGCACCTGCTGGTTCGGTTTAGTGAGCCCATTGATACTCTTACTTTTCCCCGGGCGGTCTTTTCTCTCTCTGACACGACGTCAAAGGCCGGGCTTGCCATAGGCGCACAGTATCAAAGCATGGGAAATCAGGCGCTCGCGAATATTGAAATTGCCGAATCGATGGACAGCACTAGAGCGTACCGTCTGGCTGTGCGAGGGATACTTGATCGTGCAGGCAACCGGTTGGATACCAACAATGCGTCGTCTGCGTTCAGCGGGACATCGACTCCGGATACCGTCAAGCCCTACCCCATTGTCCGGGCGGTGGCAGACAGTGCCAGGGCTCTTGCTCTTGTTCCTGTCTTCGAGATGGATTTCCGAAGGCCGGTGGATCTTTCAACCGCCATCCATGGCATATCACTGCGAGATAGTTCTGCCCGAACAGTGCCGATCGAAGTTCGCCCCCGCACGCCGGCGGAAGTTTTTGTTTTTCCGTCGACCCCTCTGAAATCATTTGCCTGGTACACCTTCCGGGTCTCGCTGGATTCGTTGCGCGACAGCAGGGGAGTGCTCTGGCATGATTCGCTGTACACGTTGCGGTTCCAGACTCTTGATTCCCGCCTGCTTGGAACGATCGAGGGAACCCTGGCAGGGTCGTCCGGCGGACATGGGGTGGTAGTATCGGCGAGGACGACTGATCAGACGCCGCAGCGCAGCTTCGAGATTCGTGTCGATAAGCCCGGGAAATTCCTCATAGACCGACTCCCTGAGGGGCGGTATCGCATCGACGCCTTTGAAGATCTGGACGGAGATGGTCGATTCCGGGCGGGCCTACCGCATCCGTTTGTGCCCAGCGCGCCTTTTACAGTTTACCCGGACACGGTGAAAGTGCGGGCGAGGTGGAGTGTTGAAGGGGTGGAGGTTCGATTCCGATACAGATCCAATTGACAATAGTCGATTGTGGATTGACCATTGTCAATTGGATCTGTATCACTTGATTTCCGGCTGTTGCTCCGGCGGTGGCGGCGGGGTTGGCCGCCGTCCAATGTTCGTGTATACTCTCTCAGGCACGGCCCACGCGTCGACAAATCCCATTTCATCCATCAAGCGTGCAAAGCGATCCGCATCGAGTTTGGCAAGAAAATTTCCTGCGCGGATTTTGTAGCTCGGGGAAGCATAGTCGATATAGAACCATTCTCCCGGGAACATTGCCTCGAGGTCTGCCTTCTTTGCCCTCGCCAGGTCGATATCTGTTGTTGAGAAAGCCTGCACTCTAAATCCCTGCACCATCTCGCCTGCGGTCGGCAGCGGTGATTCGTACGGGTTTTGCGCTCGTGCACTGTCAACGGCATGAAGAGCCATTGTCTGTGCGCGCTCTTGCTGCGGATCATGGTCGGATGGTCGGAAAGAGGCCTCAGCAGCGCGGATCTGATCTTCAGCATTCTGTGCCTGGACGCTGGTTGTTTGCCTGGATGGCGAACACCCTGCCAGAAGGCCGGCAACCAGAATGGCCACCGGGAGCCCCCGGAGATCATATGTCCGTTCTCGATGGGGCATTAGTAGGCCTTCTGAGGTTCGCCCGATTCGCCACCCACGATGCGAACGCTCGCACTTGCCCCGATGCGATCGGCGCCACTGGCAACCATTGCCAGTGCATCTTCTCGGCTACGCACGCCGCCGGATGCTTTGACGCCCATTGCGCTTCCCACGACCCGGCGCATGAGTGCGATATCGCCTGCTGTGGCTCCGCCTTTGGCAAACCCGGTCGATGTTTTGACGAAGTCTGCGCCCACTTTCTTCGCCAGCAAACAGACCTTCACCTTTTCTTCGTCGGTGAGAAGTGCAGTTTCGATGATCACTTTTGTCAGCACTTTCTGACGCCGCGCGGCATTGACGACTGCGGCAATATCGCGCTCGACATACTGCAACTCCCCCGCTTTGAGCATGCCCACGTTGATGACCATGTCTACTTCCTGTGCGCCGTCGCGTATCGCTTGCTCGGTCTCGAAGGCTTTTGTCGCCGTGGAGGTTGCACCCAACGGGAAGCCGATGACCGTACAGACGCGCACCGGCGAGCCGCGGAGCAAGCGGGCGCAAAGAGGTACGTATCCTGCGTTGATGCACACGCTGGCGAAGGTGAATTTCTTGGCCTCTTCACAAAGCTTCTGCACTTCACCGGGTGTCGCCTCGGGTTTCAAGAGGGTGTGATCAATCATGCGGGCAAGATCAGCCAAAACCCCGCCGGCAGCTTCAATGCCTCTTCCTGCGGTGATGCGGGAAGCGCCGTTACTGACGATGTTCTTGACCCCTTCGGCGTTGTGCACGACGCACAAACCGTCGAGGCATACTCCCTCCTTGCAGTCACCCTTGCAGGAGTGGCCGCCGGAAGTTCCGAGTTTTTCCGCGACTACCTCGCGGATGATGCGTTCAATGACCCGTCGATCCATAATGCCTAATATAGCCGAAAGATGAGAAGAAGCAACGGTCAGTCAGGAAACACTTTGCCCGGATTCAGAATGCCTGCCGGATCGAAGAGTTTCTTGATTTCCCGCATCAAGCGAAGCTCCACTGGAGACAAGGCGATGGGCAGATACGACTTCTGCGAGAATCCGATGCCGTGTTCCGCTGAAATTGTACCGCCCAGTGATACCACGAAGGTAAACAGTTCCCGGATCGCGGGATCGATCACCCGTTCCCATGTCTGCTCATCCATCGTGTCTTTCAAGATGTTGATATGCACATTGCCATCGCCGGCGTGACCATAGCAGATTGTTGTCAGACCATGCCTGTCGCAAATTCTCTTTGTCCCCGAGACCAGTTCCGGCAGCCTGGCGCGCGGGACGACGGTGTCTTCTTCACGGTATGCTGAAATAGACTTCACGGCCTCGCCAATGCCACGCCGCAGAGCCCAGACTTCCTCGACCTTTGCGCGATCTTCCGCCAGAAGAACATCGACGGCATGATGCGCTTCCACGGCTTCTGCGATGACCTGGATTTCTTCCAACAGCGGTTCTTCGTGGTAGCCGTCCACTTCAATGAGAAGTTGTGCGGCTGCTTCGCTGTTCGGGAAGCGTTTTCCCTGGCGTTCTTCCGCCGCCTTCACCGCAGCACGTTCCAGGAACTCCAAGGCGGACGGGGTTATACCGCGTTGAAAGATAGTTACGACTGCTGCCGCCGCATCCTCCAGGGTGGCAAATGCCACGAGGACGACCTTCCGGTGTTTCGGCAGGGGGATGAGACGGAGCGTGACCTTGGTGATGACGGCAAGCGTCCCTTCGCTCCCGACGATCAGCTGCGTCAGATTGTATCCGGACACGTTCTTCAAGACACGAGCGCCCGTGGTGAACACCTCGCCATTCGGCAATACCGCTTCAAGGCTGAGAACGTAGTCCTTTGTCACGCCGTACTTCACCGCATGGGGTCCACCCGCACATTCGGCGAGGTTCCCGCCGATATGGCAACTTCCGCGTGATGCAGGATCAGGAGGATAATACAGCCCGAGTTCTTCAACCGCTTCCTGGAGCTTTTGCGTGATAACGCCCGGTTCGACCACCGCCTGCAGATTGCGTTCATCAATCTCGAGAATGCGGTTAAACCGCTCCATCGATAGGAGAATGCCGCCGTGTACCGGCAGTGCACCCCCGGAGAGCCCGGTGCCACCCGCGCGTGGAGTGACGGGAATCCGGTGGTGTGTTGCCAGTGCCAGAATCGCAGACACCTCCTGCGTGGTGCCGGGCTTCACCACTACCTCCGGTTCGAACACCAGGTCTTCGGTCTCATCCTGGCCATAGAGCAGAAGCGCTTCATGGTCGGTCGTGACAGCATCCTGTCCGGTTATCGAGCAGAGTTCAGCAAGTATGGCACTGGTAATACGAGCCTGAGGCATGCGTGGTCCCGGTTACGATTTCAGCATTTCCAGATTCTTCTCCAACTTTTCCATAGTATGCGCGAACGCGTCCAGCTTCTCCCGCTCTTTGTCGACAACCTCCTTCGGTGCTTTTTCGACAAAGCTCTCGTTGTTCAGTTTACGGCGGACGCCCTCCAGCATTGACGCCACACGGTCGATTTCCTTCTGCAGGCGGGCGCGCTCCACCTCGAGATCGATCACTCCTTCGAGAGGCACAAAAAGCTCTTCGCCATCCACAACGGAGCTTGCGGCGATCTTTGGTCTGCCCTCACCGCTCAGAAACGTCAACGACGTCACCCGCGCGAGACGCTGCAGGTATCCTTCATAGCGACGCACGCTGTCTGCTGAATGACCGTGACTGACCCGCATCTGGAGGGTGATCTCTCTGGAAGGCGGAATAGTCATTTCGCTTCGGAGTGTGCGGAGCGCATCGATCACATTTTGCACGAAGGCCATCTCTTGTTCGACGTCGGGTACGATGAACGACGTATCGGCGGCAAGCAGCTGCGCATGCATGATGGATTCCGGCGGCTTTCGGTGACGGATGTTCTGCCAGAGCTCCTCTGTGATGAACGGCATGAGAGGATGCAACAAGCGTAACGCAGCATCATAGATGTCAAGCGCGCGTGAGACCACGGCTTTCTTCACATCATCCGGTTCATTGCCGTAGAGGCGCGACTTGACCATCTCGATATACCAATCGCAGTAGTCGTGCCAGAAGAAATCATAGACGCTTTTTGAGATCTTGTTGATCGCGTACTCTCGCAAACCGCTGAACACTCCTGCCGTGGTGGAGTGCAGCCGTGAGAGGATCCAACGGTCCGCAAGGTCAAGATGATCCAGATTGCATGCGCCGGACTTCGCCGGCCGCGGTGCTTCGCCGATCTGGTCACGGTTCATCAGGAGGAAACGGCCGGCATTCCAGATTTTGTTTGCGAAATTGCGCCCCATTTCATTCTTCTCGTGCGAGTAGAGAATATCCTGCCCGAGTGGTGCAAGGAAGAGAATGGTGAAGCGCACAGCGTCGGCCCCGAACTCTGCAATCAGATCCAGCGGCTCGGGTGAGTTGCCGAGCGACTTGGACATCTTGCGCCCCTTGTCGTCTCGCACAAGGCTTGTGAAATAGACATCGCGGAAGGGGATGTTTTTCGCGGGGTCGTTGCTCCCGGTAAAACTCGGGCCAAACTTCAGGCTCGCCATGATCATGCGCGCGACCCAGAAGAAAATAATGTCGGGCGCAGTGACGAGGGTGTTTGTCGGGAAGAAATAGCGCAGGTCTTCCGCCTTGCCAAGTTCCTTATCACGTGGCCAATCGTGCACGGAGAATGGCCAGAGCCAGGACGAGAACCACGTATCGAGGACGTCGTCATCCTGGCGGAGGTTCGTGCTTCCGCACGTCGGGCAACGATCAGGCGCGGTGCGACGCACAATCGGTTCCGGACAACCGGGCCGGATGCCTTCTCCCTGGCAGAACCAGACGGGAATGCGATGACCCCACCAGAGCTGGCGGGAAATGCACCAATCGCGGATGTTCTCCATCCAGTGCTGGTATACCTTGACCCACCGGTCCGGATAGAACCGAATTGTGCCGTCGGTGACAACACGTAGGGCGGGTTCGGCCAGCGGTTTCATCCGCACGAACCACTGATCGGAGAGATAGGGCTCGATGACCGTATCGCAACGATAGCACCGCCCGACGTTATGTACGTGCTCTTCGGTCTTGACGAGCAATCCTTCTTTCTCGAGATCCTCAAGCACCTGTCGCCGGGCATCGTAACGGTCCATGCCGCGGTATTTGCGCGGTGCATTTTCGTTGAGCTTCGCCGAGATGTCGAAGATGTTGATCTGTGGCAGGTTCTTGCGTTGCCCGATCATGAAATCATTCGGATCATGAGCGGGCGTCACCTTTACCATACCTGTGCCGAATGCAGGGTCAACGAAATCATCTGCAATGATCGGAATCTCGCGGTCAGTCAGGGGGAGAAGCGCTTTTTTCCCCACCAGATGGGCATAGCGCTCGTCCTTGGGGTTTACTGCTATTGCGGTATCACCCAGCATAGTTTCCGGTCGGGTAGTTGCAACCGTAAGATACTTGCCGGTCGGCGCGGAAGCGTTGTTACTGAGAATCGGGTACTTGATATAATAGAGTTTCCCCTTCTGCTCGAAGAAGTTCACTTCATCGTCACTGATGGCAGTATGGTCTTTCGGGCACCAGTTCACTATATACTTGCCGCGATAGATCAGGCCTTCCTCGTAGAGGCGCACAAAGGCCTCGCGCACTGCGGCAGAGAGGCTTTCGTCCATTGTGAAGCGTTCGCGTTCCCAATCACAGGATGCGCCGAGTTTGCGCAACTGCTTGATGATGACGCCACCATATTGCTTTCGCCACTCCCATACCCGCTGGATAAACATCTCGCGTCCAAGATCGTACCGGGTCTTTCCCTCTTTCGTAAGAGAGCGTTCCACCACGTGTTGCGTGGCGATACCGGCGTGGTCTGTTCCCGGGATCCAGCATGACTCATCGCCCATCATGCGATGGTACCGAATGAACGCGTCCTGAAGCGTAATATTCAGGATGTGCCCCATATGGAGGACGCCGGTGATGTTGGGGGGGGGAATGACGATCGTGTAAGGTTTCTTCCCGGGGTTCACCCGGGAGCGGAAGAGATGGTTCTTCTCCCAGAATTCATACCACTTCTCTTCCACTTGTTGGGGGGAATAGATTTTCGGCAGCGACGAATCTTGTGGCAGTTCTGACAATCAGATGCTCCAACGTGTTGTTTCGGAGTAAACCATAATTTACTGCTTTGAACCATGATTTCCAACGTGTTGGTATGCGGAGAATGGGCCGACATTTGCCGTGAGCGTGCCGATTCCCTCAATTTCCGCGACCATGGCGTCGCCTGGCTGTACTGGCCCGACTCCCTCCGGTGTTCCGGTGAAGATCAGATCGCCGGACTCGAGAGTGAATATGGAAGAGATGTAAGCAATGATTTCGTCCAAGCGGAAGATCATGTTTCGAGTTGTAGAGTGCTGTTTCAGCGTTCCATTGACGGCTAGCGAGATCGTCAGATTGTGAGGATCGGCAACGGCGTCTCGCGTAACAAAGGAGGAGAGGGGAGCGGAAGTGTCAAAACCTTTTGAGATAGTCCAGGGAAGCCCCTTCTTTTTAGCATCTGCCTGGACATCGCGAAGCGTCATATCGAGGCCGACCGCGTACCCCCCAATGTGACTCATTGCGTCCGGGCGTGGGATTTTGCTTCCTCCTCTGGTAATAAGTGCCACCAATTCTACTTCGTGGTGGAGTTCGCGGGAGAAGGGAGGAACAATGATCGTCCCGCCATCAGGAAGGATCGCGGTAGAGGGTTTCAGAAAGAGGACCGGTTCTCCGGGGATTTCGGCTTTCATTTCTTTCGCGTGTTCAACGTAGTTTCGCCCAAGGCAGATAATCTTGCCTGCGGTCAGCGCCGTGTCGCTGTCTTTAAAATGCACTGTTGCCATGGATCAACCTGATTGAGCATGTTGGAGAGTTCGGATGAATATACCGGTGGAAGACAAGAATCGCAAACGAAGAGATCGGTCACTCCTTGCAATTCCCCACAATTCTCTCTACCATCTCGCTGGATCTCTGTTCTACCCCCTTCGGAGTTCTCATGGCAACGACCTATGTCCAGTCAGGTGTGGATATCGCCACCGGTGAAGAGTTCGTCCGGCACATCAAGCGNNTACGGGACATAGGTGCGTTCGGTGCTTTCTATGACGCGCGTTTTCCACGAATGCAATCACCGGTTCTCGTCTCGAGTGTCGACGGTGTCGGAACAAAACTGATGGTTGCCCGCCTCGCGGGGCGGCATGATACGGTCGGCCAGGACCTCGTCAATCACTGTGTCAATGACATCCTTGTTTGCGGCGCGAGTCCGCTTTTNNTTCCTCGACTACTATGCAACGGGCCGGCTGGATCTTGCAACGGCTACCCAGGTCATCGCCGGTTTTGCCAAGGCCTGCAAAGAGAATGGTTGTGCTCTGGTTGGTGGCGAGACCGCCGAAATGCCCGG